>DASRXU010000478.1:0-6097 GCA_035687365.1 Planctomycetaceae bacterium | reverse complement strand
GTGCTGCTTTTGCCCTTTCCGATAACCGTGTTTTCCGGTTTTTTCGTGGCGTGCTCGATTGTGAACGGCGTGAACGACCTGTTTCCGTTCGCGAGCCGCCTCGGCGTTTCGGACGGTGCTCGCATCTGGATGCTGTTATGGCGACCTGATTTGGGTGAGCGCTGGCTCGCACTGTTGCATCTCGGCGGGCAACTGCATGACGGAGTGCCGCCCGAATCGCTCTCGCCCGATTTTCTAACCAAAGCCCTCGCCGTGCGAGATGCCTCGGAGGACACCGTGAAGGCGAATGGAATTGCCTTTTCGGTTGCATTGCATTCGGACAAAGATGGCGAGGCGGCGGAACGGCTCGAGACTTGCCTGGCGTTTTCGAGCTACGCGACGCCGGGCGTCCGCGAGGCACTCATGAGCGATGCCGCCGTATTTCAAGCGAGGAGGCGGAACCGCGCCGATCTGGCGGCCCAGTGGCTGTCTGAAATTCCGACCAGCACGCCGACCTGGTTACGCCTGCGAGCCGAGGCCGCCGTCCTCGAGGCTCAAGGCGACGTGCAGGGTGCCATCGAAAAATTGGCCGAGGTCGAAGCCTTGGTTGTCGCGTTACCAAACAACGGACAGCGCGAGACGCTCCTGCGATCGGTGCAACGTTGGAAGGCCGACTTGGAGTGAGGTTGAGTCGCGACCTTAGCGCTGGTCCACCGCGAGGCAACGCCTCTCTGCTAGTCTCTCGACTCACGGCTCGCGAACAACCGTTCGATTCGCGGATCGGGGACCAGCCAGATTAAGGCGACCACGCCATAAAGCGCGCAGGCGATCCATCGGTTGACGAAGCAGAGTCCGATCGCCGCCATGTAAGTGACGAGTGACACCTTGGCCTTCCAATCGTTGCCGAGCGCTTCGGCGAGCACGGGGTTGCCCCCCGGCGCATGCAGGATCGTGAGCTGCAAAATGTAATACGCGAAGGCGGCCAATAACAGAACCACGCCGTAGAGCGCTGTCGGCAGCGGGGCGAAACTGTTCCCGCCCATCCAGGCCGTGGTGAAGGGAATCAATGACAACCAAAACAACAGATGCAAGTTGGCCCACAGCACGCCTCCGGTGACCCGGTGGGTCGCCTGAAACATGTGATGATGATTGTTCCAGTAAATTCCCACGAACACATACGAGAGCGCGTAGCTGAAGAAGTACGGCACCACCGGCGCGAGATCGGCCAGCGTCGCGCCTTGCCGCGGCAGCGGCACCTTCATCTCGAGCACCATAATGGTGATGATGATTGCCAATACCCCATCGCTGAACGCTTCGAGCCTGCTTTTATTCATCGGATCTGCCGACCTGGGAATGGGTTCGGGATAAATGTCGCGCGCGAGGCTTCGCGGCTGAGCGGAGGATAGCCGGTGCGTCCGGTTGCATCCAATGCCGCGGACCACGAGTCAGAATGGACGAGCGGTCTCATTCGACCGAGTTAATCGCGAGCCCACTCGCCGCGTTGGCCACTGTATTTGAAGCGCTCACCGGCATCGGGATTCGGCCGTTGGCCGGTTTCGAGGCAGGCGAGAGTGTCGACGGCTTCGGCCGACATCGGCCACCAATATCCGGGCGCTAGTCGGTGGTCGTGTTTCGCGATCCGTCGCAGCTTGGGAATGGCGACGTGAAAATCGCGTGATCGGGCCTGCTGATTTGCCCAATAATCGTTCGCCAGCGATCCGATCACGTACATGCTCCAAAACTGGACGTCGATCGAATCCTCATGCACTCCTTGCAAGGCCGCGGCGCGGCAGCGTCGATAGAGTTTTGTCCGGCGGTCTCTCACATGGCGGCCGCAGCCGAGTTTGTCACCGGCGTCGCCGCGGATCCATCCGGGCAGGTCAGTTCGTTCAAAGATCTCGAGGAGGACCTCCTCGGTGCGGCGATCGTTCACCGCTCCGAGGCCCAGAATCACCGCCTCCAACCAAAAGCGGTCGGGAGTGGGCGAAGACAACTCGCGCCGCGCAATCTTGAGAAAGTGTTCGGTCGCCTTGCCCCGCGATTCAAGTCGCGAAAGAACGTCGGCGCACCGGGCACGGAGCGTTCGATCGGGCAGGAGCGCGACCAGGACCGGCCAAGCGCGGTGAATGTCACACAAACCGACGAGGTCGACCCCGAAGAACTGCAAGCCGCCTGATAGCGTGGGGAGCTGCTCGAGCAGTTGCGAGACCGTAACGACGCCCTTGGCTCTCAACCGAGCCAGATTGCGCGCCCGCTCGCGGTGCACAGTGGGCGATCCCCAACCTCGCTCTTTGCATTCCTGCAAATGGCGGGCGTAAAGAGCCGCCAGATCGTCTGATGTCGTCGCACGTCGATCAGCCATTCCTGGCGACGACACGCGGTTCGTCAGCCAGGTTCGCTCGAATCGGTCGCTTCTCTCTCAAGTCGTTGGTCGCCGACCCGCTCAGGCCGCGCGACGGAGGTGTCGCAGAATCCGCTCGAATTCGTCGTTGTTGGCGAAGGGAATCACGATCTTCCCTTTTTCCTTGCCGCCGATTTTGATCTGCACGGCGACGGCGAAGATCTGTTGCAGGTTTTCTTCAAGCGAGCGGACGTGGGCCGTCGAGGTGGCCGCCGCCGGCTTGGCTGCGGTCCCTGCGGCCGCAAAGGGAATCGTCTCGGCCTCCGGCTCTTGCTGATCTTTGAGGATGTCGCGGACGGCCGCCTCGGTCTCGCGAACCGACAGCGATTCTTTCTCGATCCGTTGGCACAGCGCGATCTGGTCATCGTGCGACAGCGAGAGGATGGCCCGCGCGTGGCCGAAGGTCACGCGCTCGGCCAACAGCGAATCCTTCACATGGTCGGTGAGGTCGAGCAGTCGCAGGAAATTGCAGACCGACGAGCGGCTCATGCTGAGCTGCTTGGCGACGTCGTCGATCGACGCGGCGAAGCGCTCCATGTATTCCTTGAAGGCCTGAGCTTTTTCGAGCACGTTGAGGTCGCGGCGCTTGAGGTTCTCCTCGAGGGCCGCCTCGCACATGGCGCGGTCTTCGAGTTCCAGCACGCGGCAAGGGACCGTTTCGAGGCCCGCCTTTCTCGCTGCCATCAGCCGGCGTTCGCCCGCGATCAACTGGTACTGACCGCCGCCGCAGGGGCGGACGAGCAGCGGCTGAAGGACGCCGTGCTGGCGGATGCTTTCGGCCAACTCTTCGATGGCTTCGGTCTCGAAATCTTTTCGCGGCTGGAACGGATTGCGCTCGATCAATTCCACGTGTACGTGGCTGGGATCGGAGACGGCGGCGGCAGCGGGCGAGGCGATCGTTTCAGAGTTCGACGGAAAGTTGGGGCCCCCTTCGCCGGGTGCCGAGCCCAACAGCGCGCTCAGGCCGCGTCCCAGACGCCGCCTCACGAAGCCCTGCCCCTGCTGTCCCTCGAAGTTCAACGTACCGTCACCCGCCGACCGTGTCTGTTCATCCATGAGTTGCGCGCCTTGTGATTCACGTCCTGGAATCGCCGCACCGCAGGGAAACGATCGGCCTAGGCCCGAGGTCCGAATCAGCCGAGCGTTTCGATTTCCCACTGAGGAAAATGGGGGTTCTGCCGATATTGCGGGATTCCACGTGGAACTGGCAAAAGGCGCTGCACGCGGAATTGCTACACGCGGAGGCAATTGTGGGATTATCCCAGATTACCGCCGCTTCATCGCGGGCGACTCAATGCGGCTGAATCCGATAGAGATTCAGACTTTCGGGCGGCCGCGGCTTGCCCGGGGCCAGATCGGCCGGGCTGTAGGTATCCAACAGAACCAAGTCGCTGGGCGTGTCGTGGAAAACGGCCTCGAGTTTGAGTTTCCCCTCGTAGGGAGCGATCAGCTTGTCGAAGTCGGCCGTGCCTGAGTAGGCCAATAAATAGGCGGGCTGCGGGAGTGGCTTTTGACCGGGACCCAGAAAGGAGAAATCGCCGCCCAGCGGGGGCTGCGGATTGGCGTTATCGATCGCCAAATCGAAGAACAGTGCCGGCTCGCCATAGACCAGAAAGAGGGGCCGGCCAGGCGCAAGTTTGCTGGCGAACGCAGCGGCTTTTTTGATGACCCTGGCGCGGACCGCCCTGTCCTGCCAGCCGGGAATGTCCTGCGTCCGAGCCAGACTCATTCGCGAAACGATGCCCACCGCGAGCATCGCTACCGACCCGAGCAGCGGCAACCAGAGCCGCCAAGCAAACCCGGCCGGCGCGGCGCGACCGGCGTCTCGTGCCGCCCGACGTGCCGTAGCCCGAGTCAGCACCTGATCGATACACGCCCCGGTCGCTATCCAGGCACAAACCAGCCAGGGCATCACCAACCGGGGATAAGGCTTGTAAAGCGGAACGGCGACGAACAGCCCGATAAACCAAGCCGCAAGCAGCCAACCGGCGAGATTGCGCGCGCGGCGTTTGTCGTCGTCCTGGTCCGCGGCGGACGAACGACCGAGCGTCGCGAAGCCCACGAACGCTAAGAAGAGCAACACAAAAACTGCCCCAAAGCCGATCCAGGCGACCAACAGAGAAACGCCCGCCAACCCGGCCGCGACGGTCAACAGATGGATCCGCCGACTCATATCGGCCCTCAGTCCCTCGGAGAGACCGACTGGGCTACCAGTCACTCCCGCGGGCTCACTTGGCTCCGTTGTGGCCGCCGCGGCGATTTCCGGTGTCACTTGCGGCCCGCGGCGCGCGAGAAAAACGACGGGAAGCAACCAGGCCAAAATCATGCCGGCGGCCGTCAACCAGTCCTCGTAAAATCGCTGATTCAGAATCTGCCGCTTGAAGTCGTCCCACCAACCGTGAAGCCCAAAGAAGTATTGGGCATGGTTCGCGGTGACGGCCGAGTAGCCGCCTTCGGGCTGAAGCTCGAACCAAACGGGGCTCCAGCAGATCGCTGTCGCGATGAAGATCGTGGCGACGGTCGGCAGCCGGCGTTTCCACTCGGCGAGATCAAACCGCTCGAACACGCCCCAAGCGATGAAACCCGAGAGCGCGACAGCCAGCGGCAGCCAGCCGTTGTATTTGGTCGCCCAGGCACAGGCGACGACCAGGCCTGCAAACAACGCCTCTCCCAGGTGATTTCGAGCCAGTGCCCGCCACGAGCAGTACACGGCCAGCAGGAACCAAAAGCCCAGCGCAGCGTCGGTGAGAGCCGTTCGCGAATAAACGATTTGAAAGTCGGACAGCGCCGCCAAAGCGGCCGCGGCGACGCCGGCCTTCGGGCCAAACCATTCGCGACCTACCCACCAGCAAAGCGGAATCGTGAGCGATCCCAAGACCAGGCTGGGCATCACGGCTGCCAGCGGAGTCTTGCCATAAGCGAGCATCGACCACTCGATCAGGGCCGGCAGAAACGGCGGGGAGTACAAGAATCGATTCGGGTAGCCCCCGTCGAGCAGCAGGTTCGAAGCGTTGACCGCCTCGTCCCAATGCTCGATCGAAATCCGCGTTTGGTAAGAGAACCGCAGCGCGATGGCCGCCAAGAACAACACGCCGATCGCCAGCTTCTCGCCGCGATCGATGGGCGGACGCGCGGTGCGCGGACTCCAACGGGGCGTCGTCGCCGGATCGGATTGCCGCGATTTGGCGGACGCGCGGCGTCGGGCATCTGGCTTACGCGGACTCATGAAGGGGTCGCGGGCTCGAGGGTGTAATGCACGGGGACGCGCGGCCCAAGCACGGTGGGCAGAGCCAGCGACGAACGACTATGATACTGCGAAGACATGCGGCACTGACAGGCTGCGATTTCCACGTGGAATTTGCGAGACGTGCCTCGCGCGACGATTGGCGGCGGTTGCTCTGGTGCGCCAGCGCGACGTGCCGCGGCGAAGGGATCTGAGTTGAAGGGATCTAAAATGGCGACGCCCGACGAAATGTACGACGAAGCAGTGGCCCTCAAGGACCAAGGGAATCTCCCTGGGGCGATCGCCAAGTTCGACGAGATCCTGACGATCGACGAGAAGCACGTGCTCGCGCACTCGGCTCTCGCCGTCAGCCTGCAGAAGGTCGGTCGCGCCGAGGAGGCCATTCGTCACGCGACGCGCGTCACCGAGATCGAGCCCGACGATCCGTTCTCGTTCACGCAGCTCTCGGTGATCCTGCAACGCTGCGGCAAGAT
>DASRXU010000477.1:0-2413 GCA_035687365.1 Planctomycetaceae bacterium | reverse complement strand
CAAGGGGATCAAGGATATCGGACAAACGTTCGATCATCTATCAAGCGTATCCGCCGCAAGTTCTGCGAAGTTGATCCGACCTTTAGCGAACTCCAGAACTCGCCGACCCACGGATATCGCTGGCGAGGTCTGACTCGGAGCAGGGCCTAGCTGC
The DNA here is from genome assembly GCA_035687365.1 of Planctomycetaceae bacterium. Lineage (GTDB taxonomy): Bacteria > Planctomycetota > Planctomycetia > Planctomycetales > Planctomycetaceae > DASPSM01. The sequence goes on along the minus strand of DASRXU010000477.1, from coordinate 2,259 downwards.
GCCGCGGACACTGCGATATCACAACTCGGTTCAGACGGCTTGGTTGGAAGGGCTTACCTTGGCGAAAGCCGCCCGCGTTCTCCCCCAGAGGCGGTTGGTTCCGTGTGCGAGCGGTTAGGCCCCGCACAGCGCCTCCCCGCGATTGTGCGGGGCCGATCTTGCAAGGCAGCCACGACTAGCGTGCCGATCAGTACGACCACCCCATGCCCCCATCGAAGCGAAAACGCTACAGCCGCCATGTTCAATGAGGCAGATCAGACGGGTCAGCCCTTGGCTGATCTTTCGAAACGAGACCCCATCCGCGTCCTCCACGTCGAGGACGACCCAGTTTGTCGCGAAGTCATTGCTGATGAGCTGTCGGATCACGGGTTTGTCGTCCGTAGCTTTGCCGATGCCATATCTCTGGCCGATGGCCTCGCGGTCTCCAGTGAGGCTGACATCATCCTTCTCGACTGGGACCTTCCAGACGTATCGGGCATCGAATTGCTCGTCGAGCTACGCCAGTGCGGTGTGAACCTGCCGGTGGTGTTTCTTACCGGTTATGGTTTCACGGCCCAGGAAAACCTCGCGTTCGAGACGGGGGCCGTCGACTTCATCGACAAGGCTCGGGGCGTTGAAATTCTGGCCAGGCGTCTGCGGCGTCTGTTGAAAGCACCAAAACCGGCCGCAGTCCCCTCGGCTGGTATCGTCTGCGGAAAGCTCCTTCTCAATCCGAAGGTTGGGCGAGCATATTGGAACGACCGGGATGTGGGTCTCACCCTGGGCGAGTACAACATCGTCCACCTCTTGGCGTCGAAGGCAGGTCGCTGGGTGACCTATCGAACGGTCTACGACCGCGTACACTACGAGGGCTTCATCGGAGGGAGCGGAGAAGACGGCTATCAGACCAACGTTCGAGCAATTATCAGGCGCATACGTAAGAAGTTCCTCCAATGCGATGAAACTTTCGCCGAAATCGAGAATTTCATGGGCCTTGGCTATCGGTGGACGAACCCGACTGCTGCTGGCTAACCGCGGCTTCTTGGCATTCAGCTGCGCTGCTGGGACAAAGCGAGGCAAACGCCCTTTCCGAAATAACGGAAAGGCGGCTTAGGCTGCGAGCAACCGCGATACCTGGGCCAGCGCCCAGCGGTCAGGGCCTGCATCAGAGTCCGCGAGCTTTAAAGTTCAGGAACGGCGGCGATGCGATTGTGCTGTTGCCGCAATTTCCTGCATCGTTTCGGCAATGCTGTCTCTCACGCTCGAATTGGAAATCGTCGTGTAAGCGCGGACCAGATCCATGGTCTCTCGTGTGTACAACGGATCGTCCTTGGCCCTCGAGCGAAGGCCCCCGAAGAAAAACGACGGGGAAACGTCGAGTGCGTTCGCAAGTTCAAATAGGCGCCTCACGGGGACACTATAAAGGCCGGCTTCATACTTCTGGACCATTTGAAACGACAGGCCGACAGCAGCGCCGAGGTGCCACATGTTCATGCCGAGGAGGACCCGGCGCTGACGAATGCGCAGTCCGACGTGGATGTCCATCGGATGCAAGTGGCGCGCAGCACGTTTGACCTGTGTGCCCTTTGGCATAGGGCGTCACCAGAGCTTTACGACGAGACCGATGATGCCGAGTACCGTCGCGACGCCCATACACCAGGCCAACAAGGTCGCCCCGACTGCTCCGCGCCCGTCGTCGGCATGGGCACCCCGCGAGGCGTCGATCCAGAGGGCGGTGTACAGAACGCTGCCAGCCGCCGCAGCGACTACGGCCGCCCAAAGAAACCAGTTCATGGGCTTCCTCTGAATACCGCTCAAGCTCCTCTTGCCTGCCGAAGCGCGGGCCAGCGTTTGCTCCCCCGAAGAACCATTCCCCAAAGGCAAACCGCCAGCCCAAGCGGGGGAGGGACTAGCGCCCCGTTCGGCCTCGCAGGCCGTCACAACATGCGCCGGCGTGCCTGCGGCAGGTGTGATAATTTGAGGGAAATCCTGCTTTCGCCGCGAGCATTTAGGGGATGTTGCTGGCGTGGTAGGGCTGCCCGGTCAGGGAGACGATCCACTAAATAACCGGCGAGCAGCCGGGAGACCAGGGCCGGCGCCCAGCGGTCTCGACCTGCCGGGGTCGCGCGGACCCTAGGATGGCTTCTTCCAGCAATACCCGAAGCCGGTGTAGCTCTCGATCTCGTCGAAGGCCGGGTCAATGGCGCGAAACTTGTTTCGGATACGCTTGATCACGGACCGCACGTTCGCCCGATAGCCATCGCTCCCGCTTCCGGCGAT
>DASRXU010000476.1:0-6919 GCA_035687365.1 Planctomycetaceae bacterium | reverse complement strand
CGACACCACAGGAGTCTCGCTCTCTGAGAACTCCGGCTTTCAGGGCACCTTCACCTTGCCGATGACTTACGGAGCGCTCGAAGTGAGCGGGTTCATCCTGGCCAAGGCGAATTCCGCCCCGAATCCCGGCGGTTTGCCTGGCGGTACTCCGGGAGTCGACGAATCGTTTGCGGCAATCCCGGTCAGCGTCGGTGGACAGCCGTCCCAAACCGTCGCCTTGTTCAGCCAAAGCTTCAATCAGTATTACAGCTCGTTCGTGTTCGGTGCCGAGGCGAACGTCTTCTTCAACGCCATCGTGCCGAAGGACTACGGCTTCGTCATCAAGCCGATGGTGGGCTTCCGCTACTTGGGAATCGATGAGCACTTCGACGTGGTCGCCACCAATCCGGGTGTGCCGGCGACGACGATCTCATCCTCGACGATCAACAACATTTACGGTCCTCAAGTTGGTAGCCGATTCGAGCTGCTGACGAAATGGTTTACGGTCGGACTCGAGCCGAAGATCATGCTCGGCGTGAATCAGTTTGCAGCCAATGTCAGCGCGTCGGACCCCAACATCGGGTCGTCGCACGATCACGACATCGAGGCGCGGTTTGCACCGGTCGGGGCATTGGACGCCTACATTCAGGTGCCGATTCAGGAACACTTCCGCCTGTACGTGGCTTACAACCTAATCGGCACGACGAACATCTCGCGACCGCAGGAACAAATTGACTACAACGTCACGAATGGCGGTCAGAACGACACCCATCTCGCCCTTGGCAGCAGCGGAATCATGATCCAAGGGTACACGGTCGGGTGCGAATTCAACTTCTGATCCAACACCGCGTTGATGGAATACCGCGGTAAGCGGCGGCCGCAAGGCAGCAAAGCTCGCCAGGCCGCTCACGTTTTGAAGCAGGTTTGAGACGCTCGACCGACAGGTTTCCCGGCAGAGGTTCGGCTGACGGGCGATTCTGGCCGTCTTCGACGGATCGGTTTCGAGAGTCGACTATCCCTTGGAATGAAAAGGGCTCGTCCGGTCGGACGAGCCCTTTTCGTTGAATCACGAAGACTTAGGCAGAAATCGGGTGCTGAGTTCAGCGTCCCGAGATCACGTGATCATCCGATTTCGTATTCGACTTGATCGAGTCGGTCTTCTTGGGCTCTTCCTTGCTCTTGGCCGTGGCACGTTCTTGGGCGAAACCACGGGCCTCGATCACCAACTGTTGAGCCTGGAAGAGCGCCCGCTGACTGAAATAAGGCTGGTCGGTCGAGCCGATTTCGGTCGACTGTTTGGCCGCCAGCTCCTGCCAGGACATCTTGCTGGAGAGATGCCAGGCGGCCGCTTGTGCAACCTGGAGATCGATCGCGTTCTTGGCGATCATTGTGATCAGAGCGGCGAGTTGCTCATTGTTCGTGTATTCCGAGACCGGAATCAGTTTGTAATGAGTCGTCGGGTCAGGGTCGGTCTTGCCATGCTCAAGGCAGACTGAGTGGAAGGGGATCTTGGCCGTATGCTCGGGGGGAATGGAAAACATTCCTCCTCCTCCCCCTCCGATTCCTCCTCCTCCAAGTCCTCCGGCGCCACCACCCCCGGCCTGAGCTCCGCCGCCCGGACCTCCGGCACCACCACCGCGGCCGCCGCCACCACCACCGCCAAATTGACGCAGGACGGGGACCGTGACGAAGGCGTCGGGCATATCGACGGTTATGGGTTTGTTCGACGGGTTCTCAATGTAGATATTGCCGCCGAAAGCATTCTGCGCGACGACTTTGACATTGAGTTTGCCATCGCTCGTGCCGTCGAACAGACCAATGTGCTGAGCGGAAGGATCGAGTGTCAATTTGCTGGCCGTTGGCAGCCATTTTTTCTTCTGCTGCTTTTGTCGCGACACTTTCTTGTTTTTGGCCGTGCTCTTCTTCGTGGTCACCGCGGGCTTGTCGGTCGAGGCCTTGACGTCTGGGGTCGGTTTGTCGGTCGGTGAAGATTTGTCAGGCGACGTCGGCGAATCCGCCGACGTCTGCATTGTGCACGCGAGCGCCAAGCCGACCGCAAGAGCGAGGCCGCGGCCCCAAGGCGACACCACCAAACGGCTCATCATGGATCGAACCCTTTTGCTTGACACTGCCCGCAAACAACTCTGCCCACTGATTTTAGCCCCGACTTTCGCCAGTAAGCAACAAAAACTTGCCCGAAGGGCCTAGAATCGGCCTCTGACTCGTCTTTGACTGCGAATCACAAGGTTTTTGCCCGGATTCCGACCTCGGCAAGGGGGGCCTGATGTTTGCGAAATCCCGAATCGGGCACTGGCGTGAACCCTAGACTAGATTCGCGGGCCGGCACCGTCCAGCTTGCCGCCTTGATCTCCCCTTAGAGACGCGCGATAGTCGACCCATGATCTGGCTCGACCCGGTCTATCTTCCGGATTACCTGCGGGCACGTCGCTTGCTTGCCGCGGACGAACCTTGCCGCGTCGAAACCCTGTCGGGCGGCGTCTCCAACGTCGTCCTGCGGGTCGAACCGGAAGGGCGGCCCGCATTCGTCGTCAAGCAGTCCCGGGAGCGCCTGCAAACGCAAGCTCCCTGGTTCAGCCGGCTCGATCGCATCTTTCGCGAGACGGCCGTAATGGAGACCGTCCGGCCGCTGCTTCCGGAAGGGGCGATACCGCGAATTCTCGACGAAGATCGCGACAACTACGCCTACGCCATGCAGGCGGTCGAGGCTTCCCACGCGGTCTGGAAACGAGAGCTGCTCGGCGGCCAGCTTCGCGACGAGATCGCACTGCGCCTCGCCGAGTATCTGTCGACAATTCATGGACAGACGGCGGGTGTGCAGACAATCGCCGACGAGTTTGCCGATCAGGAAATCTTTGAGCAACTTCGCGTGGATCCGTTCTACCGCCATGTGGCACGAGTGCATCCCGAGTTAAGTTCTCGGATTGCCGGTCTGATCGACGAGATGGGGCGAAATCGCGTTTGTCTCGTGCATGCCGATTTCAGTCCAAAGAACGTGCTCGTCGTTGATCGAGGCCTCGGTCCAATCGGATCGAGACCGCGGCTCGAAGTCACGCTAATCGATTTCGAGACCGGGCACTACGGCGATCCGGCTTTCGACCTGGGATTCTTTCTTAGCCATCTCCTCCTGAAGGGCGCACGCCCCAGTGCGGATCTCGCCGAGTTCCTCCGGCTGGTCGAGACCTTTTGGACGCATTACCAAGCCGGGATCGCTGCGTTTGCCAAAACGCCCGGCTTGGAGCCGCTCGATTTGGAACGCCGCAGCATGGCGCATTTGGCCGCTTGTGCCTTGGCACGCATCGACGGCACGAGCCCCGTCGATTACCTCGCCGATCCGGCCGACCGCCAAGCGGTGCGGGCGTTTGGCGGTCGCCTGTTGCGGGAATCCGTGTCGCGGCTGTCGGACGCCACAGCGCTGTTGCGGGATTGTCTGAGGACGAAATCCGCGCTTCCGGGTGCCGCGAGCGTCCAGCCGACTGGCTGCTCTAAATCTCCAACGTCTCCTGCCGCACCCTAAAACAGATCGAACATGGCGCGAATCGACTCGGTCCACGCACGCGAGGTCTTTGACAGCCGCGGAAAGCCGACGGTTGAGGTTGAGATCGGCTGTGACGGATCGCGGCGGGCTGTGCGCGCGATTGTGCCGAGCGGTGCCAGCACTGGGACACTCGAAGCGCGGGAGCTGCGCGACGGAGACAAAAAACGCTTCGACGGGTTGGGAGTGCTGCGCGCGGTCGATAACGTCAATGGCCCCATTGCGGCCGCGTTGCGAGGCCAGGACGCTGACGATCAAGCGGGAGTCGACGCGATTCTCTGTCGTCTCGACGGCACACCGGACAAATCTCGCCTTGGCGCGAACGCGATCTTGGGGGCGTCGTTGGCCTCAGCCCACGCGGCGGCCGACGCCAAGGGAATCTGGTTGGTCGAACACCTGCATGAGCTTTGGCGACGTCTTCGTTCGACGTCCGGCCCGCGTTCGGTTGCCCAAGGATGCGTGCCAGAACACGGCGAACGGCTGATTCTCCCTCTGCCGATGGTGAACATGATTTCCGGCGGCCTGCATGCCGGCGGCAATCTCGCGTTTCAAGATTTTCTCGTAATTGCCACGGGGGCGAATTCGTTGCGGCAGGCCCTCGGATGGACGATTGCCATCTATCGCAGTCTGGGGACTGTGCTGCACGCCGGCGGATACGAGGGGGTACTCGTCGGCGATGAGGGAGGCTACGGCCCGAAGCTGAACTCAAACCTCGACGCGCTGCTTTGCGTTTTGCGGGCCATCGAGCGCGCCGGCTTGCGGCCGGGCCAGGATGTCCACGTGGGCCTCGACGTCGCCAGCAGCCACTTTTATGCCGACGGCGTTTATCGAGTGGTGGGCGACGCCGAGGGCCCGCTGCGCTCCGACGGAATGATCGGACTGCTCGAAGAATGGGCCGATCAGTATCCCGTGATCAGCATCGAGGACGGCCTTGCCGAAGAGGACTGGGCCGGATGGAAGTCGCTGACCGCGCGTTTGGGCGATCGCGTGCAACTGATCGGCGATGATTTGTTCGTCACGCAGACGAAGCGTATCGAAGAGGGGATTACAGAGGGAATCGCCAACAGCGTCTTGATCAAGCCCAACCAGGTCGGCACGCTCAGCGAAACGCTGGCCGCGATTCGGATGACGCTCGACGCCGGCTACCGACCGGTGATTTCGGCGCGCAGTGGCGAGACGGAAGACACAACCATCGCCGACCTGGCCGTCGCCACCGGAGCCGGACAGATCAAAATCGGATCGGTGGCCCGTTCAGAGCGCCTGGCGAAATACAACCAGCTGCTGCGCTTAGAGGAGACGCTTGGGGACCGAGCGCTCTGGATCGGCGGCACGATCTTTGCGAATCTGCGCGACTGAGTCGTAGCGGGCACCTCACGCCGCACCGAAAAACTCTCGCAGCAAACTGGCCACCCCTTCGGGTGTTTCTTCCGGCAAGAAATGGCCACCCGGCAGACCGTGGTGATGCACGTTCTCGGCGCGCTCGCGCCACAGGGCGGGCATGTCGTAGACCTTCGCCAAGCGGCCCTTTTCGCCGGGGATGACTAGCAGCGGACAAGCCAGCTTCGTGGCGAGGTCGGCTTCGTCGTGCTCCAAATCGATTGAGGCCGACGCACGGTAGTCTTCGCACGTCGCGTGAATGGTGGCCGGATCGCGGAAGCAACGAAGGTACTCGGCAAAAGCTTCGGGCGTGATTGGGCTATGGGCCGTGCCCCCCGGCGCGTTTCGGACGTAAAAGGCCGTCCGCAGGTAATACTCGGGATCAGCGCCGATTAATCGCTCTGGAAAATCGAACGGCTGCACGAGAAAGAACCAGTGGAAATAGGTCATCGCAAATCGCATGTCGGTGCGGCGGTACATTTCCAGAGTCGGAGCAATATCCAGCACCGCCAGTTTTTCCACCGCTCGCGGATGATCGAGAGCCAAGCGGTGAGCGACGCGGCCGCCGCGATCGTGTCCGGCCACAAAGAACCGCTCGAAACCGAGTTGCTTCATCACTCGAATCTGGTCAGTGGCCATCCGTCGCTTGGAATACGGCTCGTGGGCCGCGTCGGTGGGCAGTTTGCCGCTCTCGCCGTAGCCGCGCAGATCGGGCGCCACGATGGTGAACGAATCGGCCAGCAGGGGAACAACGCGGTGCCAGCAGCAATGAGTCTGGGGGTAACCGTGCAGCAACAAGAGCGGGGGACCTTTGCCGCCCGTCACCAAATGAATGTGAGTTCCGTCGCCGGGCAGAGTTCTCGAAGCGAATCCCTCGAACATGACATCTCGCTCCCCTCGTCGCCGACAGTCAACCCTTTTCGGTAAGGCGGATGTCGACGCTTGCGCTATGCGCGGTGAGACCTTCCTTCGCAGCCATCAGTCGGATGTCGGCAGCACCGGCCGCCAGCGCTTCGCGGTTGTAATGGATGATCGACGAGCGTTTCAGAAAGTCGTTCGCGCAGAGACCGTTGGCGAAGCGAGCCGTCCCCCCCGTTGGCAACACGTGCGATGGGCCCGCGAAGTAATCGCCCACGGCCACCGGCGTGTAGTGCCCGAGAAAAATGGCGCCCGCGTTCTGAATCTTGGCGAGCATTTCCTCCGGGTTGGCTGTCGAGATATGCAGGTGCTCTGGCGCAAGTTGGTCGGCGAGACGGGCCGCTTCGTCGGCGTCTCGGGCAACAATCAGGGCGCCGTATTCTTCGAGGCTCTGTCGCGCCAAGTCGCCGCGTTGCAGCTGCCCGAGCTGCTTTTCCAATTCCTTTTGCACGGCGGCGGCCAGGGGTGGATGCCAGGTGATGAGCACGCCCGAGCCGGGGCTATGCTCAGCTTGCGAGATCAAATCGCTGGCGACAAAGTCGGCTCGCGCGCTCTCGTCAGCCAGCACGACGACTTCGCTCGGCCCGGCGATGCTATCGATGTCGACCTCTCCGTAAACTTGCCTTTTGGCCAGTGCAACAAACAGGTTGCCCGGTCCGACGATCTTGTCGACGTGCTCGATCCCTTCCACGCCATAAGCCAGCGCGGCCACGCCCTGAGCTCCGCCCATGCGATAGATTTCGGCGATGCCCAGTTCGTGGCAGGCAGCCAGGAGGTCGGCGTTGTAGCCCCCGAAATCGGTCGGCGGGACTGCGATCACGATCTGCTTCACTCCCGCAACTTGTGCGGGCACAGCCGTCATCAGCAGGGTCGACGGGTAAGCAGCCGCCCCACCGGGAATACAAATTCCGACGCGCCGCAGGGGCAAGTACCGCTGTCGCAAGTCGACCCGAATGGGACCGTCTTGTCGTATGACAGAGGCTTCTCGAGAAAGCAGGCTCCGTTGAAACTCGACGATGTTTGCGCGGATGCGGCGCAGAGTGGCCAAGAATGCCGGATCGGCCCGGCGGTGAGCGGCCTCCAATTCGGCCG
>DASRXU010000475.1:0-3046 GCA_035687365.1 Planctomycetaceae bacterium | reverse complement strand
GAACTCAAAGGCCACGATTCGGATGACAGATTGCATCTCGATCCACCGAGTTCAAGCCCAGCCGCGGAAATCAGTACCTACCGATAGACGGAGCGGCCGGGTCGGATTTGTCTCGACAATTGAGCCTGGTTGGCCTTTCGGGTGCCACTGGCGGCGGCTTTGAGCCGCCAGTGCTCTTTTTTCTTGAGGCCGCGCGCAAGGCAGACACTGGCGGGCTGATCCCCCGCCAGTGGCACCCGGCGGAATCGAACCGCCGACACCAGGATTTTCGGTCCTGTGATCGACGGCCCTGAGCTACTGCGCGGGCACAGCGGCCAGCCGTTCGGCGAGCTGCGGAATGGCAACCGCCAACACGTCCTCGATCCGCTCGGCGTATTCGAAGCGCATGCTCTGTTGCACTTCCTCGGTCAGCTCGCCGATGTCGCGTGCGTTTTCTCTTGGAAGGATCACGCACTTGAGCCCGGCTCGCCGGGCGGCGAGGACTTTTTCTTTGATGCCACCGACGGGCAGCACCATGCCCGTGAGCGTGATCTCGCCCGTCATGGCCGTATCGTTGCGAACCGGGAGCCCGGAATAGAGTGAGGCGAGTGCGGTGGCCATGGTCACGCCGGCGGAGGGGCCGTCTTTGGGGATGGCACCGGCCGGCACGTGGACGTGCACGCCGCCCATTGAGGGCTCGATGCCCAGCGCGGCGAAATGCGAGACGATATAACTCCGAGCGGCCTTAGCCGACTCCTGCATCACGCGCCCGAGCTGCCCGGTGAGCATGAAACGCTCGCCGTGATCGTTTTCGGGGAGCAGGACGGCTTCCACATACAGCACATCGCCGCCGGTTTCCGTCCAGGCCAGGCCGGTCGCCACGCCGGCGGGGAGAGTTTTGCGGGCCGACTCCTGAAAGAATCGCTCGGACCCCAGAAACGGCTTGAGATCAGTCGGCAGGAGCGTGACATGGCTCGCGTCTCCCTGAGCGATTCGCAAGGCGACCTTGCGCGCGAGGCGGCCGAGTGTGCGCTCCAGCTCCCGCACGCCCGATTCGCGCGTGTAGCGGCGAATGATTGCCAACAGCGTTTCGTCGGGGATCACCAACTGCTCGGGAGCGAGGCCGGCGTCTTTGCGGCGACGGGTGAGCAAGTAGCGCTTCGCGATCTCGAGCTTTTCCTCGTCGCTGTAGCCGCTGAGGCGAATCAGCTCCATACGATCGAGCAGCGGCCGGGGAATGGTATCGATCGTGTTGGCGGTCGTAATGAAGAAGACCTTCGAGAGGTCAAACGGCAGATCGAGATAATTGTCGCGAAAGGTCGAGTTCTGGGCCGGGTCGAGGATTTCCAAGAGCGCGGACGCCGGGTCGCCGCGATAGTCGCTCCCCAGCTTGTCGATTTCGTCCAACATCAAGAGCGGATTTTTGACGTGAGCGCGGCGCAGGGCCTGCAGCACTCGGCCCGGCATGGCGCCGACGTACGTGCGACGATGGCCGCGCAGTTCGGCCTCGTCGTGCAGACCGCCCAAGCTGAATCGTTCGAACTTCCGCCCGAGGGCCCGGCTGATCGATTGACCCAGCGACGTCTTGCCCACGCCCGGCGGTCCGACGAAGCAGAGAATGGGCGCATTGGCCTCGGGATTCAGCTTCATCACGGCAAGGTGCTCGAGAATGCGCTCTTTGATGTCCGTCAGACCATAGTGATCCTCGTCGAGCACGACTCGCGCCGCGGTCAAGTCCAGGTTGTCGGTCGTCATCTCGCTCCAAGGCAGCTCGAGCAAGAGCTCAAGATGGCCCCGCGTCACCTGAAAATCGGGAGCGGCGGCAGGAGTCGATTCGAGCCGCTTTAGTTCGCGTTCCGCTTCCTTGCGAACGTCCTCGGGCAGCTTGATCTCATCGAATCGTTGACGAAGCTGCACGACCTCCGCCTGTTCGGGACTTTTCTCACCCAGCTCTTCATTGATGGCGCGCAGTTGCTGGCGGAGCAAGTATTCGCGCTGCTCCTTGTTCATTTCCGAGGACGCTTGCTTGTTGATCTTCTGCCGGACTTCGGCGACCTGCTTTTCGCGCACGAGCTCTTCGTGCAACAGACGCATGGCTTCGAGCCGCGTCGGGGCTTCGAGCAGAGCCATGGCTTTGGCCGGTTCGAGGCCGACCATCGATGCCAGCAGGTAAACCATCTGTCCCGGGTCGTCGAGCTGCCCGGCCAATTCGGCAAAGTCGATCCGCGGCTCGCCTTGGATCAGGTCTTGAATGCCTGCCGCCAGCTCGATCAATTCACGCTGCAGGGCCTCGACCTCCGGACCGGTGTCGGTCGGCAGCGGGGCCGAGCGCACAGTGGCTGTCGGATACGCGGCCGAAAGATCGAGCCCGACCAACTCGATGCGTTCCAGCCCCTGCACGAGCGCTTGCGCTCCCCCATCCGCGCGGGCCATTCGGCGGATTACCGCCTTGGTGCCAAAATGGGACAGATCGGCCAACTGGGGATCGTCGACCTCGGGATTGCGTTGCGTGAAGGTGGCGATCAGTTTTTCCTCGCCCTTGGAGGCTGCTTCCAGCGCGGCCAGCGACTGCGGTCGCCCCACCGCCAGCGGCATCAGCGCAAACGGAAAGAGGACCGAGTTCTTCAGCGGCAAGAGCGGCAAAGTGATCGTGTCGGCCATGTCGTTGATTTCCGATTCTCAGTGGTCGGCCAAGAGCTGCAGTTGAATCTGTCAATGCGAATCTTCGAGGCAAGACGCCTTACGCAGGCAGCACTTTTACGAGCAGCATGCCGTCGCGGTATTCGGTCAGGATTCGAGATCCGTCCGGCACGCCCGCCAGGTCGAATCTGCGTTCGAATCGTTCGTAAGAAATCTCCAGCGAGCGACAGCCGCGCGTTTCATGCGCGACCCAATCCCGACGTCGACCGACCACCCGCAAGATGTCTCCATCGAGCGTGACGGTGAGATCCTGGGGACGAATACCGGCCAGTTCGACTTTGATCATCCAACCCGCCTGCAGTTCGTAAACGTCAGCGGCGGGAACCCAACCGTGATGGGAAATCTTCGCGGGCTGCAAGAGCAGATG
>DASRXU010000474.1:0-3754 GCA_035687365.1 Planctomycetaceae bacterium | reverse complement strand
CACTTTCGGAAATGGGGCGACTCGGGGCAGTCGATCAGTGTCATCTGGCCACAGCTGGCTTCAAAGTGCGCCGACGAGCTGTGCATCGTTCGCTCGGTCTTTACGGACGCGATCAACCACGATCCGGCCCACACCTTCATGAACACGGGCTCGATGAACGCCGGTCGGCCGGCGATGGGCTCGTGGTTGTGGTACGGGTTGGGGAACGACGCTCAGTCGCTGCCTGGGTTTGTGGTGATGGTCTCCACCGGCAACTACGGACAAAAGCAGCCGATCGCCGCCCGGCAGTGGCACTCGGGTTTCCTTCCGAGTCGCTTTCAGGGCGTCGAGTTTCGCAGCGTGGGCGACCCTGTCTTGTATGTGCGAAGTCCGGCCGGCATCAGCGCGGGCCGCCAGCGTGATTTCGTCGACGCGGTCGAAGCCCTCAACGGCTTGCGCAATGCCGCGGCGCCCGATCCGGAAATCGCCACGCGCATCAGCCAGTACGAAATGGCCTTCCAGATGCAGACCAGCGTCCCCGAGCTGATGGACGTCCGCAACGAGCCCAAGCACATCCTCGATCTCTACGGCACGCAGGGGGGCGATGGCACGTTTGCTGCGAACTGTCTTCTCGCTCGCCGACTGGCCGAGCGCGGTGTCCGCTTCATTCAGCTTTATCATCGCGATTGGGACCATCACGGCGTGCTCAAGGAACATATCAAGGGGACAGCGGCCGAAGTCGACCGTGGTGCGGCCGCTCTGCTCATCGACCTCAAGCAGCGCGGCATGCTGGATGACACGATCGTCGTCTTCGGCTCCGAATTCGGTCGCACGCCGATGGCCCAGGGCAGCGGACGCGATCACCACCTGGCCGGCTTCACGATGTGGTTCGCTGGCGGCGGTTTCAAACGGGGTTTCCACTACGGGGCCACCGACGAGTTCGGCTATCACGCCGCCGAAAACCGCACGTCGGTCCACGATATCCACGCGACGCTCCTGGCCCAACTGGGCATCGACCACATGCACTTCACCGTCAAGAGCCAGGGGCTCGACGCGCGGCTGACGGGCGTCGAGCCGTGCCGTGTGGTGACCGAACTCTTGAGCTGAGGGTCGCCCCATTGTGTGGTCCCGTTTTCTCCGCGGTTTTGCCGGTGACCCGCGTCGAGTCGACTTAGCCGCGTCTTGGCTGCTGCGGTTGGCCGCCGGCAGCATCTGCGTGTCGGTTGGGGCCACTTGGCCCCTGTGGTTGCCGCGCGGTGATTTTCCCCGCGTGCCCTTCGTCGGCTGGTGTGGCCAGATTCCGGATTGGTTGAGTCTGGCAGGGTTGGTTGGATTTGGCCTCGCGGCCGTCGCGACGACGATCTGCGGCACGCAGCTGCGAGCGGGTCGTTGGTGCGCGCTCGCTTCTGTGTTGGCGATCACGCTGCTCGTATTGGCAGATCAACAGCGCTTGCAGCCGTGGGTGTATCAGCTTGTCGTCCTTGAAATTCTGTTAATGGGTCTTTGTGCCGCCGAGTCGATCGTGCTGGCCCGGATATTGGTGGCGAGCATTTATTTCTTTTCTGCCGTCTCCAAACTGGATCGCTCGTTTTTCGACGCGGGTGGCGGACAGATTGTCGACGGACTCGTTCGCTGCTTTGGTCTGACGGCCCCGCTAGGCGGCGACAATCGAACGCTGTTTCCCGCCTTGGTCGCGTCAGGCGAGCTGCTGATAGCCGTGGGCCTTTGTTGGCGCCGCTCGCGAAAATTCGCCTGGCCGGCTTCGATCGTTATGCACTTGCTGCTGATCGCGGCCCTCAGCCCTTGGGGAGCCCCGAGCAAGCCGGCCGTCTTGTTGTGGAATGTCTATTTCATCCTGCAGAATTTGATCCTGTTCGGCTTGGCGGGGGAGCCGTTAGTTTCGAGCTCGGAAAGCCGGCTCTTGGGTGCCATGCCCACTGGTTTCAGTGGGCATGCCGGCCACGCAAAGGACATGCCCACTCAAGGCCGTGGGTATAGCGCCCTGCGATGGTTCGTGCGAGGCTTGGCGGTTTTCGTAATTCTGTTTCCCCTGACGCATCCACTCGGGCTGTGCGATGTGTGGCCCGCCTGGGCCGTTTATGCAACTGCTCCAGAACGGCTGCGAATCTTTGTCGGGCCGAACGATCGAGACAAGTTTCCCGAGAGCATCCGAGCCCACGTTCAAGCGCCTCGCTTCGAGGATGAACTCTGCCTGGTGCGAATCGATCGCTGGTCGCTCGACACGTGCAATGCTCCGCTCTATCCGCAGAATCGATTCCGACTGGGAGTCGCGTTGGCAATCGCCGATCGCTCTGGACTCGGCGAATCGATTGTGGTCGAGATCGACGGGCCGGCCGACCGCTTCACCGGCAAGCGGACCTCGCGCCGGCTTCAAGGTCGATCGGCGATCGTCGCCGAGCTCGAGCGCTACTGGCTCAACGGCTTTCCCGACGAGCACGGCCATCAGCCCGTCCCCGGTCATCCCTGACAGATCTTCTCGTGACAACACGCGCCCATTCTCGGCAGCGAAGCGGACTGCTAAGCTGACCAGAAGAATCAGCCCGCGATCGCGATCTCGTATCAGGTGCCGCGATGAAGATGTTCTGCGCCGGTGAGTGGGTCGACCGTTCGGAAAAAATCGACGTCACCAATCCGTATGACGGCTCGGTGATCGACACGGTTCCTAAGGCGACGACAGGAGACGTCGATCGGGCACTGGCGACACTTGTGAGTGGCGCGCAGAAGATGCGGGCCATGTCGGCCTACGACCGTTCGAATCTGCTGCGACGCGTGGCCGAAGGCATGAAACGCCGCGAGGACGATCTCGCGCGAACCATCAGCCGCGAAGAAGGAAAGATTCTGGCCGAAGGGAAACTCGAAGCCAGCCGCTCGCGCGAAACGATCGAAGTCTCTGCCGAAGAAGCCCGCCGCATCGTCGGAGAGATGGTTCCGCTCGACGCGGCTCCTGGGGCTGCCGGTCGCATCGGTTTCACGCTTCGCGTGCCATGCGGAATTGTCGCCGCGATCACGCCGTTTAATTTCCCCCTCAACCTTGTCTGCCACAAAGTGGGTCCGGCCCTCGCCGCGGGCAACGCCGTGATCATCAAGCCGGCCAGCGACACGCCGCTTTCCGCGCTCAAGCTCGTCGAAATCCTGCTCGAAGCCGGCACGCCGCCCGAGGCCATCGCCTGTCTCACCGGCGGAGGTGCTGTTCTGGGCGACGCACTCTCCGGCGATCGCCGCGTTCGCAAGATCAGCTTCACCGGCAGCTACGAAGTCGGCGAACACATCTGCAAAATGGCCGGCGTCAAACGGGTGACGATGGAACTGGGTAGCAACAGCCCCGTGATCGTCATGGACGACGCCGATTTGGAGTTGGCCGCTAAAGCCATCGCGTCCGCCGGCTTCGCCAACGCCGGCCAGGTCTGTATATCCGCGCAGCGAATCCTCACCTCGAAAAGGATCGGGCCCGAATTCATCGACATCCTCAAGCCCAAGGTCGAGTCGCTCACAGTCGGTGATCCGCTGGTCGAGGGCACAAAAATGGGCCCGCTCGTCCGCGAAGCCGACGCGGCCCGCGTGCAATCGTGGATCGAAGAAGCCGTCGCCGGCGGCGCCAAACTCGTTACCGGTGGCGGCCGCCGGGGAGCCCTGCACGAGCCGACGATTCTCGATCAAGTCCACCCTTCGATGAAGGTCAGCAAGGAGGAACTCTTCGGTCCGGCCGTCGCGCTCACGCCGTTTGCCGACATCGACGAAGCGATCCGCCTGGCCA
>DASRXU010000473.1:0-10657 GCA_035687365.1 Planctomycetaceae bacterium | reverse complement strand
GTGTGTAGATGCCGACTCCGGTGGGCGTGATGCGGGCGATGCCGCCATCATTGATGCCGGACGGATTGCTGCCAGTCTCGGTGAAGCCGAAGTAGACATTGCCCGAGCTATCGACGGTGAGGCCCGTGTTGATGAAGATCGACGAGTTGTAGGCTGAAGGATTGGCCGTGTAGTTCGAGTTGCCGAAGAAGGCTTCCTGAAAAACAGTCGGCGTCGTGGTGCCCGGGTTATCGGGATGATTGATGTAATCAATGGTGCCGCCAGGCCCCGGGAAATAGACGCGGTCAGTCACCGGATCGTAGGCCGGCTGATAGGGAGGGACCCAACTGAAGTTGGGCTCGATGTAGCTCGAGTTGTTGGGGCTGAAGGCCCAGGTACCGCCGCCCGTGTAGGCTCCGTTGCCCGTGCTGCCGTTGAGCTCGAACTGATTCGGGTTGAGGACGGTGATCGTATACGTATCGTTGGCGTTGGTGTTGCCCAACACGCCGCCGATCGAGACCACGTCATTCGTCGCCAGGCCGTTGTTGGGGCTGGTGATCACGATGGGCGAAGTGTTGCTGGCGTCGGTGACCGAGCCCGTGACAGCACTCGTCCAGAGCACTTGTCCGGTTACGTCGTTGATGCCTTCGATGAAGAAGTTGTTGGCGCCCGCGTCCTGGATGTCGCCGTTGTAGGTCACCTTGACCGGGACGATCGCCGTGTTGCCCGGCGTGAAGATCGGATCCCCATAGTGCACCGGGCCCCAGGGTTCCAGGTCGAGCGAGGTCGACCAGAGCACTTGGTTCAGCGGCTGAGCGGCGACTTGAGAGACATCCGTGTGCTGCGGATTGCCTGCGAAATTATTCCACGAGGCACCCGATGCGGACGCGGCAGTCACCACGGTCGCACTCAGGAGCGCTCGATCCTCCAAGCGTTCGATCGCAGTGTTGTAACCCGATCGGCGGGCAGCACGTCTCGAACGCGAGTTTCGAAACCATCTGAGTTGCAGCAACATGAAGGATTTTCCACTTTTGGCCGCGCAGATGTGAAGCTTGGAAAACAGGCACCAAGAGACTAAGCGGGTGCGCGGGGCGCGGCAAGCAGTTTGCCCAGATTTTCAAACACGGATACGAGGGTCTCCAATCCTGCGAATGATCATTTGAGCACCGGCTGAAGGATGCTCCTCGCCGGCGCTCGATTCGTGGTGCCGCTGCCCCAACCGGGCTACGATCGAACGCCGGGAAATCGAACACAGTAAAGGACTGTCGCATGTCCCCATCGTCGGTTGATCTTTACGGCACCGCTTACGGCAATTTTGCGACGCGAGCGATGGAGGAGGTCCGCAGAGAGACCTATGGAGAAGACTTCGGCCAGAGCAGTTGGGTGACCGCGGAAGAGTATCGGCGATTCTTCGAGATGCTGGGGCTGCGTGCGGGCGAACACGTTTTAGATGTCGGTTGCGGCTCAGGAGGCCCTGCCCTCTTTCTGGCGCGCGAGACCGCTTGTCGCGTCACGGGTGTCGATATCAACGAAGCCGGCATTCGGGCTGGCGAATCGCTGGCTCGCGAGTCAGGAATGGATTCCGCCGTGGCATTTCACCGGGCCGACGTGTGCGAGCCCCTCCCCTTCGCAACCGGCGCATTCAATGCTTTGGTGTGCTTGGATGTTGTCTGCCATCTCCGGGACCGCGGACGTCTGTTCAAAGACTGGCATCGCGTTTTGGGCCCGGGCGGCCGCCTGTTGCTGACCGACCCGGTCGTCGTCACCGGCCTCGTCTCCAAGGACGACTTGGCGGCGCGAAGTTCGACCGGTCACTTCGAATTCTGCCCGCCCGGCGTCAACGAAGGCCTGCTGCGCGATGCCGGCTTTGAATTGGAGCCGACGCAGGATGGAACAGAAAACGAAACTGCGGTTTCGCAGCGGTGGCACGACGCGCGCCAGAAGCGGGCGCCAGAATTGACTCGACTCGAGGGCGAAGAGACGTTTGCCGGACTACAGCGTTTTCTGGCGACCGTACATCGGCTTTGCGCCGAGCGCCGCCTGTCCCGCCACATCTACCTGGCCCGAAAAGTCGCGTGACGCGACCCCATCATGATCGCTCCACTAGAATCGCCGGTTCAATTGAATCCGATGTCGCGACGGCACTCGGAAAAACTGGTGATCATTCAAAGGAATCTTGCCGTGCTCCGCCGATCGTTCTGCGTTTTCCTGCTGATCGGTTCATCGCTCGTCTGCGCCCGCTCAATACCGGCTGCCGATTCGTCGCCCAGTGCAAAGTGGGAAAAGGCGATTCGCGCGTTCGAAGCGGCTGACAGGCAATCGCCACCGCCCGCGGGCTCGGTGCTGTTTGTGGGCTCGTCGAGTATTCGATTTTGGAAAAGCCTGTCGAAGGATTTTCCGCATTACAATGTGATCAATCGCGGCTTTGGCGGCTCAGAGATCGCTGACTCGACCTACTTCACCGATCGGATTGTGATTCCCTATCGGCCCAGCGCGATCATCCTGCACGCGGGCAGCAACGATCTCAGCGCCGGTAAGACTCCCCGACAGGTCTATGACGACTTCCGAGCGTTCGTCGAGAAGGTCCAGTCAGCGCTGCCTGAAACGCCGATCGCCTTTCTCTCGATCAATCCCACTCCCCTGCGCTGGGCACAGGCCGACAAACAGAAAGAGACGAACGGCCTGATCCAGAGGTACATCGAGGGTAAGAAAGGGCTGACGTTCATCAACCAGTGGGACGTGCTGCTGGGGCCCGACGGCCAGCCGCGACCCGACTTGCACGTGAAAGACCGCCTGCACCCGAACGCCGCCGGTTACAAAATCCGCGCGGAACTCGTCAACAAGTATCTCGATTCGCTCAACCTACCCCAAAAGTGAGGCGTTCCCGCAGCTCGATCAAAACTTCATGTACAGGACGGGCGGCGCTTCTTGCTGAAACGCCCAGTCGAAGTAGAGAACGAGCACCACGAAGGCCGTTTGAGCGCAGAGCATCGAGTACATCAATCTGGGGCGCTGTTGCGCTTTCGCGGCGAGCTTTCCAAGGGCTGAGCCGATGGCATCAGCCTTCCACAACGACAAGAGGGCTACGATGCCGAGCACGAGCCACGCGGCGTCCGCCATTTGCCAGCCGCTCCATGACGCGGGCCAGTGCCAGACTTCGCGAGACAACATGCTGAACAACGTCCGCAGTTGAGGCATGCTGAGCGAAAAAAACAGGAAGCAGAACCCGACATAGTGCAGGGTGAACAACGTGGCGACCCAGCGAATGGTGCGATTCTGTAGGTACGCCTTCAGCCCAACGCCTCCCAGCCTGGCTCGCAGACCGTCTCCATAGGCCCGCGTCGCGGCGACTCCCAACCCATTGAGGGCGCCAAACAGGACGAAGCTTTCGGTTGTGCCGTGCCACACGCCGGCCAGAAATAACGCCAGGAACAAGAGGGCGTAGCTCCAATACCGGGCCGCGCTCGGAAATCGAGAGGCGGCCAGTTTGTAGCTCGTCATGAAGACGTAGTCGCGGATCCAATGCGTCACGCTGATGTGCCAACGATCCCAAAAATCCAAGACATTGCGGGCCAGATACGGTCGATTGAAATTCTCCGGCAGCTGGAAACCGAGCAATCCGCCCGCGCCGATCATCACGTCGGTGTAGCCCGAAAAATTGAGATACAGATAGGCGGGATACACGTAAAAACAGACCAGCGCGGCCGCCAAACTGTGCGGGCCATCCACGGGCGCGGCGCGCTGAAAAGCGGCGTACGCCCAATCGCCCAATACGCCGATCTTGATCATCCCCGTTAGCAGCCGGCTCCAGAGCAACAGGACATCGCGCGAGTCCTCCGAGCGCCGACCCACCGTCTCCCAGTTTTGCCGAAAGTCGTTGTAGCGCTGGATCGGGCCTGCGGTCAGCGTGAAGAACGACAATTGGTAGTTCAAATAGCTCCAAAAACTGATCGGTGCCAACTGTCCCTGCCATTCATCCACGAAGAGATGAATCAGCTTGAACAGCATGTAGGACAGGCCGACCAACTCGACGGGATGCAGCGAGAGGTTCCAATCGCTGGGAACCGGCACCCACGTCGCAAAGAACTCGTAGCGTTTGACGTACAGGTAGCCGAGGAGCGTCAGCCCGATCACGGCGGCGAGGACTCCGCCTCGGCGGAACGCACGAACTGACACGAACCCCAGGTAAGTCGCAATCATCACCACGGCGAAGAACAGCCAACTTCTGAGATTGGGCACGAGTGAAAAGAGAAATGTGCCGCTCGCGGCCGCAAGGAGGAGTTGCCGCGGGACTTTGCCGGGCGCGAGAGGCCAGGCAATCACGACCGTGATACACAGCGCTAGGAAGCCAAGCGAGCAAACCGACATCGAGAACTCTTGCCGTAGGCGGGCTCGGGCGGGGGCTCGGCGCGCAGAGACTATCGATCGCGGTCATTCCCCGCCGCGGCGAGCGCCGAGCGCACCTCGGCCGCAACCTGCTCGGTGAAATGCTTGGCCCCCTGCGGGTTGGGATGAGAATAGTCCCAGCACAATTCGGGACGAAAGCGCACGATCACCTGATCGCTCGGCGCTATCAAGTGCGGACAGGACGCTTGTAACTCTTGGACCCAGCGCTCGAGCCGCTCGAACTTCAAGTTCTTCGTTGATAACGCCGAAACGGGCCCGAAGCGGATCATCAGCGGGACGCCTGCCGAGTTGCAGGTTTCTGCCAAACGTCGGACGCCGGCATCCCAGGTGTCGTGAACCCGGACAAGTCCGCCCGGTCGATCCAGATTCTTGTCGGGGCCGCGTCCGGGCAACTCGAAGTGTCCCCGTTTCTCCCGCGTCAGATTTTCGTACTGGCGATAGGTCACCTGCTCGATTCCGATCAGCGACTTATCGCGAACATCTTCACAGAGTCCGCTGAGTGCAGGCATCGTGCTGTCCCAGGCAAGCACCGTGCCTTGCCGAATCGTGTATCCCGTGCTCGCCGCCTGCGCTCGAAAATCGTGGGTGTCGAACCCATAGCAATTCACAAAATGATCTCGGAGTTTGACCCAATACCAAGGAACGTCTCGCTCCAACCCCACGGGTGAAACACACAGCACGAACAGCCGCGGCTTCGGATGCTTGGCGAGATAGGCCTGGGCGATATTCAGCATCACGCCGGGACCCAAGTCGCCCACGATTCCGAGGTTGTAGGCGTGTAATCCGGTCAGGTATTCAAACTGGATGGGGTCGAGACCGGTTCGGCAAACGCTATCGCCCAGAAAGACGACGTCATTTCTCTCGTCCGAAGAGATCGCGTAATCGATCGCGCTCACGAGGCATGTTTCGTCGAAGGTCGGCGACCGGCGCGGATCGAAAAAACGCAATGCGGGCGGAGCATCCCGGACTGCGTACAGCGATGTCCCGCCCAACACGGCCAAGATCACGGCAAAGGTTCCGGCCACCACTGCCGTCGGAGTCACCCCGCGCAGGCCCCGCCGGGCGTCGCCCGATTGGCGTAGCCCTTGGGGCAGATGACTCGGCTCGACGGGAATTGCCGTCGAGGATTGAACTGCAGTCATGGACGGATGCGCTTCCGGTCCTGTCAGAGAGAAAGACGCCGACTTTTGACCAATCGGGGTGACAAAATTGTAATCACGTCTCGAAGAGCCCGGCAAGCTAAACGCGCGATGCGTGTGCCGGCGAGCGGCTGTCTGTCGTTGGGTGAGTGACCGGTAGCCGGTTCCGACTGCGTGGTCTGGGAAGATATGATCGGGCCGTCGAATCGCGAGGGATCGGCGGCTTCCGGCCTTGAGAACTCGAAGAACCGCCGGGGCGCGGACTGTGCTTTTCCGGTCTGCGACGCGAAAATGAAAGGGTCGCAACCGTGCGACGTACGCGTTTTCAGCACACGGCTTTAGCCCTCCGGTATCGCGTGGCCTCTTCCCCTCCCACCGAAATCCACGACACGCTTGTTCAGGACGAGCAGCAAAATGCGCTCGCCGCCGAACGGAGTCGTTGGGTCGAAACGCCACCGGGGGCGGTGCCCGGATACTCTCTGCTCCGGTCGTTGGGAGGCGGGGCTTTCGGCACGGTTTGGCTGGCGTCCGAAGACAACACAGGCAAACAAGTTGCCATCAAGTTCTACACGCATCAGCGTGGGCTCGATTGGTCGCTGCTCAATCGCGAGGTCGAAAAACTTGCGGTGCTGTACACGTCGCGGCACATCGTCCGCCTGATCGACGTCGGTTGGAACAATGAGCCGCCCTACTACGTCATGGAATACCTGGCGAGCGGATCGCTGGCCACGCATTTGGCGGCCGGCCCCCTGCCCCCGCACGAAGCTGTCCGGATCGCCGAAGGCGTGTTGAGCGCCTTAGTTCACGCGCACGGCAGCGGCATTTTGCATTGCGATCTGAAACCGGCCAATGTGCTCTTGGACAACGAGTTCGAGCCACGCTTGTGCGACTTTGGCCAGTCGCGCCTGTCGAACGAACAGAATCCGGCGCTCGGCAGCCTGTTTTACATGGCGCCCGAGCAGGCCGACTTGCAGTCCATCCCCGACGCGCGTTGGGACGTTTATGCCTTGGGCGCCCTCTTGTATCACATGCTCTGTGGTAAGCCCCCGTTCTGGACGCCCGAGATCGAAGAATCGATTCGCTCGGCTGCGACGCTCGAAGAAAAACTGGTCGTCTACCGCCAGGGAATTCGCAACAGCCCGAGGCCAACCGGACTACGGAATGTGCCCGGGGTCGATCGACGTCTGGGAGAAATCGTCGATCGGTGTCTGCAGACCGATTCGCAAAAACGATTTCCCAACGCCCAGGCGGTCTTGGATACGCTCGTGCTGAGGGCTCGCTCGCGAGCGCGGCGACCGCTGATCAGCTTGGGCATCGTTGGGCCCAGTCTGTTGCTCTTGGGGATGGCCTGGCTGGTGTTCGACCTGTTAGGCACCGCCGAAAAAGATGCAAACGTCTTGATGACCCGCCGTGCGAACGAGAGCGGGATCTTGTCGGCGCGGATCGTCGCGCAAAGTATCGGCCGCGACCTGAGCGAGAGGCAGCAAGAGCTGATCGAAATTTCCGATCGCATTACGCAGGACAAAACACTGAAGGGTCTGCGGGAAGCACTCGCGGCGGCGCCCGCCAAGGACAAATTGACAAACGACAAGGTGTTCGCCGAGCTGAACGCGGCCCGCAAAGAAGCGGACGAGCGCTTCGGCAAGCTGGGCTTGCAGAAGGATTTCAGTTGGTTTCTGACCGATGCCCAAGGCATTCAAAAGTGGCGATCTCCTCTATTGGAGCAGAATTGGAAGTACCCCTACACGTTGGGGAAGAACTTTGCGACCCGTGACTATTTCCACGGTTTGGGCATCAACTACGCAGCGGGGGCCGAACCTTCCAGCCTCAAGCCGATTCGTGTGCCGCACATTTCCCAATGGTTTACCGAGATGCTGAACGAGCGGCATTTGGTGGCGGTGTCGGTTCCCGTTTTCGACGAGTCCGACAAAGTGGTCGGCGTTCTCGGGCGCACGATCGAGATCCGCTCACTGTTGGATGTGTACAGCCATGCGATTTTTGCAGAGGCCGATCGGGGCTCGGCTGGGCCGGACGATACCCGCGAAATCGCCTTGATCGAACGGGCCCGCGGAAACGTCCTGGACCACACCTGGTTCGATAAACATCACGAGGATTTGCGGCAGCAGACGCTCAAACCCCAGGAACTCGAGACGTTCCGTGTTTCTGAGTCGGTTCGCGAGAAACTCAAACGCCTGGCGCGCACCGATGCGCCCCTCGGCAAGCCCGACTCTGACGTCGACGACCATTACACCGATCCTCTCAGCCACCTCGCCGTCGCGTCCAAAGATCTCAGTGGAGAATGGCTTGCCGCGTTTGCGGCCGTCCCTTGGACCGACTGGGTGGCAGTTGTTCAAGAACGTAGGACGGCGGCCCTCGAGCCCGTGCAGGAAATGAAATCGCGGCTGACGCGCACGGGTCTCTGGGCTTTGGTCGGAAGCTGTGGATTGATTGGCCTGTTGTGGTACTTTGTGGGCCGCGCGTTGGTCGATCGTACGCCCCGGATTTGGCCATTGCGTCCAAACCGCCCGGGCCATAGCGCCACGGGGGCAAATGGGCCACCGACTCCGAGCGGACTCTCGCGCGGAATTTAGGGCCACCGTTCGAGTCAGTTTCCACGGCGTCGGCCGAAGGTAATTGGAATTGTCCGTACTCGTCGCTCAGGGTTTGGATCAGACGCATCACTGGCGCCAGGTTTTGGAGGCCGCTCGGTCGTATGTCCTTGGGCGTGACGGCACGGCTGACCTGGCGGTGCCGTGGGACGCTCACATCTCGCGCCGTCACGCGCGGTTGACGCCGGCCGACGGGCGCTTGAACGTCGAAAGCCTGCCCGAAGCCCGCAACCCGGTGTTTGTCAACGGGCGACAATCGGCCCGTTTCTCCCTCGAGGAGGGAGAGCGCTTCGTCATCGGCTCAACGACGTTCTCGCTGGAGCGTCAGGCCAATTCGCGGCTGAGCGAAACGGGGCCGCTGGAAGAAGTGACTTTCGATCCGCACATGTTGCGCAACGTTCGGTTCAGTGATGCCGATCGGCGGTTCGACGTGCTGACGCGGCTGCACGAGGTTATCTGGAGCGCGCGGACCCAGAGCGAGCTTTACACTCGGCTGGGCAGCCTCATTTTGGCCGGCGTCGGCAGTGCGGAGGCCGTTGCGATTGTCGAGATCGACGACGCGGGGACGGTCCACGTGTTGAATTGGGACCGACGCCGCGAGGCCGCCGGATTCGTGCAGCCCAGTTCGCGGCTGATCGGCGATGCGCTGATGCGCCGCCGCCGAAGTGTGCTGCACGTTTGGGAATCGGCCAAGCTGTCGGACAGCAAATACACAATCTCGGCGGAGTTCGACTGGGCGTATTGCACGCCCGTTGCCGACGGGACCTCGTCGTGGGGCATCTACGTCGCCGGCGGACTCGACCGTCCTCTGGCGGCCGGGAAGGTGTCGGGACCGGAAGGCGGGGTGCTGCAGGCTGACGTCAAATTCACGGAACTAGTCGCCGAAATCGTCAGCTCCGTTTTGAGGCTCAACCGCTTTGAGCGGCAAAAATCCGGGCTGCGCCAGTTCTTTGCGCCCCCGATTCTCGCCGCCTTGGGAGACGATCTCGACACGGGTCTGCTCGAGCCGCGCGAATGCGATGTGACAGTCTTGTTTTGCGACTTGCGCGGTTTCAGTCAAACGGCGGTCGCGGGTGCCGACGATCTGCGCGGCTTGTTGGAACGCGTGAGCCGCGCTCTGG
Source organism: Planctomycetaceae bacterium (assembly GCA_035687365.1). GTDB lineage: Bacteria > Planctomycetota > Planctomycetia > Planctomycetales > Planctomycetaceae > DASPSM01. Next base: position 1,402 of record DASRXU010000473.1, on the reverse strand, counting down.
GTGTGATGACCAGCCAGATCCTCAAGCACGGCGGAGTGACGGGTGACTTTCAAGGCGACGCCGCGATGGGCTTTTGGGGCTGGCCCCTGTCGTCCGCCGAGGCGCCGCTCGACGCGTGCCGCGCGGCTCTGGGTATTCGCGCGGCCTTCCAAGAGACGTTCGGCAGGCAGGATCATCCCTTGAAGAACTTTCAGGTCGGGTTGGGAGTCGCGCACGGACGGGCCGTCGCCGGAAAGATCGGCACCGCCGAACAAGTGAAGGTCACCGTCTTCGGACCGGTCGTAAACCTGGCAAGCCGGTTGGAAGGAATGACCAAGCAGCTTCGGGCGCCCATCGTGATTGATGAAGCGACTGCAGCCATCGTCAACGCCCGTCTGGATCGCCGCGAAGGGCGAACGCGTCGGCTGGCCAAAGTGCTGCCCTACGGAATCGAAACGCCCGTCGTGGTCAGTGAACTGCTGCCTCCCGCCTCCGCGCCGGGCGCCTTGACCGACGAGCAGGTCGCGTTTTTCGACCAAGGAGTCGAACACTTCATCGCCGGCCGCTGGGAAGACGCCTATCAGGATCTCCACCGCATGCCGGCCAGCGACCGGGCCCAAGACTTCCTGGGCGTCGTCATCGCCCAGCACAACCGCGTCCCACCCCCTGGCTGGAACGGCGTGCTCGAGTTGCCGAATAAGTAGAGCCACGACGACCGGCGCACAAAGTAAGCGGTCTTAATACTGCGACGCGAGAGCTACCTCCTTCGCGGGTGAAATAAAGTCGAGTTGGCCAATTCAGCTGCTCAGTCGATTAGGCCGGTCAGCCAATGGACGATGTTGAGCGCGAATTGGCGGTTGTCGCAGCCGGGGACGTTCATTCCCATCTTTCGGACCGGATCGGCTCCGTAAATTTGGGCCGAGAGATCGCCTGCTTCGCCCATCACCACGACTCGACCTTTGCCGAACTTGAAGGCAATCCCTTGAGCGCGGCCTGCGGCTGAAACTTTTTTGCGGTCCTTGCCGAAACCCATGTCCATCGCCGCGTCGGAGAACTTGAGGAGCTGCACGCTGCCCGGGGGGCCTTTGAGCGATTGGCCGGTGAAAGTGAGTACGCGGTTGATCCGCTCAGACGGATCGCGGCCGTTGAGGATTGGGTGGTCGCCGAGCTGATTCTTGTCGCGTGAGAAGAGCAGGCCGTTCTTGGTCTCGTTCTTCGGATCGACCGTGACCATCAGACTCATGTTGACGCCGAACCGTTTGCCGAGCTCGTCCGAGCCTGATCCGTACGGCTCATGATCGGTGATCAGCAATAAGGCACCGCCGTTTCGCACCCAGTTCTCAGCCGCGTCGCACTCGGCCGCGGTGAAAGCCGAGGGCGACTCCTGCGACTTGGCCGGCGCATTCGCGGTGATGAACAGGTC
>DASRXU010000472.1:0-5048 GCA_035687365.1 Planctomycetaceae bacterium | reverse complement strand
ATCGGCCAGCCGTGGGAACAACTCGCGGGGAAGACCGACTATGACCTTTTCCCGCGGCACCTGGCGGAAAAGTATCGGCGGGATGATGCGCGCGTGATCTCGTCGCGTCGCGTTTTTGAAGACGTGGAAGAGCATCGACAGCCGCAAGGCGAAACAATCTACGTTCAAGTCCTGAAGTCGCCGGTCTACGATGCGGACGGAAACATCGTCGGCATCCAGGGGATGTTCTGGGACGTTTCGGCCCGCCGCCGCGCCGAAGAAGCGCTGCGTGCCAGCGACGCTCGCTTCCGCAGCCTCACGCGGTCCAACGTAATGGGCATCATCATGGTGCACCAGGACGGCTCAATCACCGAGGCCAACGATGCATTTCTCGATCTCGTCGGCTATTCGCGCGACGAGTTTCAGGCGGGTCGGCTGCGCTGGGACAAACTGACCGCTCCGGAATTCGCGCGGCTTGATCGGCAGGGCATCGATCAGCTCATGAACACAGGCACCTCGCCGCCGTGGGAGAAAGAACTGGTCCGCAAGGATGGCTCGCGTGTGCCCGTGCTCAACGGCCTGGCCGTGCTCAGAGGAAGCCGCGATCGCTGCCTGTGCTTCGTGCTCGATATTTCGACTCAGAAGGAGGCCGAAGCCCAACTCAAGCGGGCCAAAGAAGCGGCCGACCAGGCGAACCGAGCGAAGAGTGCGTTCGTCGCGAATATCAGCCACGAAATCCGCACGCCGATGAACGCTATCCTGGGAATGACGGAGCTGTTGCTCGACACGCCGGTGAATCCCGAACAGCACGATTACCTCAAGGTGCTGCAGGAATCTGCGGACGCGCTCCTGTCGCTGATTAACAGCGTGCTCGACTTTTCCAAGATCGAAGCGGGGAAGCTCGATATCGAGCGGGTCGAGTTCGGTCTGCGCGACACCGTGGCCGGAATTTTGAAATCGCTGGCGGTCGCCGCTCACAAAAGGGGCCTGGAACTGGTCCTGAACCTCGAGCCGGCCGTTCCCAATCGAGTTGTCGGCGATCCAATTCGTCTGCGGCAAATTCTCGTGAACCTGGTGGGCAATGCGATCAAGTTCACCGAGAAGGGAGACGTCGTCATCCGGCTGTCGGTCGATGCGCGCGAGCAAGCCACAGTGCTCCTGCATCTGGCAGTTTCCGACACGGGGATCGGCATCCCGCACGAAAAGCGGGAAAGCGTTTTTCTCGCCTTCGAGCAAGGGGACGGCTCTCGGGCACGCAAATTTGGCGGAACGGGACTGGGCCTCGCGATTTGTGCGAAGTTAGTCGAACTGATTGGCGGGCGGATCTGGTTCGAGAGTAATCCGGCCGGCGGAACGACGTTTCACGCCACCGGCCGTTTTGGTTTGGTTGAGTCAGAGGAGACAACACTCGCGGCCCAGCCCAGCGGGGAGCGACGGGATCTGCAAGATCTGCGCGTGCTCGTCGTCGACGATAATCCCGCCAGCCGTGCCGCTTTGGAGGACTGCCTCAAGTCGTGGGGGATGCAGCCACGCGTCGTCGACAATGCGCGGGCGGCCCAAGATCTGGTCGAACGTCATTCGTCGCGCGAGCAGCCGTTCGCCGTCGCCCTGGTCGACGCGCACATGCCGGGCCCCGACGGCTTTTCCTTTGCCGATTGGTTGCGGCGCGAGGCGGCCGGACGCGTCGGCCCGACGATCATGCTGTTGCATTCGGTTGATCGAACCTCCGATCTAGCACGCTGCGACGAAATCGGCGTGGCGGCCTACGTCAACAAACCCATCGATCATTCCGAACTGTTCGACACGCTTTTGGCCCTGTTGGTGCGCGAGGACGAGAACGGGACCGTCGTGCGGGCCGACGACGGTGATGAGCCGGCCCCCGTCTATCGGGTCAGCGGTCTGCGAATCCTGTTGGCGGAGGACAGCCCGTTCAATCAAAAGCTCGCACAAGGTGTGTTGGGCAAGCGCGGCCACCAACTCACGATCGCCAACAACGGGCGCGAAGCGGTCGCCCTGGCTGACTCACGAGAGTTCGATCTGATCTTCATGGACATCCAAATGCCCGAAATGGACGGGCTGGAGGCCACCAAGCGGATTCGGACGCGCGAGGAGGAAACCGGCCGCCGCGTGCCGATCATCGCCATGACGGCTCAAGCCGTGAAAGGCATGCGCGAGCGTTGCCTGTCGGTTGGCATGGATGATTATCTTGTTAAGCCGGTTCGAGCGCGCGAGATTTACGACAAGATCGAGGCACTGTTTGCCGACCGCGCGACAGCCTCGCCAGTTTCGGTCGCGCCAGTTTCGCCTTCGACGTTGGCGTCTTCGAATTCTGGTTCCCCGCCGTCAACTCCTCTTGCCGGCGAACTTGCGGTCAGTTCTTCCGCCATTGATTGGGAGTCCGCCATTGCCGTCGTCGACGGAGACCGCGAGCTGTTGGGTGAAATCGTAGCCGCCTTCTTGATTGAGGGCCCTTCCCTTCTCGCGCAGATCCGTCGAGCACTGACCGACGCCGATGCGGCCGAACTGCGGCGCGGCGCCCATACACTGAAAGGGGCGTTGCGGACCCTGGGGATCGAGTCGGCGGCCGAACTGGCGAGCAAGCTGGAGGAAATCGGCCGTGGGGGCGACCTTGCCTCCGCCTCCGCCACGATGGCGCAGCTCGAATCCCAACTCGATCAAATTCTTTCCGAAGCCAAATCCTTTGCCAGCGCGCCTCAGACACGCTAAATCTGTAGAGCGACATTCGAGAACTTAGGAGCACGATTGCTGAGGCAATCGGCCGGCGCGTTGGAGTGACCTGCACATGGCAACCTTGCTGGTGGTCGATGACTCGGCCATGGATCGGCGTCTCGTCGGGGGGATCTTGGACAAAAACCCCGAATGGACGGTGATTTATGCCGTCAACGGCAAGGAAGCGCTCGCGGAAATCGAGAGCCATATTCCCGACCTCGTGCTCACCGACATGCAGATGCCGGAAATGAACGGCCTGCAGCTCGTCACCGCGGTCAAGGAAGAATATCCGCTCATCCCCGTCGTGCTGATGACCGCTCAGGGCAGCGAGGAGATCGCCGTCCAAGCTCTGCGAGCTGGGGCGGCCAGCTATGTCCCAAAGCGCCGGCTCAGTCAGGACCTGCGGGAGACCGTCGAACGCGTGCTGAGCGCCTCCGATCTGGATCGATCCGAATCGCGCCTCATGCACCGTGTCCATCGCCACGAGACCGTCTTCCAACTCGAGACCGACTCCTCCCTTGTGCCATCGGTGGTCAACTACGTGCAGCAAGCGATGACCCGGATGCGGTTTTGCGATGACACCGATTGTCTCCGCGTGGGAGTCGCTCTCGAAGAGGCCCTGCTCAATTCGTATTACCACGGAAATCTCGAAATCAGCTCCGACCTTCGCGAGAGCGACCACAACGCGTATTACGAACTCTCCCGCCAACGCGCGCGAGAGAAGCCCTATTCCGATCGCAAAATTCACGTCCAAGCGTTGCTAACTGACGACGAATGCCGTTTCATCATCCGCGACGAAGGGCCCGGCTTTGATCCGTCGACTCTTCCCGACGCAACCGATCCCGCCAATCTCGAACGTCCCTGCGGGCGCGGATTGCTGCTGATGCGCACGTTCATGGATGAGATTCGCTTCAATGACAAAGGCAATGAAGTGACGTTAGTCAAACGCCGCTCATCGCCCCGGCCCGACGACGACCTTCTCTGATCGGCCCATGACCGTCCGCTTTACCATTCCCGACTTCCGGCCTCACCGGCTGCTGCGCAATGGACACGCGCAGACCTTGGCCGGCGCCTATCTGCCGAGCGGTCGATTTGTCGAACGGGCCGTCAAGCGGCAAGTGACGTTGCCCGATGGGGACTCGGTCGTTCTGCACGACGATCTCCCGTCCGAATGGCGACCCGGTGACCGGGTGGCACTGTTGCTGCACGGCCTGGCCGGAAATCACCAAAGCAGTTACATGCTGCGGATCGCCCGCAAGCTCGTCCGCCGCCGGGTGCGTGCCTTTCGCATGGATCTGCGCGGCTGCGGCGCGGGCGAAGGTTTGTCGTCTCGCCCCTACCATGCCGGTCGATCCGAAGATGCCCGCGCCGCGCTCGAGTACCTGCAGACGTTGTGTCGCGGGTCGCTCGCAACGGTCGTCGGCTTTTCGCTTTCTGGCAACACCGTGCTCAAGCTGGTCGGGGAATTGCCCGACAGCGTGCCGATCAATGTCGAACGTGCCGCTGCGGTTTGCCCTTCACTCGATCTGGCTCTGTGTGCCCGTTCGCTTTTGGGTCCCTGCCAAAAGATGTACGAGCGTCATTTCGTGTGGCTGCTCTGCCGACAGATCGAAGCGAACCGCCGGCTGCGGCCGGACGTGCCGGCACTCAACGCCGAGCGACGTCTGAAAACGCTGCTGGAATTCGACGACGCCTATACGGGGCCCGTTTGCGGGTTCGGCACGGCCGATAATTATTACGCCATCAACAGTGCGCGGGGACACGTCGCGAAGATTCGACTACCGACGTTGATCCTGACCGCGGAAGACGACCCGCTGGTCCCGATTGCTTCGTTCGACGCACTTGCGTCGCCCCCGAACGTGATCGTCCACCGCACCGAGCACGGCGGGCACCTGGGCTACATCGGCAAAGCCGGCGTCGACGCCGACCTCCGCTGGATGGATTGGCGCATCGTCGATTGGGCGACGGCCAATCTTGCGCCGGCTAAGAGTGCAGCTCCACCAGCCGACCCCGCTCGGCCCACGCTTGCCGACTCGGTCGCCCGATTCCGAAACTGACCCTGTCCCGCTTGTCTATCTGGCAGACGAATCGTCGGGCCGAAGTGTCCCGTCCCATGTCGGGTCCTGCTTCAAGAAGTGGACCTGACCTGACCTTTGCGGCTCCTAAGTTCTTGTTCTCAAAAGACTACGGCCGGACTCGTGCGGAATTGTGAAGGTGGACCTGACTTCGGGACCTGACCCCATTTGAATCCCGTCCCACGTTTGAATCCCGTTCGGTGTTCGAGTCCCGTCCCGGTCCCACAGCCGACTCAACGCAAGTGTCCGGACCTGAGTCCCGAC
>DASRXU010000471.1:0-10032 GCA_035687365.1 Planctomycetaceae bacterium | reverse complement strand
CAGACGCTTTGCCCCCATCACAACAAAGGCCGCGACCACTCCGAAAATAAACTGCGACAACACAAACGAGGGCCAATCAACGCCGCTTTTGAGAGCCGGATTGACGACCCCCATCAAACCGAAGCTGACCGCCGTCCAAAGCAAGGGCATCAACAATCCGCCCCAGGCCATTGGCTTGGGGATCGATGGAAGCATTGGCAACAGGACGCCATACATCAGGCCTAGCGAGACCGAGATAACGGCGTGAATCACGATCGCCACAATCACATACGACAGATGGAATCCGCTCAGCTCGGAGACGCTCATTTGTCCGATCTGCGGCAGAACCATCCCGGCCAGCAGGTTGACCGGGTACCACAGACCGTGGCCGCTCACCAAACCATACATCAAGGCCGGAATTGGCATCACAAAGCCGCCATAAATACCGCCTCGTACTCCGGCCGAGATTGGATGCACTTTCTCGGGCAACTGGAGACGATAGCCGGGAAGACCCGGACGGATTTGAGAGACAGCTCCTGTCGCACCAATCAGCGGCCGGGCACGCGTGCCCGCGTCCGACAGCGCTTCATGAACGTGACCGCGACCCGGCAACAGGCTCCCGATCCAAAGGCCCAGTCCGCCAAGGAGCACGATGGCGCCCGCGATGAAGAATGCCGCGCCGAACACGACGCCCGCGGCCAATAGGATCAGCCCCAACGACAGCACCATCGGAGCCACTGTCGGTTTCGGCATCTCGACCGAGTCCGGCGGAGTGCGGTTGTCGGACGAAATCAGGTGCGGCTCGGTCGACATCGATTCACCTGCTCACGAGGTAAACGACCGTGAACACAACAACCCACACCGTGTCGACGAAGTGCCAGTACCAAGAAGTGAGCTCGACGGCCAAGGGGTGACTCGGCTTGACCTCGCGGCGAAGCACGAGGATCAGCACGATCGAAAGCACGATGAGCCCAACCGTCAGGTGCAGCGCGTGGAAGCCAACGAGCGTGTAATAGGTCGTACCAAACAGGTTCGTGCTAATCGTCAGGTGATGACGTTCGATCAGCTCGCGCCACTCGTAGGCTGTTCCCAGCAGGAACAAGGCCCCGAGCAAAATCGTGAGCGACCACAGCAACGCAAACGTGCCGCGACTTCCCCGCCGCAGGGCCAGATCCGCCAGGTGCACGGTTCCGCTGCTCGAGAGCAAACAAATTGTCGTGCCAATCACGAGAGGCAGCGACAACACCGCCGGCGTGGGCTCCGCTTGGTCTTTTCCCATGTAGGCGAGGTAGGTCACGATCAATGTGCTAAAAAATGCCACTTCCGAAAGCAAAAAGGCGATCATCCCCCACTCGGTTGAATTCAGTGTCGAATTCAGGGGGGTCGACGTCTGGGCAGTCGAGTGCGATGACACCGGAAGCGAATTCTCGCTCGGCACGCTGCCCTCGAATCGGCCTTCTGCTACGGACACGCTCGACTGCTCCTCAACTATTCTGCTCAACGAAACTCGCGACAGTGCGCGTTACTGCTCGTATTTCCAGTCTGGGTCGTCGGGGTGCTTGAGATCCCAGAGCGGTCGGCGGCTTCGCACCGTGGGGATCTCCTCGAAGTTGTAAGACGGCGGCGGCGAGGTCGTCGCCCATTCCAACGTCCAGGCGTTCCACGGATCGTCCCCAGCCGGCTTGCCTTTGCGAAGCGACCAAAACACGTTCAAAACGAAAATCGCGAAGCTCGGCACCTGGATCAGAGCACCGATCGTCGTGATTTGATTCCAGATGTCCCAGCCGCGAGCGGCGTCGTATGTGTAGATTCGCCGAGGCATACCGAGGACGCCGGAAATGTGCATCGGCACAAAGGTCACAATGAAGCCGATATACAGCAGCCAAAACTGCCAGCGAGCCAAGCGTTCCGACAACATCCGTCCGGTGACCTTGGGATACCAATAGTGCAGGCCGGCAAAGGTGCCAAACAGGGTCCCGCCGATCAGCACGAAATGAAAGTGTCCAACAACGAAATAACTGTCGGTGAGCTGAAAGTTCCACGGGGCAGAGGCCAGCATGATGCCGGTGAGACCGCCGATCAGAAACATCGAGAGGAATCCAGTGACGAACAGCATCGGCGAAGTAAACGAGATGCGGCCGCCGTACATCGTGGCCAGCCAGTTAAAGAACTTGATGCCGGTCGGAATCGAAACGAGCAGGCTGGCGATCACAAAATAGAGATCGGCGGCCCTACTCATCCCCACCGAAAACATGTGGTGAGCCCAGACGCCCATGCTGATGAACGCGATCGCTGCCGTCGCGGCCGCCATGAACTCGTAGCCGAACAAAACCTTCCGGGAGAAGACCGGAATAATCTCGGTGACCATGCCGAATACCGGCAGGATCAGGATGTAGACCTCCGGATGGCCGAAGAACCAGAACATGTGCTGCCACAGCAGGGCCGATCCGCCATTCTGCGTGTCGAAAAAATGCGCTCCAAGATTTCGGTCGAGCAAGATCATGATCAAGCCGGCTGTCAGCGGCGGTAAGGCAATCACGATTTGCACAGACGTCCATAGCATGGTCCAGACAAAGAAGGGAACTTTGTGCAGGGCCATTCCTGGGCAGCGCATCCCCAGAATCGTCGCGATGAAATTGACGCCAGCCGAAGTCGTGCCGATGCCGCTAATGACCAGGCCCAGCGCCCACAAATCCGTGGCCGAGCTGCGCGAAAACGTGTGTTCGGTGAGCGGAGCGTAGGCAAACCAACCGATGGCCGGTGCCCCGCCGGTCGCGAAACTGGTATAGACCAGCAGTCCGCCGAACAGCGTCGCCCAGAACCCCATGGCGTTCAGGCGGGGGAAGGCCATGTCCCGCGCGCCGATCATCAGCGGGATTACATAATTCCCGATGCCGATCAGGATCGGCATCCCCATGAAGAACACCATCGTGGTGCCGTGCATGGTGAACAGCTGATTGAACGTGTCTGGACCGAGGACATTGTTCCGGGGGTAAAACAATTGCCAGCGGATCAGCAGCGCCTCGATCCCGGCGATCACCAGAAACACGACGGCCATCAGAATATAGAGGACACCGATCTTTTTGTGGTCGACCGTCGTCACCCACTCGTGGAGCGCGGCCGTCCACGGCAGGCTGGCAAGCTCTCGACGTTTTTCCGCAACCGCCATGTCAGTCCCTGGATTCAGCGCAGCGTTTTCAAGTAGTCAACCACCAGGTCGCGATCGCGACTGCTCAAACCAAAAGCCGGCATCAGGCAGCCGGGCTTGATCACCTGAGGATCGGCGATCCATTCTCGCAGGTGCTTTCCGTCGGCGTCGTTCGGAATCATTCCCGAGGCCAGCGTCTGGCGACTCATCAGGTGCGTTAGGTCCGGAGCGTAGTTCCCCTGGGCCCGCGTCCCCCGCACGCGGTGACAATTGACGCACGACTGCGCCAGAAACTTGGCCTTGCCGTCGCGCACGGCGGAATCTTCCACTGCGGGCCGCTGTTGATTCTCGAGCCACCGTTCAAAGTCAGCCGGCGCGTCGACGACGACGCGTAGCAACATGTTGGCGTGCTGCGGCCCGCAAAACTCCGCGCATTGCCCCAGAAACAGACCTCGCTCCGTCGTCTGGAACCACATCTGATTGTCTTTGCCCGGGATCAAGTCCGTCTTCCCCGCGAGGCGCGGGACCCAAAAGCTGTGGCAGACATCCGCTGACTTCAGGGTCAAATAAACCGGACGAGACGTCCCCTCTTCGCTGGCCGGAATGTGCAGTTCGTTGGCCGTGATGAGCGCCAGCACCTTGCCGTTGTAGTGATCGTACGTGAACTCCCACCACCACTGTCGTCCGACCACGGTGACGAACAGCGTGTTATCGCCCGGCTTTTCGACAGGCGGAGTGACGTTCACCTCCCATAAGGTGCGAGTCGTGACCAACACAATGATCAGCACGATCAACGCCGGGGCCACGGTCCACGCAATTTCGATCGGCTTACTGCCATAAACTTGCGGCGGCTCGACAGTCTCCGACAATTGGGTGCGACGAAAGCGGACGATCGTATGGATCAGCACGCCTTCGACCACGATGAAGATGAACCCGGTGATCGCGATGATCAACAGCGCAAGGTTACGGATCGATTCGGCCGGGGGCGAGGCCGGGTTGAAGATCGACAGGTCTTGCGCCTGGCTGCTCGCCGCCAATAGCAACGAAGGACCCATCCGTATCATCCCCGGAAACAAATCTCTTCGCGAGAGCTTATGTCGCGAACGAGTGGGCAACACGGTGATGAGCAGTCTCCTGCCTCACACCCGACGACCACCTCTACTCAGGCCCTGAGCCCTTGGGCGCCCGCACGCGGGCATCGTAACGCATTCGCCTCGATCATGAGGTCGGTCAGCGCTGGCCGGCCACTTCCGAGGTATCGAACGTGAGCCATTAGGGGCGTATGCGCTCTGTTAGTCAAGCCCCGTAAGACTTAAAACTCTGACTAACGGAGTGCCCTCGACGATGTCTGTCCCCGATTTGCGCGATGCCACATTTCACGCGTTGGCAACAGCCGCCGCAAGTGTCTTGTCCTTCATCCTGGCCGAATGGATTGGCTTGGAGCGCACCAACCTCGCTGTCTGGACGACGTTTCTGGTGATGGCACAATATGGCTTCACCAGTTTTCAAAAGGGACTCGAGCGCGTCGTCGGCCGCGGACTGGGGATCCTGGCCGGCTTGATCCTCACGACGTGGTTCAACGAAATGCCTCTCGTCGTGTTCGGGTTGATCGTTGTCCTGCTCACCAGCTTTCTCTATCTCTACTTTGCCGGCTGGATGGCATACACGTTTCTGCAGGCTGGCTTGTATGTCGTCGCCGTATTCCAAATCGGCCACGCGAATCCGACGCGCGTCGTCGGAGAATCCGAGGAGCTGTTCGCTGCCGTCGTGGTGGGCGTCGTAGTTGCTGACATCGTCAATTGGTTAATTGGTGCGGAGCGCGAGGTTGGCATCCAGCTCACAGGTTCGCCCCTTTGGCCGTTGCGCGGCGACTGGGTCAGTCAAAGCCTGATGCTGTCCGTCACCGTGCTGTTCACGCTGGTTGCCGCACGCGCCGCCGATCTGCCGGCGGAGAACGCGGCAATCTCGGTCCTGGTGCTGACAGTCTCGCCACACCTCCAGGCGTTGATCCAAAAGGGCGAACTGCGGATCGCTGGCCTTGTGATGGCCACGCTCTGGAGCATTGCCACCTTCCTATTGATCGGCCTGCTCCCTTATTTCCCGCTGCTCGTCGTACTCGTCTTCCTGGGTCTATTCGTGGCGACCTATCTGACTCTGACGACGGGCAAGTATGCTTACGCCGGTTTGCAAATGGGGCTTGTCCTCCCGATGGTCGTCGTAGTCGGCCCCGCTGAATTCGGCAGGTTGATGCCCGCCGTGCAACGACTCACCGGGATCGTCATCGGGCTGGCTGTCTCGGTCATTGTGGCAAGCCTCTGGCCCCGCTTTCCCCTCGCCGAGCCGGTCGTCGCGCCACCGCCGCCAGCGGCGATGCCCGGCGAGATCGACGTCTGAGCAATGCGCCCTATTTCGAGGGCCGATCACGTGCCTCAGCACGGCTCACAGGTAATACAGCCAGGCGATTACCTTGTGCCAGAATCGGGTGACGTGATTGAGTGTTCCGCCCGATTGAGTATAGACGGCGACGCTTCCGGTCATTCCGACTCGCAGGGGGACGGTCTCGGGGTTGTCGAGCGTCAGGCGCACTTGAAAGCGCTGCGCGGGCGGGACCCAACTCGTCGGAATCTTCACATCGGGAAGCTGGCCCGAAGGGATCCCCTGCCCTTGGCTCACACCCCAACCGATCGAGGAAATTCTCGCTTCCAAGATCTGACCGGGCAGGCCTCGCAGTGCGACGTTGGCAGGCTGTCCTTCGTGGAGATGGGCCAACGAACTCTCGCGAAAGTTCGCGATCACCAACCAATGGGCCGTGTCGATCAGCGTCATCACAGCCTGCCCCGTATGGACGTAGGCCCCGTCGCGTAATTGGAGATCCGTAATCAATCCGTCGCATGGCGCGTGCACCTGCGTGTAGTCGAGTTTCAACCGTGCCTCGGCAAGCTGTGCTTTGACCTGCGCCACCATCGCGTTCTCTCCCGAGATGCGAGCGCTGAGCGCATCCTGGATCCGCTGGACAATGCTGGCCGATTGGCGGACGGCGGCTTGGGTCGCCTTGTCCTTTTGCACGGCCTCTCGGTAACGCCGCTCCGTCGTCGATTCGGTCTTGAAGATTGCCTGTTCTTGCCGGTAGACCAACGCGGCGTACTCGGCTTCCGCAACGAGTCGCTCGTGGTCGGCCCGCGCCGCGGCCAGATCGGCATCGAGTTGCTTCACTTGATGCTCGACCTCAACCAGTTTTGCTTCGAGCGAAGCCACATTTTGCTGGAACAACGAAGTGTCCAGCTCGAAGAGTAGTGCACCGGCTTTGACCCGATCCCCTTCGCGAACATGAACACGAACGACCTTCTCGCCTACCTGCGGTGCGATCTGAACCACGTACGCTTGGACGTAGGCCTCCGTCGTGAGCGGAGTGTAAACCTCGGACAATGCGTAGTACGCAATGAGAAGGACGAGAACGAGGACGATGGCGACCACCCAGAAGCGGAATGACCCAACCATGCGCCGCAGACCGCGTCCGGCTGCGCCGATCAACCGGAAAGGTGCCCAAGCCGCGCGCGACAGAAGTCGGCCGAATCGCGTCGATTGCTGTGCCGCGGCTGACATCAGAATATCTCAAGTTATTGAATCGTAGTGCGCCCACGCGGGTACGCACACTGTCTTACTGGGGTTTGGGAGCGGGGGGAAGCTCGGAATGTATCGCGGGCGGTCGCACGTCTGGCACGCCGTTCGGGCCAAGCTGGCCGAGCAGTGACGCCGGCGGATTGTCGAGCGCATAATCCAAACCGACCAGCGCGCCGAGATATTCGTAGGTTGCCGACGCGAGCCGCTGCTGCGACCGCGTGAGTGTGACCTCGGCATCGACGATATCGGTCGGAGTGGCTTGCCCGTTCCGATAGCGGTTGCGCACCAATCGTAGATTCTCAAAGGCCTCAACGATTGCAGGCTGGTCGCGTTGAATTCGGCGTCGCGCCGTGGTCGCCGCGAGATGAGCCAGAGTCACTTGCAGCGTTACTCCATCCAACACGGACTGACAATCGGCGACCGCTTGGTGGATTTCCGCGTTGGCGGCACGCAGGCCGCCCTCCAGGCGACCACCCGTATAGAGGGGCATGTCGATGTGCAGTCCTGCGCCCTCCTGCGATCCTGTCATGATATTCTCACCACTGAGGCCGCCGACGCTGGCCAACGCATAGACCTTCGGCAGAAACTCGCCACGCGTGGCGTCGTGACCATACTGGGCGGCGGCGATCGCCTGCTGCGCGATGTGAATTTCGGCCCGCTGGCTGGCCGCGATTTCCAGGCATTGCACGAGCGACATGCCGAACGGCGGATTGGCATTCCAGTTGACCAACCTCAGCGGCAGGCTGGCATTGCGACCCATCGCGTTATTTAGCCGAGCGATGGCGGCCAGCTCTGCTTCGCGGGCCACATCGAGGTCCTCTTCGGCGGCCGCAAGCTGCACTTCACCTCGAAGAACGTCGTCCTTTTCCGCGACGCCAGCCGCCCGTCGCGAACGCGTGTCATGCAGCGTCGCCTCGGCGCGGCGGATCGCCTCGTCTTCGATGCGACGAACGGCACCCGCCCGCAGCGCGATGAGGTAAGCCGACGCGACTTCGAAGCCGACAGTCTGGCGAACCCGCGCCGATTGGAGCTCGGTGATGGCCTCACGGGCTTTCGCCTGTCTGTATCGCCCGGACGTGCGCCCGAAATCGTATAGGGTCCACTGCACCTGCAATTCCGCCTGGGCAAAGGAATGGGTGTCGGAGCCGGACGGCAAGATGATCCCCGTCGCGCCGGCCGAGGCGGGACCAAGCACGGCCGATGTCACGCCCGCGTGCGACAAAAAGTCGAGCTCGGGCAAAAACGGCGAGAAGGCGATGTCCTCTTGTCCGCGCGCGCGTTCGATCGCCGCGAGCGCGGAGAGTAGCCTGGGATTCTTCTGCAATCCGAAATCGATCGCCTGCGTGAGCGAGAGCACCAAGGGAGCGCCGGCTCCATCCGATGCCGCGAGGGGATCGGAGCGCTGGGCCGGATTCTCGTCCGAATACGATGCGGGAATTACGGAAGAAGGCGACTTTCGACCATCGCTGCCGTCCGTGGTGACGGACTTCTCGTCCGCATCGAACGTCAGAAACTGGGCCTCGATGGCGCCAGCAGCAGCGGGGGCCGGCATGGAAATTTGGCGGGGCGCTTCAGGCACCGCGCAGCCGGCCGCAAAAGAGATGGTCCCAAGCAGAAAGAGTGGCCCAAGCCAGGTCGAGCGAATAATCGGTTTCGACCTTGCACACATCGGGCCGCTCCGGGTCCCAAGCGGACGTCCCAGGATTCCGGAATCGACAGGCACCGCTGCCTCAGAAAGACAGACATCTCTGTCTATCGGCAAACTCGGCCCAGTTTGTTTAACTGGATCGACTGTCTTCTAAATCTCTCGGCAGAATTGGATCCTATGAAGCTGGGCCCCTGAGACACGTCGGTCTGCCGTCTCCTGTCCGGCCGGCGGGGTCGACAGCTCCCTCATGAGTTCCCGACTCGTTGGTTGGCGCGAATTCGCCTTCCCGAAGACGCTTGTGATCACCCTGGATATCGGAACCACTGCCCTCACAGCCTGTCCGCGATTTAATCCCGGCACGAGCCGCCCGCTCAGGTCTATAATTGGCCTCCTCAAGCGTAAAACGAAAACGTTTGCAAGTCGTCAGATTGCCGTCTAGTGAAGCGGGTAAGGCCCAAGTTTTGCTGCAGGAATGCGCAAATGAGCTGTCACCATTTGAAGGACGTCGTTCCGACGCCCCCTCGCGCTCAGGGCTGTGAGGAGTGTCTTAAGCTAGGGATGGACTGGGTTCATCTCCGGCTCTGCCTTACCTGTGGCCACGTCGGTTGTTGCGACAGCTCTCCTGGTCGCCACGCCACTGCACATTTCCACCACTCACATCACCCCGTGATGGCTTCGTACGAGCCAGGAGAAGAGTGGGCTTGGTGCTTCGTCGATGAGACCGAGCTGCCCGTGCCGGAACGGTTCGTGCCTTACCTGCGCGAATAAATTCTGACAATTGGTGGGAAATGTTTCACCGCTCGCCGCGTCGCTCGGAGACAATGCAGGGGCGCCAAGGTCGTCAGCCATTGGCGACCGTCGACTGAAGACTCGAACTCGACCTGAATAGCCTTGATCGCCTGTAGCCGACTCTCGCGCAGACCAACTTGATTCACAGCCTAGAGAGACGAACGATGATAAACCCCTCAGTTGCCGTTCAAGAGCGCGCCTCCAGAACTCGGCGTGTGTTTCTGCACGACGTGGTTACTGGGCTTCAGGCGCTTCCGAAGAGCTTGCCGTGCAAATATTTTTATGACGAACGGGGCTCGGAGCTGTTCGACCGCATCTGCCAATTGGACGAGTACTATTTGACTCGCACAGAATTGGCGCTCATGGATCAGTTCGCGCCCGAAATGGGGGCGCAAATCGGGCCCGGCACGATGCTTGTCGAGTACGGCAGCGGCAGCAGCGTCAAGACGCGCTACTTGCTGGACGGGCTGATTGACCCGGTGGCGTACGTCCCAGTCGACATCTCAGGCGAGCACCTGCGAAAGACCGCACGCGAATTGGCGCGCGACTATCCTCGAATCGAGGTCCTGCCGATCTGCGCCGATTTCACACAAGACTTCGCCCTCCCGCGTTCGCAGCGGGCTGCGACTCATGCCGCGGTCTACTTTCCCGGCTCGACAATCGGCAACTTCCTGCCGGGCCAGGCGGCCGAATTGCTTCGCCGCATTACTCTAATGTGTGGCACAGGAGGCGGTTTGTTGATCGGAGTCGATCTCAAGAAGGACGTGGCAACGCTTGAGGCCGCGTACGACGACTTGCGCGGCGTCACGGCCGAGTTCAATCTCAATTTGCTGCATCGGATCAACCG
>DASRXU010000470.1:0-1954 GCA_035687365.1 Planctomycetaceae bacterium | reverse complement strand
ACGAGCGGCCAGCCGACGCGGAACCGCCGGCGAAGGAATGCCCAGCCGAGGCCGAACGGCCGGTAGCCGCCGAGCGAGCCGCGAACGAGGAACGACTCGCCGACGCGGAACGACTCGCAGAGGCAGAACGGCCAGCGAACGAGGAACGGCTGACCGATCCCGAGCGACCCGCGGACGTTGCACGGTTGGTAGCCGCCGCACGAGCAGATGACGAGGAATGGGCAGGAGACAAAGAACGGCCAGCGGACGCCGCGCGACCAGCAGACGTAGAACGACTAGCGAACGAAGGCCCGCCAGCCGACGCCGACCGGCCGGCCGATGCCGAACGACCCGCAGCCACCGAATGGCCGGCGGACGCCCGAGCGGCTCCAGCATGAGCAGCGGCATGAAAGCCTCCTGGCACTCCGCGACCGCCATGATCGAACGCGCCCCTGTCGTGACCGCCAAAAGAACCATGGTTGACCACGGTCAGGCTGTTCGAAATGTAGGTGCTGTGATTGAAAAATACGGTTCCACCCCACCATCCCGGCGCCCACGCCGCGAAACCCCAGCCGAAGCCGGCATAGAAATCAACCAGGATTCCCGGTGCGAAGGCAAGCCCGACGCCCACCACGATTCCGGAAGGAGGCGGCAGGACAACAAAGCCAGGGTAGGCAACAAACATCGTGCCCCAAATGCTCCAGGGGTTGTAATAGGGAACGTAAACGATCGCCGGATTGACGGGCACAATGTCGATGACGCCGGCGTCCACCACTACACGCTGCTGCGCTGTGGTGACTAGAGCGTTCGACTGCTGCGCCTGCAACCTCATGGCCTGAATCGCATTCATGACGTCACCGGGCTGGTTGTAATAGGCATTGCCTAACTGCGATGCCCAGAAATTGTTCTTTGCGAGATTGTCGAGGACCGTGGGAAACTCGGTGAGACCCTTCACGGCCGGGTCCCACGTCATGGCGTTGGCTCCAGCAGCACGTTGGTCGGGGGGCAATGCCATGTTCTGGTTCAGCCAGACGTCGGCCTCGGCAACCTGGTCCGGATATGTGGCAGCAGTCAATACTTGCGCAACCAGCGAGTCCGGATCAAGCGCAATTGGAGCGACGAGTTGATCCAGCTGGGTCGCATCCAACTCGACGTACGCAGCCCGCGCCGGCGCTTGCGCGTACAGATCCAATTGTGCCGCCGGAATCAGCAGCAACACAATCATCAGCGCCATCATCTGGCGCATGGTGCGATAAAGGAAAATCGTTCTCTGGTAGTTCATAGTAGGCATCCCTTCGAAGTCTAGGTTTCGAGTGAAGCAAATCTGCTTCTGCCTACAAACCGCAAAACCGCGAGTAACCAGCTCATGGTCCAGAAAGAAAATTTTGCTCCGGTGGGGCTGCGGACTTTCGCCGCCGTTCTCATGGGTCTCTAGAGTTTTCACTTCATCCCCGCGCCACACCCGGCTCTATTTGGAATAGAGAAAGCGCAGCCAGCGGAGGATGTAGCTTCTTCTTACGATGCGAGGGGGTTCTTGCTTTACTTTATGCGTGCGTCACAAGCGGCCGTGGCGTTTGAGCGGCGGGCCAACTGGCTGTACAGTGACGCGACTGCGCACAATCCGGACTCCCTCGAAAATGGCGCTTCGCACGACCGGGCTCTCATGATGTACGGGAGAATTGAAACCGATCTTATCGCCCCGAGCGGGCGCGCGAACTTTCAAGGCGCGCAGGAATTGCCGGAGCATTGGGGCCGAGCACAGCCGAGGGACCGATACATCCCACGCTGGCTGGATGAAGTTCAGGCAGGGATCAAAGAGCTGGAAAGTTGCAGTTTTAGCGCGGCAAGATCTCCTTCAATGCCCACTCGATCCGGTCCACCTCTTCACGGATGACTCGAATCGACTGCTGATTTTTCGCGGGGTGGGCGGTGGGAGCAATTCCTTCCAGGGCGCCGCGGATCTGATGATTGCGGT
>DASRXU010000469.1:0-7416 GCA_035687365.1 Planctomycetaceae bacterium | reverse complement strand
AACGGGCCATGATCGGTGCCCAGCAGCTTGCAGATTTTGGGGTGCACGCACGATTGCCGCCGACAGACCGCTTCGACTTCGGGACGCAGGCACTGCATTTGATACATGTTCGCGGTCGGTCCGCCGATATCGCTGACGACGCCCGAGAAATCCTTATCGCGAGTCATTTCACGCACTTCGGTCAGCACCGACTCTTTGCTGCGCGACTGGATGATTCGACCCTGATGGGCCGTGATCGAGCAGAAGGTGCAGCCGCCGAAGCAGCCGCGCATGATCGTCACCGAATCCTTGATCATCGTGTAGGCGGGAATCGGCTCTCGATAAATGGGGTGCGGCCGCCGCGTGTAGGGCAGCCCGTAGATTCTGTCCATGACCGACTGCGACACCGGCAATGCTGGCGGGTTGGCGACGACCGCCTGCCGATCGTGCCATTGCACCAGCCGTCGGGCGTTATACGGATTCGTTTCGTTGTGAATGATCTTCGTGGCCTCGGCGAAAGACCACTTGTCGTCGCGGACCTGCTCGAAGCTCGGTAACACCAGCGCGTCGTCTGGTGGTGATTCCGACGCTCCCATTGCGTAGGCAACGCCCCGCATGTCGCGCAGGTCTCGCACGTTCTCACCGGCTTCCAAGCGGCGGGCGATTTCGACAATCGCGTCTTCGCCCATGCCGAAGCCCAGCAGATCTGCCTTGCAATCGAGCAAGATGGATCGACAGACCTTGTCGCTCCAATAGTCGTAATGCGCAAGTCTGCGAAGCGACGCCTCGACGCCGCCGGCGATCACCGGAACGCCCTTGTAGGCTTCGCGGGCGCGCTGACAGTACGCCAGCGTGGCGCGGTCGGGCCGCAAGCCGATGCGGCCGCCCGGCGAGTAGGCATCGCTGTTGCGGACTTTGCGATTGGCCGTGTAATGGTTGATCATCGAATCCATGTTGCCGGCACTGATCGCGAAGAACAGTCGCGGCTTGCCGAACAAACGCCAGGCGTCGCAGTTCCGCCAGTCGGGCTGACTGACGATCGCCACGCGATACCCAGCCGCCTCGAGCACCCGTCCCAGAATCGCCATCGCAAAGCTGGGATGATCGATGTACGCGTCACCGGTGACGAACACGACATCGGCCTCGTCCCAGCCCCGTTCGCGCATCTCCTCCATGCTCATCGGTAGCGGCCGCGAGTCTCGTGCGTTGAACGATTTCGGGGGCTCCGGCGTAGGCCGCGGAGCGGGGTTGTTCAGGATGGGAAGATCCATGTGGCGAACTCTCTCACCCTCAGTATGGGATCGGGGTTCCCCAATCGCAAACCGACGCAGCCGGTCGACGGAGCGAGACGTGTGCCGACGAACGACGGTGGTGCGCCTTTGTAACCTGCTGAGGCGCCAGCGGGATTGGCACTGTTTTGACACAGTCACCTGTGCCAATGGAAAACGGCGTCCTAACGCCGGACGCCGTCACGAGATCGAGAGAGTTGTAACTGCAAGCGGAGAGGCAGGGATTCGACGCGGGTCGAGTCCCATCCCTCGGCCGCGATCGAGTTTACGACCGTAACTTGAAAGAGGCGACTGAGATCCGGTTGGTCATCCTTCACCATCCGTGATCGCAGATTCTCACCCATAGTCATCCTGTCTGTCCCAGTGGGACAGACATCTGCTCGCGGCAGACACCGCAGAAAGGTGTTTGCCCATCATGTCGAGTGTCAATAATCAATCGCGATTGCCCGGGCAGTTTCCGTCACCGGTACAGCAAACCTCGAAGCGGCTGGTGGTTTCGGAGCTTTGTCTGCTCTGGGTCCTCAGCGGCTGTATCGGCCTGTCTGTCATCCTAGCCCTGCATTTCCCGCGGTCCAAGATGCCGGAACTCCTGGCATTTCTGCCGGCCGCGGGCTCGCCTCGGCGCTACGCCCGGTCACGTGGCAGCAGGGCAGGGGAGAGCGGGCTTGGACATGACGTCGGAGCTTCCTACTCGCGGTACAGCTCCGACAACCAGGATTCGAAGAGCATCGTCGATCAGCAGCGAGAGTGTCACGATCGGGCGGCCAAAGAGCCGCTGGAGATCGCGAGGGAGCTGGAATTCTTTGACGAGGCCGTCTCCGGCACGAAACCCTCTCGCATCGGTTTCGACCGGATGATGGAAGCAGCCAAACAGCGTGCGTTCAGCGTCCTCTTCATCTACGACATTGGCCGGCTCGCCCGCGAGTCTGTAATCTCCATGCCGACCCTCAAGACCCTGGTTTATGTGCACAAGGTCCGCGTCATCAGCGTCACAGAGGGGCTTGATACCGCTCAGGAGGGTTGGGAGGTTCTGGCGACAATCCTGTGCCTGCACCATGAGCGTTATCTCTTTTACCTCGCAAAGAACGTGTTTCGTGGCCAAGAGGGGACTGTCCTCGACGGTTTGAGTGTCGGCGACCACTGCTTTGGTTACGATTCCGTCCCGATTGAAGGACCGCCGAAAAGGCGGCGAGGAAGGAATGGGCGGTCCGAGAAAAAGTACGTAATCATCGAGACCGAGGCTGATTGGGTGCGTCGCATTTTCTATTGGTTTGTGCGAGACCACCAGCCAATCCAGTGGATCGTAAGGGAACTCAATCGCCTCGGTGCCCCAAAGGATCATCGTCACGGTAAAAACACAAAATGGGGCCGTGCTGGTGTCATCGCACTTCTAAGGCGCGAGAAGTACGTCGGAATTTGGCCTTGGGGGGTTACGAAAAACTGCCGGAATCCTATTACAGGCCAAATCGCGAAGGAATTGCGGCCGCGCGAGGAATGCGGGAAATGGCTTCGCCACCTTCCCGAACTGAGGATCGTCGACGACGAGACCTTTGCTGCCGCGCAGCGAATCCTGGATCAGAACGCCGAGCGGATCGCGGCATGTCGCGAAGAGTCCACTGGGCGGCTTCGTGGATCATCAAAGGACTCGGCGACTCCGCGACACCTGTTGCAAGGGAGAATTCGATGTGCGGTGTGTGCTTCGGCCTTTCATGTTGGAGGCCTGCACGCCAAGTATCTGATCTGTCCAGCGTTCCGTAGGGGCCTGTGCAGCTGTAGAACAATGCTTCCACGGGATCTCGCAGAGCGGCTGATCCTCGAGGAGGTCGGTCGGCGGATTTTGTCTGACAAGCCTTGGCGACGGGCTGTGCACGAACAGGCACTTCAAGCCTGGAACGATTTCGCGTCGACGATCCCATCGGAGCTCAGCTCGGCGGAAAATCGGCTTGCCGAGGTCGAGCAAAGAATCGCGCGCTTGGTAGACAAGGTCGAAGACGGCCTTGAAGATCCTGATATCAAAGCTCGGCTCGCTCAGCGCCGCAATGAGCGTCAGCAGCTAGAACGGAACATCGGCAGGTTACAAAATGCAGCGTCCAACCGGCCTCGAAAACCAACCCCGGAGTGGGTCGACGAGCAGCTCAAGAACTTGCACGAAGTGCTTGCAAGCGATGGGCCGGCCGCCGCGGTTGCGCTCGGAAATCTGATCGGGAAAGTCGTCGTCAGCGAGGCGATGCGACCCGGGCGAATGCGGCCGTTCTTGCGAGGCGAATTCGCCTTGCACCCACGGAGCGTTGTCGATGCCGTCAATGGCAATGAGAGTCAGACCACCGAAACAGCTTCAGGACAAGGCGACAGCGGCGACAGGATCGTGATCGACTTTGCAGAGCCAGACCCTAAGTATGAGATGTCCGACGAGGTGAAGCAGCTTTCGGACACAGGCTTGGCCAACTGGGAGATCGCGGAGCAACTGCAGGTTAGTCCAAGTCGCGTTACGTTCCTTTACAACTTCTGGCACGAGCGCTCCGGAATGCCCGTTCCGGAGCGAAAGAACCGGCCCAAGAGAAAGCGCCGTGAGACGCCGCTCTACAAGCGGATTGCCGACGAAGCGAAACAGAGGTGGGACAAAGGAGACTCGGAATCTGAGATCGGTCGGGACTTCGAGACAACCCAAGCGACCGTGCGCAAGTCCATCGAATGGTGGCACACGAGCCGCGATCTGCCCGTGCCCAAGTTCGCGGACCGCCGCGCAGGGCAAGTGGAACTGGCGGCGAGCCTGTACCAGGCGGGTTTCACAGTAGCAGAAATCGCAAAGAACAAGCTAAAGGTCACGATCACCACGGTTCGAAAAATGCTGGATGAATGGTTCGCCTCCAAAGGCGAAATCCGGCCGGATGGTCGATCTTTACGCCGACGCTCAGCATGACCGGGGCCGCTCCCGGAAACTTTATCGGCAACGACGACACGGAGAACCTGATTCATGTGCGGCCGTGTAAGCACGTAAGTGCGGCAAGTACCGTGCTCGGAATCAACTCGACATGTCGGTGCTGCACTTCTTCACCGGCACGCACCCCGACTACCATCGTCCGACCGACGACTGGGAGAAGATCAACGTCGAGGGGATGAATCGCATCGTCGACCTGATCGAGCAAGTCGTCGCCGACACCGACGAGGAGCCGTCCCGCCCGCCGTACATCGAGATCAAGGAACAGGCCCGCGTCGAGCGCCAGGGTAGCCGCCCCTACTTCGGCAGCATTCCCGATTTCGCCAGCGAAGCGAAAGGCTACGCCATCACCGGCGTCGCCCCCGGCAGCCCGGCTGAAAAGGGAGGCCTCAAAGGCGGCGACATCATCATCGAATTCGCCAGCCGAAAAATCACCGGCCTCGACGATTTCGACCTCGCCCTCCGCCGCGTCAGCGCCGGCGACGAAGTCGCCATCACCGCCCTCCGCGGCGGCAAGCCGGTGAAGCTGAAAGTGACGATGGGAACACCGAAATAGCCGACGCGCCTTCGCCCTCTCCCAGTCTGCTGGGAGAGGGTTGGGGTGAGGGCAGCGCGCGGAGACGCGGCGAGCCGCCAGGGTAAGCTGGCGGGTGCTTGCGCTGCGCCGGCGACACGATGCTCTACTCAGCCGACACGCCCGTTCGCTAAGTCGAGCTAGGGAATTCTTGAGTGGGGGATCTGAGGCGGCTCTGTTCTAATTGGGCTTATGTACGAATGGCAGCGTTTTTGGATCCCGAGCAGCAGCGCCTTCAGCTTGGGCGATGACGGGTTTTTGTATGACCCGGAGGCAGAGTACGGACCGCAAATCAATCCAAACGCAGTGCCGTTTTCTGACCTTCACGCCAAGAATTGCCTGGTTCTGTTGGGCGAGCCCGGGATCGGAAAATCGATCGCGATTCAACGAGAGGTCGCAACATGTCGCAATAGCTTCGCGGCCTCGGACGAACTGATTTCCATAGATCTGGGCGAATACGGGGACGAGAGTCGGGTGATTGAAGACGTCTTCAAGGCGCCCGCAGTTGCGAATTGGGCCACCGGATCGCATCTTCTCCATCTTTTTCTTGACAGCCTTGATGAATGCGGCCTCCAGGTGGCGCACGTTGCAAAAATCCTTCGCAACGAACTTGCCAAGCTGAAGCCGCATTTATCGCGTTTACGCCTTCGTATCGTGTGCCGGACAGCGGATTGGCCGGCGTCTTTGACGACAGCTCTCAATGACTTGTGGAATGAGACGCCGGAGGTTTACGAACTCCTGCCCCTGCGCCGACGCGACATCGCGTCTGCAGCAAGTGAGAAGGAGTGTGATGCTGACGAGTTCGTCGACGAACTGATTCGTGTGGGCGCTCAGTCGCTAGCAATCAAGCCAGTTACGCTTGAGTTCCTAATTTCAGCCTACAAATCAGACCATGGATTTCCCTCGCGGCAGGCCGAACTCTACAGCAGGGGGTGCCACCTACTCTGCGAGGAGACTAATCAGGGACGACGCGACGCCAAACAAGTGGGGCGTCTAACCTCGCAACGCCGCTTTGTCGTCGCGCAACGAATTGCCGCCGCTCTAATCCTCGGAAATAAGTCGTCGATCAGGTTGGGTCTGAGCGTTCACGAGCAGTCGCCTACATCATTGGACGTCGCTGACTTGATTGGGGGCGTTGAAATCTTGAACTGGGAGCGGTTCGAGGTCGGCGCTCCAGAGATCGAAGAAGCGCTCAGGACCGGCCTGTTTTCAGGTCGCGGACAAGGACGAGTCGGATTTGCCCATCATACCTATGCGGAGTTTCTGACTGCCGGTTACTTAGCGAGTCGTGTGCGTCGCTTGTCCGACCGAATGAATCTGTTGCGAAACGCAGACGATACTGAAGGCAAAATCGTTCCACAACTTGCCGAAACCGCCGCATGGCTTGCTGGCATGGACGCGAAGGCGTTCGACGAGATCATGCTGTGCGACCCACAGATCCTCGTGCGCAGTGACGTGGCTAAAGCAGACGCGTCCGATCGTAAACTCCTAATTCAGCGTCTGCTTGACCTTTTTGCGGCAGACGAAATCAGAGAAGCGGGTTGGGAGGAACATCTCCACTACCACAAATTGAATCACGAAGGACTATCAGCACAGCTTACTACCGTGATCTGCGATCGTTCGAAAGGACTGTCCGTTCGTAGATTCGCGATCAGCGTAGCACAAGATTGCGCGCGGCGGGACCTTCAGTCGCTTCTGGCAGATCGTGCGCTCGACACAACAGAGGGGTACGCGGTGCGCGTCAGAGCCGCGTACGCGGTTGTTGCGATCGGCGACGGGGCGTCGCAACTGCGTTTGAAACCGCTAGCCTTGGAAACGAGCCCCGGCGACGAAGATTTCACGCTCAAGGCTCTCGTGCTGCGGACTCTGTGGCCAAAGTACATCACGGCAGAAGAGCTATTCCAAAACCTGACGGTGCCTGAGCAAGGGACGTACGGAACATACCGGCATTTCTTAAATTACGAGCTTCCAGACCAACTGACGGCTGCTCAGGTTCCGCAGGCGCTACGATGGGTGATCACTCTCAGCGATGCCGAACTACAGGAGCACTCCATCCGCCCGCTGATTGAAAAAATGTCGCGGCTGGCGTGGACGCATCTGGATGATCCAGACGTCAGAGCTGCGATGGCAGCCTTCGCGATTGTTCGATTGCGCGGACACGACGACATTGTCCCAATGGACACGGATGGTGTGGACGACCAGCCAGGACATCGCAGGATGCTGGTCGAAACCATCGTGAGGGAGATGGGCGACCTGGGAAGTCATCTCACCGGTCTAATTTACTTGCCGCCACGATTGTTGGGAAGAAGCGACACGCTTTGGCTACTGACAAAAATCACAGAAGAACGCGACGATGACAAGATCGAACATTGGGTTGGCTTGATCGAGCATCTGTTCAATCCGATGACGCCCGGTCACCTGGATGCCGCGTTGCGGGTCTGCGAAAAGATTCCGAAACTCGATGCCGCCTTACGACCGCAATACCAAGCGATCGCCTTGGATTCCGAGGAAGCCAAGCGCCTCCGCAAACAATACGAGCATTTCGAGGAACTCAGGCGGAGAGTTGACGAGGGCCGTAATCCACCACCGCTTGATCCGCCCCCAGACATCAGGATTCAACAGCACCTGAGCGCCTC
>DASRXU010000468.1:0-5016 GCA_035687365.1 Planctomycetaceae bacterium | reverse complement strand
GGTTCTTGGTCACCAATCGCCAGAAACAACGACTCACGTTCGCGGAACGAAACGTCGAGGCGATTGCGCACATGGAGCAGGCGCTCGATGCCCAGCGGACGTTGGGCGAGCGCATTGCGGACGGGTTTGCCGCGGCGGTGGGTAGCTGGCCCTTTATTATTGCTCAGTCGGTGCTGCTCACCGCCTGGGTGGTGGCCAACGTCTTCTTGCTGGTCTATCGGTGGGACCCGTATCCCTTCATTCTGCTGAACTTGGTGTTGTCGTTTCAGGCGGCCTACGCCAGTCCGATCATCATGATGAGCCAAAACCGACAGGCAAAAATCGCCGACCGCAGAAACCAGCTCGACCTGCAGATCAATCTGCTGGCCGAGCAAGAGAGCACCGAGACGTTGAAACTGCTCCGTAAGCTGTGCGAGCACGTCGGCGTCGAGATGAAAAGCGAACATCAACATCGCGGTCTCGAGCGGGCGACGCATCCCGAAGAGGTCGTCGATCTGCTGGAAAAAGCGGTCAAACATCCGCCCAAAAACTGAGGCTCAAGCTCCGTCATAGCGACGGCGTAGCCGGGGCGCCCCGCTTTGCGGAAGCCCCGGACTGTCGGTCGGACGAGTGTCCGTCGTGGAACTGGCGCCAACGAACGGGGGCTTCCGCGGCGCCCCCGCCACCCATCCGCATCCGTCAGGGTCGCGCCTGCTACTGAATTTGTGCCTCGCGCCGCCTCGAAACCGGTTGCAGCCCCCTGCGCCAGTCGCTATTCTTGTCCGTTTCTCCAAATCTCGGGAAGTTGAGGCGGATCCGATGGCGGTCGAAATGAAATTGGCGGTTGCCAAACGCTCGGTTATGGGCTCGACGGCCTGCCGTCGCCTGCGGCGCTCCGGCAAAGTGCCTGGCATTGTCTATGGCCACCATGTCGACCCGCTCGCCATCGAAGTCACGTGGGAGTCGCTGGCTTCCGTCCTCAAAGCGGGCACCCGCGTGGTCGACATCGACGTTGATGGCAAGGCCGAAAAGGCCATGTTCCGCGATATTCAATGGGACACCTTCGGCGTCGAGTGCAACCATATTGACCTGTTGCGGATCGATCCAAACGACCGAGTCGAAGTCGAAGTCCCCATCGTGTTGAAGGGGACGGCCCCAGGCGCGCTGGCCGGCGGAGTTCTCGACTTCCACTTGCACAGCATCACGGTCGAGTGCCTCGCGATCCAAATTCCTGACAATATTACGGTGAAGATCGGCGAGCTGCAGATGGAGCAGGCGATCCACGTTCGCGAACTCGAACTGCCGCCCAACACAATTGTGAAGAACGATCCGGACACGGTCGTTGTCCAAGTCAAACACATCGTCGAGGTCGCCGAACCGACGGCCGAGGCGGGGGCAGAACCCGGTCCGACGCAGCCCGAGATTGTCGGCCGCAAGGTCAAAGAGGACGAGGACGAGGCTGGCGAAGAGAAGAAAGACAAGAAGTAACCGCTTGTTCCTTCGCTGGGCGACGGCCAACGGGCCGTTGCTCGAGTTTTCGCGGCCGCCGAATTTCCTGGTCTGCCCAATTTTGCTGGTCTGGAAACGCGGGTCCCGTCACGTTCGCCGCATGAGTCGTCGGTAGGTCGATGAAAATCGTCGTTGGACTGGGAAATCCCGGCCCGAAATACGACCGGACGCGGCACAACGTGGGGTATCGCGTAATCGACGAGTTGTCGCCGCGATTGGGGGCCGGCAAACCCCGAGTACGGTTCGATGCGACGCTGGCCGAAGGAAACCTGAGTGGTGAAAAGATCCTGCTGACGACGCCTCAGACTTATATGAACGAGAGCGGTCGCTCAGTACGGCAACTGGTCGACTTCTACAATCTGCAACTGAGCGATTTGCTAGTAGTATGTGACGATTTCAATCTCGAACTGGCTCGGCTGCGGATGCGAGCGAGCGGTTCGGCGGGAGGGCAAAAGGGACTGGCCGACATCATTCGCAAGCTGGCAACCGAGGAGTTTGCCAGGCTGCGGGTGGGAATTGGCCGGCCGCCCGGGCAGATGGATGCGGCCGATTTTGTCCTGAGCAAGTTTAAGAGGGGTGAAGAGCCGACGATGGAGGATGCCGTCGTGCGGGCGGCCGAAGGAGTCGAGTTGTGGATTCGATCGGGCGTCGGCCCGGCCATGAACCGCATCAATGGCGCCTCGGCCGGACAGGACGACGACTGAACCACGGAAAGTGCCGAGACGTTTCGATCTCGGCCGCCTTCCGTTGAAAATACAGCCAAATTCGATACAACGAACAAGGCGAGATCCCGACAGCGACTCATTTTCTAAAGACAATTCCAACGCGGGAAACATCCGCGAATTCAGCGAATCTTGGCTCGCGATCCCGGGCGGTCGCACCACAGGAGAGTGACGTTGGCAGCACCGACAGCGACCGAACAGACACCCGCCGATAAAACGGCGACAGACAAGCTTTACGAAGGCATGTTCCTTCTCGACAGCGGACGTTTCGCGACCGACTCGAAGGGGGCCACCGATCAAATCATCGGCATGATCGAGAAATGCGGCGGCACCCTCGTGGCTCATCGTCCCTGGCAGGACGGACGGCTGGCCTACGCCGTCAACGGGCACCGCAAAGGCCTGCACTATCTGACCTATTTCAAAATGCACGGCGACGGCATTCGCGACTTGAACCGCGCGTGCAAGCTGAGCGAATTGGTGCTGCGACACGTGGTCATTCTGCATCCTCAGGTGATGTTTGACGCGATGGTGCAAGCCATTTCCGGCGAGTGGCATCCGCACGAAGCCGCGCAGGACGATGCTCCCCGGGGCCGCGATCGGGACCGTGGGGAGCGAGGTGACCGAGATCGCGACCGAGGCGAACGGGAGCCTGGAGCCGATGACGAGGGCGAAGGCGAGGTCTGAGCCTTTGGGGCGCGTCGCCCGGCTAGCATTCGGCGCCTCGGGGCGCACGACGCACAGGAGAACGGGCGATGTCGAGCTTCAATAAAGTCATCCTGCTCGGTAACCTCACCCGCGATCCGCAGGTCCGCTACACCCCTGGGGGGACTGCCGTCGCGGAGCTGGGGTTGGCCGTCAATCGCACTTGGTTCGATCAGAAGACAAACGCACGTCGCGAAGAAACGACCTTTGTCGATGTGACCTTGTGGGGGCGTCAGGCCGAGGTCGCCGGCGAGTATCTCGCCAAGGGAAGACAGGTGCTGATCGAGGGTCGCCTACAGTTGGATACGTGGGAGGACAAAGAGTCAGGCCAGAAGCGGTCGAAACTCAAGGTCGTCTCCGAGAACATGAAGATGGTTGGCGGCCGCGGCGAAGGGGGCCCTAGCGGAGGGGGCGGCGGACGCAGTGAAGGGGGACGATCCGAGGCGCCCCGGTCAGGCGGAACGCGTGAGACGGAAAGCTCGGGCAGTGGTCCCGAAGAATATCACGAGGGACCTCCCGACGATGACGTCCCGTTTTAAATCTGACAATTGCGAACAAGAGCACGGCTGAGAGTGCTCCAGTAGATCCGATAATCGAGAGTAAGGTGAATTACGATGGCGAAACGGACGAGTACAATCGGCGTGGGCGGCGGCCGCTCCATTGACGTCTTGTTGACGGAGGATGTCACGACTCTCGGCAACCAGGGAGACATCGTCCGCGTGAAGCCCGGATACGCGCGCAACTTCCTGCTTCCGCAAGGGCTGGCCACGGTCGCGAGCGAGCACAACAAGAAGATGGTCAACCGCCATAAGCTGCGGGTCGCCGAGCTGCAGGTGCAGCGCATCAAGCAGTTGCGGGGCCACGCCGACGCGGTGAGCAAGTACAGCGTCACGCTCGAAGCCAACGCGAACAAAGAGGGACACCTCTACGGTTCGATCGTCGCCACGGACATCAGCAAGGCGCTCAAGTCGGCCGGATACACCGTCGAGCCGGACAACGTCAAACTCGACGGTCCGCTCAAGGAACTCGGCATGTACACGGTGCGAGTCGAGCTGCACGCCGACGTGAAGACCGAGGTCAAGGTCTGGGTCGTTCCCGCGGCGAGCGCCTAACGTATCGGACATGAGGAAGCCCTGGACTCGGGTGGCACTGGCGGCTTGTCCGCCAGTGTTATTTTCGCGAGTTCTCTGAAATTGCACTGGCGGACAAGCCGCCAGTGCCACCCACGACCGCCGACAAACGGGGAGCCGCACGGGAGGCAGGGATGGCCATTGTCGGAGATTTCTTAGCCCAACTGCCGCCGCAGAATCTCGACGCGGAGCGCAGCGTGCTGGGCAGCATGCTGTTCTCGAACGATGCCGTCGATGAAGTGGCCTCGTTCCTCAAGGCCGCTCACTTCTATCACGACGCGCATCAGCAAATTTACGGCGCCATTTGCCGCATGCGCGAGCGGGGACGCGGGGCAATCGACGCGGTCACGCTGGCGGAAGAGCTGGCTGGGCTGAAGCTGCTGGAGGAAGTCGGCGGCCCCAGTTATCTGCATCAGATTCTCGAGACAGTGCCCCACGCCGCGCACGTCCGCTATTACGCCGACATCGTTCACGAAAAGTATGTGCAGCGGGCGCTGATCGACACCTGCACCGAGGTGCTGCGGACCTGCTACGACTCGGCTCGGCCCGCCAACGAAATCTTGCAAGAGGCCGAACAAAAGATTTTCTCGATTCTCGAACAGCAAGAGCGAGACACCCGGCTGTCGATTCGGGACATCCTGCTCGAGACATTCTCGCGGATCGACCTCCGCATGCAGCAGCCGGGCGACGTCAGCGGCCTGGCCACGACCTTCAGCGATGTCGACCGGCTCACCACGGGCTTTCACCCGGCCGAGCTGATCATCCTCGCCGCGCGGCCCAGCATGGGAAAGACGGCGCTCGTCTGTAATTTTGCCGAGTCGATCGCCCGTACATCGGGCCAGGGCGTGCTGCTCTTCAGCCTCGAACAGTCGAAGCTCGAACTGGCCGAACGATTCCTGTGCATGGTGGCCCAGATCGACGGGCACAAGCTCCGCAACGGACAGATCGACGAGAATCAACAGCAGAAGCTGCTC
>DASRXU010000467.1:0-3912 GCA_035687365.1 Planctomycetaceae bacterium | reverse complement strand
CCGGGATCGACCGGCGCGCACGCTCGAAGTCGGCTCGGCTTTTCTCGCGATTCATCGCTCGTTTGTTCATCGACCGACGGCGGCCTGCGGCTTCTTGAAGTCGCCCGCCGTGACAATGAACAGCCGCTTCGGATCGATGCGGCTCCGCATGGCGGTCATGACCTGCTCCGACGTCAGCTCGGCAATCCGCTTCTCGAGGTCGGCGTAATACTTCATCGAACGGTCGACCGTCAGATTTTCACAGAGCATCGCCACCAACGCACGATCCGACGCTCGCGCCAGCTCCTGCTGTTGCAGATAGCCCTGCTTGGCGGTCGCCAACTCATCCTGCGGGATGCCCTTGGACAGGAGCGATCCAATCTCCTCGGCGATCGCCGTCGTGACCTTGTTAATGTTGATTGGATTGCAGATCGCCTGCACCAAGAATGTCGTTCGCTGATCCCGAGCAGACGCTTCCAACCGCGAAA
This sequence comes from Planctomycetaceae bacterium, assembly GCA_035687365.1. Classification (GTDB taxonomy): domain Bacteria; phylum Planctomycetota; class Planctomycetia; order Planctomycetales; family Planctomycetaceae; genus DASPSM01. Next base: position 3,445 of record DASRXU010000467.1, on the reverse strand, counting down.
CGACGCCGTAGGTCAGCCCTTCCTTCTGCCGCACGCGATTTCCCAACCGCGAGGTAAGCGTGTCTTCGCCCAGGATGTAATCACCCAAGGCGAGCGGAGCGAAATCGGGGTTATCGTCCCGCATCGGGAACACGTAGGCGGCGCCATAGACGGCGTTGGCCTTGTCGGGAGTTTCGATTCGACGCGTGCCGCCCTCCACTTCGTACGTCACGTCCTTCGAGATGTGGGCGTACGGCATTTCCGCTTTCCAATCGCCCAGCATGTCATTCAAGATCGGCACGATCTCGGCATCGAAATCGCCCACGACCGCCAACTCGCCGTGGCTGCCGCTGAGATAGTTGGCATAGACCTTCCGCACGTCGGCGGTGGTAACGGCCTTCAGCATCTCGATCGACTCGGGCAGTGTCGCGACGTAGCGGGGATCGCCTTTCTCATAGGGAGACAGGTGCCGACGGATGGCGATACCCGCCAGCGACCCCGGCTCAGACAGGACGCTGCGCAATTGCGCCAGCTCGGCTTGTCGAATCAGTTCGAGTTCTGATTCCGGCAGCGTCGCCTCGCGCAGGATCTGCTTCAACAGACGCAAGACGTCCGGGAGAGTTTCGCGGTGAGTTTGCAGGCTGAAGTTGACCGTGCCGGCTCCGCCGCTCGCGCGGAGCGTGGCCTTCAGCTTGTCGAGCGTGTCCTGAATCTGTTGCTTGGTGAGATTCTTGGTCCCAGTCAGCATCAACTCGGGCAGGATCCCACACGCGGTTTGCAAACCGTGCAGATTCTGAACGTCGCCGTAGCGCAATTCGAGCCGCAGATGAACGTCGTTACCGCGCGTCTTCTTTTCCAGAAACGCAGCCTTCACGCCTCCGGCCAACGTTACGACCTTGGTCCGGGCGTCGATGTTGGCCGGCGTCGGGTTGAACACCTCGCCGCTGGCGATCGCTTTGCGGCCCTGATAGTTACCGATTGCGGCAGCCAGATCGCCTGTCGGCGGGACGGTAGAGCGATCCGGCGACTTGGTGGGGATGAACAGTCCGACTGTGCTGTTATCGGGCTTGAGATACTTGGCAGCCACTTTGGAGACGTCGGCCGCGGTCAGCTTCTCGAGACGGTCGCGGTGCAGGAAGTAGAGCCGCCAATCGCCTTGAGCGGCCCATTCGCTGAGTTCCAAGCCCAGCCGTCCGCTGTTGGATGCCGTCTGCTCGCGCTGCTTCAGGAGTTGCTGCTTGATGCGGTCGACCTCGGCCTGAGTCACGCCTTTCTTGGCGACTTTCGCAATCGTGGCTTCCAGCGCCTTGAGGACATCTTCCGGATTCTTGCCCTGAGTAACGCGGGCCATAATGATCATTACGCTGGGGTCGTGATAGGCAAAGGTGATACCGAAGACCGCGGCGGCCTGCTTGGTTTCGACCAGCGATTTGTAGAGCCGACCGGAAGGATCGTCGGTGAGGATTGCCTCGAGCACTTCGACCGCCGCGAAGTCGGCTTGGCTGCCCGCGGGGATGTGATAGGTCGCACCAACCAGGGCCCCGTTCCCCACGCGTTGCAGCCGCACGAATCGCTGACCGTCCTGCGGCGGTTCCTCGGTGTATGTCGAGTCGTGCTTATTTTCCGAGCGCGGGATTGGGCCGAAGTATTTGACAATGTCTTCCAACGCCGTCTTCGGCGAAAACTTGCCGGCGATCGCCACGACCGTATTCTCCGGCTGATAGTGGCGATGATAGAACGCCTGCAACTTCTCGATCGGGACGCGTTCGATATCGGACTTGTTGCCGATCGTCGATTTGCCGTAGTTGTGCCAGTCGAAGGCGGCCGACATCATCCGCTGTAAGAGAATCCCTTCGGGGCTGTTTTCGCCCGCCTCGAATTCGTTTCGCACGACGGTCATCTCTGACTTCAGATCGGCCGCGTGGACGTAGCTGTTGATTAACCGATCGGCTTCGAGACGAATGGCAAATTCCAGGTTCGCGTCGTTGGCCGGGAGCGTCTCGTGGTAGTTGGTTCGATCGACGTCCGTCGAGGCGTTGTAGTCGGCCCCGCGTTTGTGCAGCGCGTCCGGGATTTCCTTGGGACCGGAAAAGTTCGGCGTGCCTTTGAACAGCATGTGTTCGAGCAAGTGGGCCATGCCCGCTTCGCCATAACCTTCCTGACGCGAGCCGACCAGCACGGTCATGTTGACGGTGACCGACGGTTTGGACGCGTCTGGGACGAGCAACACCTGCAGGCCGTTTTCGAGGCGATATTCGGTGATTCCCTCGATCGAGGTGATCCATTTCGCCCCCGGAACCTCGGGGTGACCGCCCGCTTGGGGCTCCGCGCCGCGGACGGCATTGCCGCCGAATGCGAACAGGCAGGTGGCAATCATCGCCGACCAACAGGCTGTTTTTCGCCAAACCATATTGTGCTCCACTTTATCTGGGTGTCCGGATCTGCAGTGTCCGGCAACGCGGATTGTGTTTGAGATTCGAGAAAGGTCTGCTGACGTTGGATTTCTTAACGCGACGCGACGGCGCGCCCGGCGAAGATGCGATCCATCCGCTGGGAAATGTCTCTGAGTTCCTCGGCCCCGCCGCCGGGGACTTCGGCCGATGCCCAGCCGTGATAGCCGATGGCATCAAGGGCTTGCAGCACCTTGGGCCAGTCGCAATCGTCACCCGGATCGCCGATCTTGAGATTGAATCCGGCGCCGGGCCCTTTGGTATTCATCAACTTGCGGCTGTAGGCCTTGATATCGATCTTCTTGATCCGCTTGCCGAGGGCCGCGATCCAGTGCTCGGGAAAGCCGAAGCGAACACTGTTGCCCACGTCATAATAGGAGCCGACCCAGGGACTGTTGATCTCGTCGATGTAGCGGGCCATCTCCAGCGGCGTGATCAGCATGTCATTCCAAACATTCTCGATGCAGATCACGATCCCCAGATCTTCGGCCACCGGAACCAGCTTGCGGACCTCGTCTTGCGACCGCTTGTAGGCGTCGGCGTAGAAGACCTGCTTGTTGACGCGGCCTGGGACCAGCAGTGCGGTGGTGCCGCCGTACGCCTTACAGTCGCGAAGCGAGCCGATAAAGCTGTCGCGGCCCGTCTTGCGGACCGATTCGCTCGGATCCGAAAGCGGCTTGCTCCAATGATCGTGACCGACCACGCCGTGCACGATCAGCCCACTCTTGTCTTTCGCGAGCACGACTTCGGCCGGGTCGACGTGGCTGTCGATGTCGATACCCTCGAACCCGCACTCCTTGACCATCTTGAAGGTATCGACCAGCGAGCCCGAGCGGCGGACCATCGAGAGCTTGAGGGCTTTGTGCAGGGGCGGAGGTGAGTGTTTGTTGTCGTCGGCAGCCGATGCAGCGGCGACGAGCGAAGCCGCGGCGGCCGTGGTCGCAGTCGCCGCAAGAAAATCGCGTCGCGAGAGCGGGGAATCGGTCAGCGGCTTGCTCATAAGGTTGCTCTCGAAA
>DASRXU010000466.1:0-10687 GCA_035687365.1 Planctomycetaceae bacterium | reverse complement strand
CAAACGCCTCGAACCGCCCCGCTTGGGCCGCGATCGCCAGGACTTTGCGAAAGATCCGTCGAAAGCGGCTGACGAAGAATCGCTGGTCGGCCTCGCGGGCCTTTACGAACGGGCTCTCGGCGATCAGCGTCGACGAGTAGTTCGCGTTGCTGGCGTCACCCGAGATCATGTATTCGGGCATGTTCCAGCGCGTGCCGACGGCTCGCATGATGTACTGAGCGGCGGCGATCGAGGATTCTTCCTGCCCGTCGGGCAGCGGCTTGTATTCCTGCCCCTTGGGAACGGTGAAGACGCTTCCTTTTTCAATCCGCAGGCGGCCTTTCGCCCCGGCTCCTCGCGTGATCGGATTCGCGTTGCCGATCGCCAGGTTTTGGGCAATTTGCGGCGTCGTGCCTGGAGGCATCTGCGTGATCCACGGGACGGCCGCTCGCATCGCCGAGCCCATCGCGACGGCGTCGCGGAGTTTGTTTTCGCCGACCAAATCGGTGAGCACCGCCCACATATCGGGGAGCCCGCGCTTCACGTTTCGGTCGGTGTTGACCTTGATGTGCTCCATCAACCCGCTGCCGAGCCGCAGGGCCAGCTCGAGATCGTCGTTCGGCAGGAAATCGAAATCGGTCCCTTCGGGATTCCACAACACGTGGTAGCCGACGACCGTTTCGATGTCGCACTCGTGCGTGACGACACCGAACACCCAATCGAGCGGGATCGCGGCGTTCAACCACTGCTCAAAGTCGGTGGCATTCCCTGGCTCGGTCACGCGCTCGGGTTCGATAAACCGTGCGCGAGCAATGCCATGTTTATCGGGATAGAGGGCGGTGAACGCTTCGCCGTCCCGCCGCACGCGATTGTGCAGCTCGCGTTCGCGATCGCCGACCCAGTCGTTCACGTCACAGAACTCGTCGAGCACGTCCTGCACGCATTCGGCCAGGCCGTCCGGCGCCTGGCGTCCTGCGCGAAGAGGCCGGTCGGCGACTTCGTACGTGAAGCCTTTGCCGATGACGTAGTTGCCCAGGGCTTCGAGTGCCCCGATCGCCATCGGCGCGGTCTGAGCGACGATGCGGGCCGCCCCGCGGATCATCGCGAGCTGGGCTTCGGTCTGAAAAATCGGCCGGTTGCGGCCGTGCCGCCGATCATCGACCAACGACAGGGGCAACAGCGGCTTGCCGAACCCGAAGGTCGGGTCGTCGATCAGGAATTCGAGCGGATCGACCCAAGACTCGCCTGCCCGCGAGGTGTAGGCCTCGAAATCCCACTCGAGGAGTTCGCGGCCTTCGCCGGCCGCAGACAGTTCCAAATGTTCGTGTGTTTGATCCACACGTTCATTCTGCCTGCAAACCTCGATTGCTCAGAGACCGAGTTTCTACGCGCGTAGAAACAACATTGAAAATAATTCCAAGTCGTGGCCAACTAGTCGAAATGAGCGCGCGATACTCGGAGCGATCCACGTCACCGAATCGCACGGGCCGTCTTAGGCCACGCGCTTAGAGCAGCCAAGCTGAAACCTAAACGAGCGGGCCGGCCAGTCGGCGCGACGCCGGCCGCAGATCCCACGACGCCACCAAGATCAGCGTGATCACCAACGGAATGGCGACCTTAGCGGCGGGATCGTGGACGGCGAAATGCGAGGCCGCCGCTCCGGTGAGGTCGAAGAACATGCCGGCGTAAGCCCATTCTTTGAGGCGCGGCGTCCCCGGGAGCACCAGTGCGATCGCCCCCAATACCTTCCACACGCCGAGGATCGCACACAGATAGACCGGGTAGCCCAGTGCGGCCACGCCCTCGACGGCCTGCGGCGGTTGCATGAGGTCGACGACGCCTCCCAAACCGAACACGAAAACAACCAGCACCGTCGTCACCCAGTACGCGATCGTGCGGCCGAGGGACGACTTGGGCGACGAGACAGGGAAGGGGGCGACATTCGTCATGGTGCTCTCCCGGCGGTTTGAGTTTCTACGTGTCCTTGCAGCTCGCCAACACCAAGGGGCCAACACCCAGGGCCAGCCTTGGTAGCGATCGCGGGCCGCGGCGTCGCCTCGGCAATCGGTTTTAACGCTTGTCGCGCTGCTGCCTTCGGCTGGCAGCCCGCTGAATCTCGGCGAACAAACACACCTTTTAAGGTAACTATTCCGTTACCGATAGAGTCCCGCACGGGTTACTCATTGAGTCAGGGAGCGGCCAGACTTTTCCCGGGGGGGGCCGGAACGTCATCGCGGTTGTCGATCAGGGTGTCGCAATATCTGGCGACATTTCGGGTTTTTAAGGGAAAACCCCAATTGCTTTTGGTGAAGGGGGATGTCAGGCTGCTTCTACTTTCGGCCCATTCCGCGGGTGATTCCACCTGGTCAAGGGCGGCCTGGGCCGATCGGTGATTCGCGGCGTTTTTCAGTCTGCGCTTTTCTGAAGCGACAACGCGAGGAGCCGGCGATGGGCTACGTCGTCAAAGCCGTGAGCGGGTCGGGCGTCAAAATGTGGATCTCGCTGCCAATGCAGAAATCTCAGCGGACCTTCGGCCCGCGCGAGAAAGCGGAAATCTTCCGCACGCAAAAGGACGCACGGGCGGTGATCGACACGCTCGAAGAGACCTTTCGACGCGTAGGCTTCGAGTTCGACGTCGAGTCGGCCGGTTGACCTTCGGCCAGAAAGCCGGACCTGCGCCGCACGAGTCGCGATGTCAAAAGGGCCGCTAATCTCGAGGGGCGCAAGCCTGTTGGTTGCCGCCGCCTATCTCACCGGGCTCTTCGACCCGCGTCCTCGCTTCATTAGCGGGGCATCTGCTGGACAGCCAGTTGGATATGCGTTCCCTTGTCGACTCGCGAAACGAACAAGGCCACCGTGTATTCTTTCCGGTGGGTGACAAGAGTCGCTGATCGAAAGGGGTGGCCGCCCGTTTCGTCCACATAGGCCGTCGTCAACAGGTCAGCCGCCGTGTCCATTGCGAGGGTCCCACTCGTAAAGAGATTGCCTTCGGGGTTAATGCCGGCCAGCTTGAGGTAATGGGCCCAGACCTTCTCAAGGGGATCGGTTGTCGAAAAGGCGTAAAGGTCAGGCCAGAAGCGTTCGTGCTGCACACCATTGTAATCAACTACTCGCTCCTCTCCGCCGCCGGCCCCCAAGGGCATCCAGGCTTGAGGATACTTCCATTGGTTGAGGTCAAATCGTTCGTCCGTTTTCGGACGTGTGGCAGGAGAAGATGCGAACACTGTTCCCCAGGGGACTGGGATGGCAGGCCGCATCGCCAATCCCAAGGCGATGCCAAGCAGGAACGTAACGACCGACAGAGTCAGCCATGAGCCTCTGGTGATCGACCACGAGTGCTGCTCGAAGTCTGCCATTGTCGCTCTCCCAGTCAAAGCCGCTGTGATCTGCTCGGATGCCATTTTTGGCCAGCGGCGAGGAGGAGTCAACTTCTGCCCGGCTGGGGCAGAAGGCACACCTTGCACGCACTCACATCAATCGCACGATCGTCTTAGTCTTGTAGTTGCCGCTCTTGCCGTAACGATACTGCCCGCGCGTTTTCCTTGAGCATCGTGCGGCAGGGGCAGTAGGTCTGACGCGTCGGGCAGATCGGTGCCGCTGCCACAACATCATCGGGCTGACTGACGATTGGATTTCTTCGATTCTCGAGTCCGCTCTCGGTTCCACCGCCTTGGCCGTCGCACTCAATCAGCCGGTAGGAGAATGAATGAGTGGGATAATCCCACTTGACCGCGATCCCATATCGGGCTAAGTTTGCATGAGGAGTGTCACGCCATGAGCAACACGAAAACCGCCGACGCCAAGGGGCGAATTACGCTTGGAAACAAGTACGCGGGCCAGACGTTCATCGTTCTGGAGGTGAATGACGAAGTCATTCTCAGCCCGGCGGTGACGATCCCGGCTCGCGAGGCCTGGCTCTACAAGAACGAAGCGGCGATGGAATCGTTGCAGCGCGGACTCGACCAGGCCAAGAAAACGCAGTTCAGCGATTCGCCGCCAAAGTTGGACGCCGACAAACGCATGATCGCAAAAATCGACGACTGATCGCGAGATTTTGACTTCTCGAGTGGGTGGCACTGGGGGCTTGTCCGCCAGTGTCTTGCTCGCAGTTCAAAAGCCCACTGGCGGACAAGCCGCCAGTGCCACCCCCGAATCAGCCTTTGTCATAGACGGGAGCATGAGGTAGGTCCTGCGTCTTTGGATTCCCGAGTATTGGTTGCGGTGCCCGATGCCCTTCGCTCCCCGGTGGACCCTCGAAGCCACCAAGCAATTCAATGACTTGCGGGCTGCGGCGAAGGGAGCTTTCGAAGCGCGCCGGAGAGTGAAGACGAAAAAATCGTCGAAAGCCGAAGGCCTTTACAAGCAGGTCCACAAGACCATCCAGAAGCTGTGCCAAGATCCCCGGCAGTCGGGGCTCAATTGTCACAAGTACAGCGGAATCGCCAATCCGTACGACACAGCTGAGGGCGTGTGGGAAGCGTATGCCCAAAATCGAACGCCGGGCGCTTACCGCGTCTTTTGGTGCTACGGCCCGCAAGCCGGCGAGATCACCATCCTTGCGATCACGCCCCATCCGTAGACGCTCGCGGTCGGCCAGTCATCGGAACAAGCCGAACAGCATCAGCTTTTTGCGGAAACCTTCCAACTCCAGAAGCCGGCCCTCGTCGCCTTTCGCTGCGCCGGTCACCGTCCGCTCTTTTCCCGCACCTGGGCACTCGGTTCCGACATCATAATAGGCGTCCAACTCTTCTTGCACGGCCTCATTGCGCCGCGTGACGACCCATTTGACTCCGACCCCGTTGACGATCGTGCCCAAAATAGAAATTGCGGCCGGCAGCCAGCTCTCCTGCACGAAGAGCAGGATAGACCCGCACAGAAACAGGATCACGGTCGAGCCAAAGACGAAGAGGAGAATCGTCCAAAGGTTGCGCCACATCGCGATCGACTTGTAGCGCTGAATCGCGAACGCGCAACGATCAAAAGGCGGCCCGTTCATTCAACATCTCTCAGGTTTGGTCGATTCTCCGGACGCTCTGCCGACAAGTCACCAAAGGTACTGAGGGCCATTCGGATGTCAAGCACCTCATCTCACCGCGAAGATGGTCTTAATCCGATAGTCGCACGTTTTGCAGTAGCGGTACTGCACTCGCGTGTTTTCCTCCAGCATCGTGCGGCGGCAGCGGACGTACGTGTGACAGGTCGGGCAGACGGGGGGCGGCTGCGAGGATGCCCACCACTGGGTTCCGCCCGTCAGTGGGCCGAGGGCGTTTCGAGCTGGGGCACGGCCGTCACCGGGTTGGTTTTGCATCGAGGCTCCGTTTTCTACCAAGTCGTCTCCTCATAGTTCAGGGCGACTAGCTGACGAATGAGCGTGACGGCCATCTCGAGGGCGTCGGGGCCGTCGTCGAAGCGGCCGTGGGGGAGTTCCTTGAGTTGCTCGACGAGCAGGGCGGCGCCGACGCTGTTTCGCTTGAAGCGCAGGCGGAAATTGGCCAGTTGATAGTTAAGCGTGTTGGAGATGCGTGCGTACTTGTTGGTCACGTGCGGGATCGCGTGGATGCCGATTAGGCAGCCGGCCCAGTGGAGCTTGCGGTCAAGTTCCGACGAGATCAAGAATTGGCCGAAGTTCGCTTCGACGGCGATCGCCACGATCGGGCAGGTGTGCAAGAACTCGAGTACATCGGAAAAAATGCGGCTGGCCGCTTGGGTGAGGTCGGTGTGGTCGAGGGTCGCGTCCACGTAGAGCGTGCCCGACTGGTGCAGGGCGACGCGGACGCGGGCACAATAGTCGCCGACGCCGGCTTTGGTCTCGGTCTGGCGCGGGGCCGAGCCTTTCGGATCGCAGGCGACGACTTTGCACCGTAGTTCGTTTTCGGGCGGAAACTCGTCGAACCAGATCGTGTTGTCGTCGAAGTAGGTCGCGTGGAACATCGACGCCCGCGACCGCGTCGGCGGGCGTTGTTGCAATTGGCCCTCGGCGTGCGGACCGAGCTGTCGTTCGGCGTCGGCGACGTGTTCTTCGTTGATGGCCGCGGGCCACAGCAACTCGCCGTTGGTCGCGCGGGGATCGATCCAATCAAGTGAAGTCGGTTTGGGCATGGCAGATTCCTCATAACGCATGGGAAGACAAATGTGGTCGACTCGGTCGCCGTGCGTACGCAGCATCCAGCCGGAAAGGTCGTCGCGATGCAGCCGTTGCATGATGCCGACTTCGCGGACGTCGCGGGTCATGCCGCGCAGCGAAATGGTCGCCGCCCGCCAGGCGATCACGCGTTCGCGCTCGACGGGACTCTCGACGTCGTTGACGTTGTGGGGGTCGTCCCAAACGACAAAGTCCGGATGCTCGCCCGTGCCGCGTCCGCCGACCGAAGTCGCCAACCGCCACCCGCCCGCGCCGTTCTCGAACTTCGACATCTGATTGTGGACAATTCGCACGCGGTCGCCCCAGCGCGAGCGATACCACGGGCTCTCGAGAATCTTGCGACACTTGATACTGTCGCGCGTCGACAGTTCCTGACCGTAGGAGGCAAAGAACCAGCGTGATTGCGGCCAGTTTCGCGGCCCCCACACCCAGCAGGCCCAAAAGACGCACGCGAGCAAACTCTTGCAGCAGCCGGGCGGGACGTTGATCAACAGCCGCTTGATTCGCCCGTCGGTCACCGCTTCGAGGTGTTCGCAAATCGCCCGAATGTGCCAGCCGTCGACGAATTCGGTCTCGGGTTCGACGATTGGCCACGCTTGCCGGACGAAGTCATGGAGCCTCGTCTCGACCCGCTCCTTCGGCGTCCGGTAGGTCTTCAAACGCGTCCGCAAGGAGGCCCGCGTGGGTCGGCCAAGTCGCGCGATGTGCCGCTGAACGCTCTTCGGATGCGATTCGATCAAAGAGAGAATCGATCTCACGTTCGCGTTGTTCAGGAGACGAGCTGAGCCCATTCGCGTTGCCGGGTTGGGAGGGTTGCTGAGACAGGCGCATGCTGCGAGCCGCCAGCGTTTGTCCGTTCTTCGTGATCAGACAGCGGGCGGCGGCGATCGCGTCGGAGACTTTTGTGTTTGGGTTGGCCGCAATGTTCATCTGCCGCCTGATGATCGCCGTGCAAAACTTGTGCGGGATGACCCACTCATCAGGGACGGGTTCTGCCGGCTGCGGCGAGCCGACGCTGTGGGCGTGGTCGTCGAGATCAGAGTCGTCGCAATCGAGATTGTTGCGGTCGTCGTCGGAATCTGCGTCCGAATCGAACAGGGCATCGCAGTTGAAGTCGGCGAAGTCGTGCAGGGGATCGTCTCGCGTGCTCATCGTCGAAATGCCTCCGGTAGGTGATCGCCGTCGCAACTTGACTGCTTTGTGTGCGGGCACGCGCTCACTGTCAGGACCCTCGCTTACGCTTCGGGTTGGTGTCTGTGTGTTACTAACCCGACGCGTAAGCGAGGGCTCTTGCTCGTTCTCACAATTCCAAACCGTCGCGCTTCATCTGGGCGAGGCGGGCCGATGAATCGAAAACTCGCGGCCAGCCGGCACGTGCTGCCGGTTCTTGCGAAGGTCGCGCGCGTGTGGCGAGATTTGAATCCGGGACGAGCGATACAGGTCCAAAGAGGCGACTGCATCCGGTGGCGAATCATGCCGGGATGTGACGTGCGGGAGAAGTAGCGTTTGCGGCTGGCGTACAAGCTGGCGACGAATTCACTCAGCGCGTTGCCGATGCCCACTCCCTGAAAATCGGGCAGGCAGACGACGCGATGCTCGCGGAAGTGGCCGCCGTGCGAGTCGGGACCGCTGATCACGGCCGCGAAAGCCGCGGGCCGATCTTCGATGAACGCGACGAAGCACTGGGCGGACAGATTCAGATCGCCGCTCAAGTAGTGATGCGGCTTGAACAGTCGCCAAGCCGAACGACGCACGCGGGCGATCTCGAGCGTGATTGGGGGACGTCTCCGAAGACACCTCCACGTAAACTCGTCGGCCGACGGATCGTAGATCCAGTCGGCATCGAGCCAGTCGGTCACATCGTAATGACACGTGACGGCGACGAATTTTGTGCCACGGGCCCGAACGGTCCGAGCAATCGCCGCCGAACCGATGCGCGCGACCGTGCGATCGACGACGGATGTGAACTCGTCGACGACCGTCATCGGTCCACCTTGGGCCAAAGCCCGTGCCATTCGCACGCGGAACTGCTCGCCAGTCGAGAGGGCGTGATACGGCCGCAACCAGGCGGGCGGGCTCGAGAAGCCGACGCTCGACAACAACGAGACGATCTCTTTGATTCCCAGCGCGGCCGGAAACGCGTCGACAATCGCCCGATCGCTCGGCCAGCTCGGTTCGGGCCGCTCGCCGAAACAAGCGCGAGCCAGCGTGCTTTTGCCGCAGCCCGATGGGCCGACGATCAGCCCGACGTTCCAGTCGCGCTCCTCGATCGGCAGCGACACTCTCCAACGGCGCTCGCTGCGAGCGGCCGGCGGCACATCGAACAGGCCTTCGAGCTGTTTGACGCGCGGCGTCCGCTCGATCGGCACGCTCCTCAGGCAATCAACGGTTGGCATTCCAATCCTTCCGCTTCGAGACGCGCGAGCAGGGCCAACTGCTCCGGCTCCGACCCGCATTCGATCACGACGCAGAATCGCTCGACGTAATCGGGCGTCGACAAGAGCGACAGCTCGCGCTCGATCCCCGCGTCGTCGGCGAGCTCGGCCAGCATCGCTTCGACGGCCGCACAGTCCGTCTCGACCTCGCGGAGCAGGGCGTCGAGTTGCTCCTGGTCCGTGTCGGCCATCGCGGCCAACGGGTCGAGCGTGAGCAGAATCTTGTTCGCCTCGGCCTCATCGACGTCGAGCACGAGCACGGGCACCAATTGCCCGGGGGCCGTTTCCGCCCGCAAATGCCCGTCGATCAGCTCGAGCCGCCCGTCAGGAAGCTCCCGGGCTAAGAGTGCGTCCGCGAATCCGACCTCGGAGAGCACGCCCTCGAGCGCCTCCCGCTGCGAAGCCGGATGTAGCCGCCAATTGCGAGGATTCGGCAACAGCTCAGACGCAGGCACGCGTCGCAATTCGCGAATGCGGTCGCGGATGATCGTTTGACTCATCAATGTTTCCTTGGAGGCGAACCATTTCTGGTTTCTGGGTGGCACTGGCGGCTTGTCCGCCAGTGGGCGTGTTTCTCGACGACCGAAATCCACTGGCGGGCAAGCCGCCAGTGCCACCCGATGCTCCGAGTCCGGCGCGGCTCCTAAGATCGTTCGCGGCGATACTCGTCGAGGCCAAAGTACGGCACGCGTTCGACGTGAACTTCGCGATGCGGTTCCCGGGCGGCGGCAACGCGTTCGGCTTCGTCGACGTCGGCCGCGTAGATCATTTCCGGCCAAGTCGACTGCACTTCGCGGCGCGCGTGCCAACGTCCGACCCGGCCAAATTTCTTCATACGATACGCGGGCATGACTACTCGTCCGCCAGGCAGTGAGCGACTTCAGCCGGAATGTCGCCCGTGCGTACGAAGGGAATCCGGGCTGCCCGGAAGCGTTCGCCTTCACGCTGAGCCCGTTCCTTGGGACTCCACGCGGCACGAATCGCTTCGCACTCGGCTCGAATCTGGTCCGGGGTTGGTAAGAAGTCGGGTGACATAGTTCCTCACCAAAGAGCCGCGCACGAAGTAAGCGGTGTGACGCGCTGTGATTTGTGACGCGCAGCAAGCCGTGCTGACGCGACGAAGAGCAGTCCCGATCAGTTGCCCGCGGGAGCCGGCACGGGGAGGTTGATCTTGTAGCCACCGTTCACGAGAGCGGCGACAACTCCATCCGCAGCCGATTGGGCGGCCGCCTGATCGCTCGCCAGCGTCGCCTGACACTGCGCGACGGTGGCGTCGGCATTCGTCGCGGCGGCCTGAGCCGTTTGCAGCGCGGTGGCATCCGTGTCGACCGTTTGCTCGGCTGACTGCAATGCCATCACGGAGGCAATAATCGGGTCGGGAGTCGGAATCTGGCTCATCGAAAATCCTTGGAAGTGAGTGAAATCATTCGTTCGGGCAAAAAGTTACTCGTAGCTCGGAAAGGGATTCGCTCGTTCCCACGGGGCGGGCGTCTCGACGACCTCGCGGCCCGACCAGCCCTCTTCGCTGCAGTAGGACCAGTAGTCGGCAGCCGTCGGGCGGGGCACATCGCGAGCGATGGCCGCGTGCCGCGAGCGATACCAGTCGAGCGTGACCAGCGGCCGCCCCTCGAAGGCAAACGCCCGCGGGTCGAGCGTCTCCCACCGGCCGCGGTTGATGCGTACGGCCGGGAGATGAAATCGGATCGAGAGCGGAACGGTGGTTTCGATGCCGGCCGTCACGTAAACGATGTGGAAATGGCTGTCGATCTTCGCGGCCAGCGCGTTGAGCTGGGTGCCACGCGTTCGCAGATCGTGTTTCTGCGCGCGGGTCAATCTGAGGACAGGATTCGGCTGCGTCCAATCGCGCGTGAGCTCGCTCTTGAGCATCCGCGAATGTGGACCGTCGTCGAGGGCGATCGTCAGCGTCGGCTTGCCAGCCAGAACGATCGGTGAGTAAAGCGTCAGCGAGACGACCACGAGGCAGCAAGAGATGCGACTCATCGGAAACTCGGTCGAGAGTGATTGAAGGCTTGTTTTCGTGACCTTGTCTGACACTGTGCGGGAATCCGATCGAGTTCGTGGAGCCGCGACCGTCAGGGAGCGGGCTATTACAGGTAGAAGCGAGCGTTAG
>DASRXU010000465.1:0-5669 GCA_035687365.1 Planctomycetaceae bacterium | reverse complement strand
GTCCGGACCTGATGCCAGTGTCCGGACCTGATGCCAGTGTCCGGACCTGATGCCAGTGTCCGGACCTGATGCCAGTGTCCGGACCTGATGCCAGTGTCCGGACCTGATGCCAGTGTCAATTTTAGTGTCCCGTCCCGCCGGTCCAAAACATTTGGCCCGCCGGGACAACTTCTTCCACGAAGCGAACCGCCAGCCGTCCGACCGGGGCTGTGCGCGCAACGAGACCGACTCCGCGCGATCCGGCTATTTCTATTGTCCGGGCTTTCGAGAACTGAGCGAGCTCATTTTTCTACGCGCGTAGAAACTAGCCAGAAACTGGCGGACGGATGCGACAGTACGATGTGGACTCAGCTCTCGACGATTCACAGCCTCCGCTTTCGGTATGATTGCGTTGTGCGCCTCGGCCGCATCAATTGCACGGAGGAACGTATGAAGCGAATTGTCACCACGATTGCGGTCGGATTGCTGATCTTCATCCAGCCAGCCTACGGCATTTCGTTTCGATCGGAATCCTTAGAGTGGAAGGTGAATGTCTGCGACATCGTAGCGGTCGCGGAAGTCACCAGCACCACGGAGATAGCGCTCCGCGATGAGGCGACGAAGTCCGATCCCTCGCTCCAGTATTGGCGCTCTCAGAAACTTACCTGCACGATATCGCGGACCGCCAACGGCAAGCCGAGGGATTCATTTACCTTTCGGCAAAACTATTGGCGGGACCAGCGCGAGCCGGCTTTCAATGATCGGCCCCTGCGGCCCAAAGATAAGTTGCTGCTGTTTGGCGTCGAGAAACCGCTTTATAACGACACAAACGTCATCTTCTGGGTCAATTTGACCCGACCCGACGTCGTACAGTCCGAGCATGCCGCGTACAGCAACAAGTGCCAGTGGCTGGGGGACGCTGACACGATTATCAGAACTGTTCAAGCGAGGATCGACGCGGAAAAGAAAGGGGCCAAGGCGAAGCAGCGAGGTCTGATCGTGGACTTCACCGCAGCCCCTCATCTCGACCTGCATTGGGATTTCGTTCGCACGGCTGATCCGGAGTGCAAACCGGACCTGATCAATCGTTTGCACAACCCCGAATATCCTGATGACCAAGTGGAAGCGATGTATGACCTCATCAGCTATCCGGGCCATGAGACGATCAAACTCATTTTGCCTTTTCTCAGAGATCCGCGAACCAAGAAAATACAAGTTGAGAGCGATGCTGATCCCGCCGGCAAAAGTACCTTGAAGACAGTCGAAGTATTTCCCCTCAGGCAGGCCGCGTACACCGCTCTCAACTTCCTGGGTGCCTCGCCACAAAAGCCGCTGGGATTCTATCCCAAGTGGTCGTTTTCCCTGTCGACGACTGGGTTCGAGAATCGCTATCACTTCCCATACGGAGAGTGGCAGCGAAGCATGCCGGCCGAAAGCAAATGATTTGCGGCCGCTAACGGCAAAGACAAAGCATGCTCACGAAGGAGCAGCGAGCCGTCACGTGGGGAATGGGGCTGGCGTGAGTCGGCGCGGTTTCGTCGTTCTCCCGCGGCGCTCAAACGAGGTTTAAGATGAAGTGCCATCAACATCATCGACTCACCGCCGCACATTTCGCTGCCACGCGTTCGGAGATCTCGAGGCCCTATCCGGACTGGCGATCTTGTTTCCGGATGTCGTTGACGACTCTCGTCGCTTGGTTGATCGGTGTCATTTCTGCCGCTGCCGACCAACCCTCCTATTCGGAAGACTTGTCCAAATGGAGCGAGAACAGCGCATTGCAGGAGGATTCCGAACAATGGCGCCGAGCAAACTGGTCTCAGCAGGAGTGGGTCGTCTTCTTGCGCGACGGCCATCCGGCTGTGCGGGCCCGTAAGCAGGACAAAGAGCCCGGGACCTGGGCAGATGAACAACCGAAGCTCCCCTTCGCGATCAAGCAGGGGCGTGCCAAACAGGGATCGGCCGGACGTGTCTACGCCGCAAAGGTGCCGGACGGATGGATTATCGCCTTCAATGCTGGAGAGTTCGGTGGCGGCCTCTGGTGGTACGCTCCCGATGGGCAAAGCCGCTACATGATCTCGTATCACCGGGTACAGGGTTTTCTGCAAACGGATCAAGGTCTACTCGCTTTGGAGGGCCTCGCCCACCTGGGCTCCGACCGAGGGGAAATCATCCAAATCAGCCGCGGTGCGAATGGGAAATGGATGTCAGAACGGGTCGTGAATCTTGGCAGCGCGCCCGACGCGGCGACGCGCGACAAGGACGGCTCACTGATCGTGGTCACGACTAAAGGATTACTCCGCTTCCGAATGAGGAAGCCGCTGGAGACTCTTTTGGATCATGGATTTTGGGGAGGCCTTTATCCCAACTCGGTCATCATCGACAGCACGGGGACCGTTTACGTCGGCATGCGCGAGGGAGTCGCCAAGGTCGCGCTCACGAAGGGGCAACGAACCGTGACGTGGCTTCTTCCCAAGTAAGGAGTCTCCGAAAGGAAGCGGCGATTGCCGCGCGGCTGCGGCTTTCGCGAACACGCAATCGCGATGCTCTCTTGCCCCTGAATAGGCGTCGTTGTCCCGACAGAGTGGAGTTCGGGAGCCGCACTAACCTGCTAGTGGCACTCGTTTTACGGATCTTGCCCGAAGATCGAGTACACTTCCCGCCCGTTTGGGGTTGACGAAATTCGCTTCGTCACTCGTCAAATGAGAGGCGCGATTCGCGCGAAGGGGGGGTGCTTCACTTCTCTCTCGCACGCTCGAACAATGCCGTTCGCGAACCGTGTCTGGCTTGGCTGCGTCTTCAGTGTGATCACCCTACTTCGAGGAGATCCTGACATGGCCGTTGCAATTCCGCAGATCCGAGTTGGGGAGCCGTTGCGTTACAAAGCTCTGTGCGTGTTTCCGCTGTTCACCGAGTCGAGAGGTTCGGTTGAGTACGCGCTGGGCGACGAGGCCATTCGCGATTCCGTCGTCACGGTGCAGGAAGTGTCGGAGTCGGGCTCGGTGCCCGAATTGTTGGTCGAAAACAAGGGTGACCTGCGCGTGCTCTTCATCGAGGGGGAGGAACTGGTCGGCGCGAAACAGAACCGAGTCCTGAATACCTCGATTCTCGTCGCCGCGAAGAGCAAGACGAAGATCCCCGTCAGTTGTGTCGAACAGGGCCGTTGGCATTACAAGTCGCCACATTTCGCTTCGAGCGGATTCCAGTCGCCCTCGAGTGTGCGACTCGCTCTGAAAGCCTCAGTGACGCGATCGCTCAAGGAAGAGGGGACTCGCAGGTCCAACCAAGGGGCGGTCTGGGGCTCGGTCGCTGCCATGCACTACGACTGTGGCGTCGAGTCGGCAACCAGTGCGATGTCGGATGCGTTCGACACGTACAAAGATCAGTTGGCCGAGTTTCGCGAGCATCTCAAATACGTCGATGGCGCGGCAGGCCTGGCCGTCGTGATTGGCAAACGGGTCGTCGGCTGCGATCTCTTCGACAAGCCGTCGACGTGCCGCAAGGTCTGGGATCGGCTGCTCTCTGGACTGGCCATTGAGACAATCGCCACGAAGGAGACGGGCGACGCGGCCCAGGTCGGCGACATCGACCGGCTGATCGAGACGACGCGGGCCGCACAGTGGCAGGAAACCGCTCCGATCGGCGAAGGCGAGGAGTACCGAGCCGAATTCGCCAACGGCGACCAGGCCTCGGCGCTCACGTATCACGATTCTCTGGTGCACGGCAGCGTACTAGCCGGCGTGTGATCCGAGTGGATTGTGATGCGACGGGTAGGAACCCAGCAGCCCGTCGCTAGTCCGCGCCTATTTCGGAAAGCCTTCCAAGCCGGGATCGAGCTGCACGCCAAAGCTGTTGCTCTAGCTGATCAAGGCGTCGGTGTGCAGTTCGTCCGCGGCTCTTGGTAAAGACTGATCGGGCTGGCATCTCGATCCGCGATCGATGCCCTGGTCTAGTTTCGACTAACAAAGGAACCGAAACGCGGGACCATAGTTGTAGCCGCCTGACTTCAGAGGCGTTTGCATCAACTCGACAGCCAGGCCGCCGAGCGGTGACATTGCCTCAATCGCTGCGCGGAGGGATTGATCGTCGCCATTGGTCCATGCCCGCTGCAGCAACTCAAGCATCTCGGTGTACTTTGCGTCGAAGGCGACGGCCTTCTTGCAGTCTGGATACCCTTCCGCTGGCACCTGAGCGACGGGATAGACCTTCGGAAAAGGTATTGGATCACCGTCGTACTTCCAGTGCTTTTTGTATCGGACAAGTTTGTTGCCGTAGTAGATCTCAGCAAACTTGTAATAGTGCGCAAGCTCGTCAGGACTCGCCAACGGTGACTTACCAGTGCCCTCTCCCTGGTCCTGAATTTTTTTAATCGCTCGATGGGCGTCTGCTAGGTCGTTGATGGGAGTGACCGGAACCGGCTCCCAGCCAGTGAGCTGGCGCGTCCCTTGAATCGCTCCGCCATTGGCTTTGAAAGCACAGTCGATGGCGGTGTAGAACGCGCCGATTGTGGGATCGATAAAACGTCCGCGCAAAGCGATCGGGTGACTCTCCGGATACTCGATTTCCATAAAAACTTCGTAGACCAAGCGGGGCGTGAGTCCAACCAACGGGACGATCAGCCCTGGATGTACGCCACCGGGAAGAGGTCCCGGATATTTCGGCACGGTTTCCAAGCTCGCGATCTGAGGCGTACCGCCAATCGTAGTGAGAAGGTTGCATGCCAGGCCGAAATGCAGCATCTCCTCGAAGACGATCGAACGTATCAGCTGATAGACCGGATCTTCTGGGTCGACGATCGACCACATCGCGGTCAGGTAGGGCGGGAGCGTCGACAACTCGAGCTCGATCGCCGTCTGAAGGCTAGCCTTGAGCCAAGCGACGTTGTGCTGCGAGGCCGGCGCCCTCATCAATTCGTGAATCCTCACCGTGCATCCCCTTTCGTGCTGTTGACCGGGCCAACGAGATGTCTCGAGACCGCTTGCTTGAAAGACGGCGATCGCCGTCTCTACGACGCGAAGGTAAGCGATCGCGCTGACACACGGAGTTGGAGGGCGCCGGTCAGGTTGGGCCTATTGGCGAGCCGAGATGGGGGGCTCAATGAGAGACAGCAAGATTCTTACGAGCCTGTCGCGAGGAAGCAACTAAAAACCGATGGCAAGAAGCGTCGCAGAGAATGCGACCTCTTTGGAGCGGCTGCTCCGTAGGTATTTATATGGGGACCGGGTAGGAATGGCAGCACGACGTACCGCAATTGGTGCTATACCGCGCCTATTTCGGAAAGCCTTCCAAGCTGGGATCGAGCTGCACGCCGAAGCTGTTGAGTGCCATCGACACGAGAGTGTACTGACCCACGGCAAAGACCAGGTCCATCATTTGCCGCGTGTCGTACGTTTCGGCAAGCGCGTTCCAAGTGTCGTCGCTGATGAAGGCGTCGGCGTGCAGTTCATCCACGGCTTTGAGTAACACTCGATCGTGCGGGCTCGCGTCGGCAGCATCCGGCCCCTGGCGAATGTGCCGCAGGTCGTCCTCATTGAGTCCCTCGCGCTTGCCGAGTCGGACGTGTTGGGCCCATTCGTATTCGGAGCCGCACAGCCAGCCGATACGCAGGATCAAGATTTCGCGATCTCTCGGCGGAAGCGTGCTGCGTCGCAAGACGTGCGTGGCGAAAGTGAGCCAATCACGGGCCAGATCGG
>DASRXU010000464.1:0-1631 GCA_035687365.1 Planctomycetaceae bacterium | reverse complement strand
GGAGCAAAGCGCACGCGGGTAATTAGGATTTTAAAGCGCTGCGCAGCCTCTAGCGCATTGAGCGCCTCCATCGGTTCCATGAACGTCGCGACGTAATGCCCGGCCGTCCTGAGAGCCGCAGCCGCTTCCTCGATGAAGCTGGGATCGTCGTGGACCAAGATGACGTGTCCCGGCACGAAATTGCAGGCGTCCATTGCTACCACCAGAGCTTAGGCCTTCACCACGCGCGCGGGGTCCTCGCCCGTGTCATCTCTCCGCGCGGGTTGCGGCCTCCCAGACCTGTCGCTAGACCTCACCGACCTTGCCACCGGATATCGGTCACGTTCAACGGCGCGGCGTTCCACCTCGTCGGCTTCGTCAGCGAAATCGACGGCCCATAGCCGCATCTGATCGACGAGGTCTGGATCAACAGCAGTTTTCGACAGAACGCAACATCGCCGTGCGAGTCTGCGAAAATCTTCCGCGTATTTCATGCTCTTCCTCCCAGTTGAACTCTGCGAGGATGAGGCACAAGAAACTCATCCTAAATCCACAAACATTACAGAGGAACCCCTGGTTCCGGGACCAGCTCTTCAAAAATCTGTTGGATTTTATACACTATTCCATCCAGAAGTCTTCCATCCTTGCCTACGCTTTACATCCTCGCCCGATTTCAATCACCTGCCCCACCTGACCGAAACGACAGCTCGTCCCCTTCGCTCCGCACCCGCGGCACCGGACCCGCGTTTGAGATCGAGAACTTTGGCCTGGGGGCTGAGACCGAGCCGCAACAGGAAATCCGGCGTCAGCAGCGCGACGTGGTGGCAGGCAGCACAATCGACCTGGACGAGATCACCACGCCCGAAATCCTCGATCCGCGCGCGATTAGCCGAGTTGAGAAGGGCGGGCACCGTTACCGCAGCAGCGATGATCCGCTCTAGGGAAAGCGCGGCGCGGTGCTCCTTACGGCTCGATTTCGGGGAACGCCCTTTGCATTCGCTCCCGGCCCGCCTCGCGCCGCTGATCTGCTGACGTCTCCGGTTCAGGGCCTGCCACCGCGTCGAGGATACGAAGCCCCACCAGCGTCAGCCAGTAATCGAGGCTGTCGGCGATGCGCCACAAGATGAGGCCTAGTCGCGTCTCAAGCACCGCCGCCCCGACCGCCGGGCAGTTGCATCGTCGAGCGAGAGACCCGGCACCAGTCCTCGCGACGTTCGTGTCGAATGGACACCGCGAGGCGTTCCCGCCAATGGGCCGCGTAGGCTGCCGCGACTGCCGGCGATGAGACGAGGTTGAGGTCTTCGGAGTTCGTCGCGGCGCCGCGGGTCCAGTTGTAGGAGCCCGTCAGCGTCACCGCCGCGTCGATCACCATCGTTTTGCCGTGCGCGATCCGCGCCTGAGCGTCGATCCAGATCGGCACGCCACAGCAGCCAGGCGCTCGATACCATTTGTGGCCGGGCACGGCGTGGTCTTGTCGGCGACCCAACCGGACATCAACACGGCGACCCTTGGCGCGGACGAGCGCCTCGACGATACCCGAGCCGGTTGTCAGGCCATAGGCGCCGACCAGGATTTCGCGTTCGGCGTTGTTGATCGCGCGGACCGCAACCGCTGCGCAGTCCTCCTCGGGAGCGAAGCAAACCGCGACGGCC
>DASRXU010000463.1:0-2526 GCA_035687365.1 Planctomycetaceae bacterium | reverse complement strand
TGCCGAACCAACTGGGGAATGTTTCGCCGTCAACGAAGATCTTTTCGTCTCCCTCGCCCCACCAGGCGCGCACCGGATTGACGAGACTCAGCATGTCGCCGACGAACACGCCTTTGCCCTTGATGTCGCAATACGTCCAATCGCGGAACGGACGCGTCTTGAGCGCCTCAGCTCGCCACTTCGCGTGGAAATGCATTGAGCGGTCGGTCCACGTGCGGGGTTCAACCATGACTTGCAACGCAACCTTTACCGCCCGTTTGCCCATGTTGCGCACCTGCAGCTTCGCCGACTTTTGGAACGGCATGGACCACCAAGCCCACAGTTGCTTGGGGTGTTCCGCCTTTCCGACATCAAAGGGAGCGGAGACATATCGATTGAAGCCGGGACTCGAGGCAAAAAAATCACCCAGCGGGCAACAAATCTGAGGCTGTGGCGAGCCGTCGAAAGCCACAGAAAGCAGCAGTCCACGCCAGTCTTCGGGAGCGGCGCTCGCTGATCCCGCGTCAACCTGCGCCGCTAGGCGCTGAATTGCCTGAGCGCCGGTGAAGGTCAGGTGGCAACTTTGACCGGGCTCGAGCGTGTGCTCGAGCTCGGACCACGTCGTGCCGATCGCGATATCCCGCGCTCCAAGGTCACCGAAATCCTCACGAGTTCCTATTCCGTCGTATCGTAAGAGGTGGACCACGTGCTGGAATTGCTCCGACGCTTTCCCGAGCGTGGCCAAGCTGAATGTCTCGACGTCCGTGCCTTTCGGATAAGTCCGGTAGTCGACGTGGTAATAGATATCTGGCCGGTCGATCGTGATTCTGCAGTGCCGGGCGTAGGCAATCGGAAAGTACAAGTTGAACCCGCGCGATCTCTCGCAGGCAATCGGATCCGGAAAGGGAATCGTTTCCTTGCCGTCGATCGTCGTCTTCCATTTGCCGCCAAGCAGCGTCTCCAAGGGCGCCTCGATCACCGGCTTTTCGGCACCGTCGAGATAGATGCGGATGTTGCCGGCGTCCCTCGGATTCGCCGACCAGATTCGCACCACGCAACCCGGGCCATTCATTTCAGCCAGCACGTGGCCTTGCGGGTCCATCGCGATCGCCGACTTGGCGAGATACCCCTGTGGGGTCTTGCCATCCTGCGGTCGTCCGTCAGCCGCCGTGGCGTAGGCCCAGACATAACCGCCGATCGGCCGGTGCGTGGGTGAGATGCCGACTCGGGTGCCGGCAGCGAAATGCCCGTCGGCCGGGCGGCCCTGTTGCGGGCCAGTCTTGTAATAGGGCGTTTCCTCCTTGAGCACGCCGTCGTAAAGCATGAAGCCACGATCGCCGTTGGCGAACCAACTCTCCGAACCCGGGGCGACGCTCGCGCGGTCGTAGCTGCTGAATTGCTTGGTCACAAACGGCGGATCGGGGTACTCCGACAAGATCGACAGATTCGTCATCTGCGGCAACAAGTTTTCGAGCGTGACCTTGTTGGCTGCAAGCGCTGGGGAGCAACAGAACGAGAGGAGGGCAATTGCCAGCGCGAAATCGGGCCGCACGATCCGCAACCGTCGAGAGCGCGGCCCCCTCACCCCCGGCCCCTCTCCCGCGGAGGGGAGAGGGGAGTAGAGCTGAATGCAACGCGTTGGTGCGAATGCATCGCCGCTGCCACCGCATTTCCCCCCACTCCCCTCGCGGGAGAAGGGCTGGGGGTGAGGGGCTCCGCGGCCGCTATCGCTTAATCCCATACGGTCAGTGAGACGAATGTTGCGCAGCATCGTCGAATTCTCGATTGCGTTTCAGAGGGTCCCAGCATCGCGCCACGGTTTGGCGCGAACGCCGAGCAAGGGCATGCACGATGGCTTTGATTGTATGCGCGGCGGCTGCGTACGAAAGCGTCCCGACTTGTCCCATTCACAGAGCGCTGCCAACCCGGCCCGGAGCCGCAAGTGCGTTGACGATTCTTCATGCCGCGGGCTGGACACGCGCGCGACAGAAAGATAACACGAATTGCGAACGCGCGCTGGGGCGCCGGCCTCTGACGGCTTTATCAAGGGGAAGGTTCGTGTTTCATCTCGCTCTCCACACTTACGGAATTCGCGCGTTCTGCGGCGCGGTGATGGCGGCGATCGTGCTCACCGGCACATCTCCGATCAAGGAGCGCTCGGTCAACACGCGGCCCAATATCGTGATGATCGTCGCCGACGACTTGGGGTTTTCCGACCTCGGCTGCTATGGTTCGGAAGTCAGCACGCTGGAGTTGAATCGCCTGGCCGCCAACGGTCTGCGATTTAAGCAGTTTTACAACTGTGCCCGCTGCTGCCCGAGCCGGGCGTCGATTTTGACCGGCCTTTATCCGCACGAGGCCGGCGTCGGCCACATGCTGGAGCAGTGGCATCCGCCGGGCTACACGCACGGCCTCAACGAAGAATGCGCGACGATTGCCGAATTGCTCCGCACAGGGGGCTACCGCACGTATCACGTCGGGAAGTGGCACGTCGGCGGCGTCGGCCAGAAAGATCCCCGCAACCATCCGATCAATCGCGGCTTCGAC
>DASRXU010000462.1:0-15919 GCA_035687365.1 Planctomycetaceae bacterium | reverse complement strand
AGTTCTTGTGTCGGGTATGCGACGACAGAATCTGCGTGGCCACGGCGCAAGCCAGCGAATGCGACCAAAACCGCTGGTAGTCGAAGCCACGGCATTTACC
Organism: Planctomycetaceae bacterium; assembly: GCA_035687365.1. Lineage (GTDB taxonomy): Bacteria > Planctomycetota > Planctomycetia > Planctomycetales > Planctomycetaceae > DASPSM01. The sequence continues at coordinate 15,819 of DASRXU010000462.1, read as the reverse complement.
GCTGCGATTGCCGGCGAGCACCGTGAAGCCCAGCGCGATCGCGCTGACGGTCCGCGTGCCGAGCCGCGCGACGGCGTCCGCGACGTTGGCAATCTGTCGGCCCGACGAGGCATTGCCCGTGTTGGCCAGCCGCAGAGTTCGTCCGGTTAACGCCGGATCGGCTTGAATGACGCGCCCGATGTCGGCGGCCGAAACGCTTTCGTCGCGCGTCAGCCGCAGAATTTCGAGGCCAATTCCTGTGGGAGAGGGCAAAAGACCAGTGGCCTTGAGCTCCTCGAATCGCTTGGATTGCATCAGTGTGTGGCGCTGGCGTTGGGACCGGTCGATTCGCGTCGGTAAAAGATAGTCCCTAGAATCGATTACGCCGTTGCCTGAGAGGAGATGCGCTCGGGTCGGCCCGTGCACGGAAGGCGCTGCAACCGGTTTCGCCGATTGTGGGGGCTGCTTCGATTTTGAAGACGAAGACCTGCTGCGCGCGCATACCCTTGTTGCAAAGGTTTTTCCGGTTCGTGCAGTTCTTGTTTCACGGTTCGACCAAAGCTCCCGACGCAGCCGATTCCGCTTAAAGAGACGAGACTTCCGCTTGTCCGGCACGCCTGAAACCCCGAATCGACCGAGCGCCGCGGCCGTGCCCGCGCGGCGCAATCGTTTCGCTCGCTACCCGAAGACAACGCTCTTGGTGACGGTCCTGGTCCTGCTCGGACTGGTCGAGTTGGGCTGTTACCTGTTGATCGTGATCAAGGGCCACCGGGATCTGCGGTTTCAGTATCCGTATAACCGCATCCTCTCTGGCTACACGGTCTTCCAAAACGTGCCCGGGCATTCGTTTCGGACGAGCGCGATCAAGGCTGACCCGTCAGAGCCCGACCCCGTCCTCGACGAGCACGGGTTCCTGCACGACACGCCAATCACCCGCGAGAAGCCGCCGGGAACTTTTCGCATCTTTCTGATGGGGGGATCGACGGCTTTCGGCGCGGGGCAGAACATTCGCTATCACGCCGTTCATCCGTACCCCGACGGTCTCTACGCGTACCCGTCGAGCATTGCCGGGCAATTGCAGAGTTATCTTCAAGCCCACAATCCGCCGACGCATTACGAAGTGATCAACGCGGCCGGATTCGAACGGCGGATTCATCAGTCGCTGATTCAGTACATCGAAACGCTGTCGCAGTTTCAGCCCGACTTGATCATCAATCTCGACGGGATGAACGACGTCTACAGCCTGGTGACGGGGACGCCGTTTGAGGATCTCGACCAGCACTTGCCGTTTTACGTCGAGTTGTATCAAGGGCAGCGATCGCTGCTGCGATACTCGTCGACTTACTACGTGCTTTCGACCCTGTATTCCAAGTGGGTCAACCGCCAGCGCTCGGCCGAGCCGGCCCCGATCACGGCCGGATCGACGACTGCCACGCCCGCTAAGGCCAAGCCGGGAACGACCTCAACCGACGACACCTCCGACCATGCCTACTACGAGAAGTCGAAGGATCGCTACCACAAAAATGCCGAGCGGCTCTTGCAGATCGTTCGCCAATACTTCGCGGTCCTGAAAGCGGATGGCACTCCATCGATTTTTGTGCTTCAGCCGCTCTTGAATCGCAAGCGGCAGAACAAGCACCTTTCCGAGATCGAGCGCAAGCTGGCCGAAGTCATGGTCCCCGCCGGCCCCGACACGAGCGGCTCCGTCGATCAGTGCGCTCTGCTGCTCTCGTATTTCTACGATGATTTTCTCTCAGACGCGCTGCGCAAAACCGCGAAAGAGTTCGGCGTCCCTTACCTCGACCTCAACGCCGAAATCGCGCCGCTCGGCTCGAACGTCGAGTTCTACACCGACTATTGCCACTTGACCCCAGAGGGCAACCGCCGCGTGGCGGAGATCCTGGGGCGGGCGATTCTGGCCGGCAACACGTCGAAGAATAGCGCAAACTAGCCGACGGCGGGGTAGCTGGGGAATTCACCCGATGCCAGTTGGACCGTATTCATTGAGGGTCCTCTGCCTGGCGATCGACGTGGCTCGGAAGTTGAGCAGTGAGGTCTAGGGCGTCGAATAAATTGAAGCCCGCGATTGGCGGTTCGGCCCCTTCTGTTGTGCAGGCAGCCGAACCGCCGAGAGCGGAGTCTTCAACTGCAACTGTCAGTCGTTTGAAACCGGACCGGGACCGCCAGGACCGGGGCCCGCAGGACGCGGACCCGCAGTACGCGGACCCGCCGGGCCAGGAGGAGCGGGCGGCGCTGCATTACGGCCGGCGCCACCTGAAGGACCACCGGAACCTGGGGGACCGTCGTCCGGCGGAAGGTCAAGGTGACTTCCGTCGTCCGCATCGTTCAGCCCTGACCAGCGATTCCTGGTTACGTCACCAGTGGACGAACGATTGCCCGTGCAGGTCTGGGATTTGAGGGCGATGCGCAGCGAGCTTGCGCGTCGTGGAATTGATTGGCCTGCCGACGTCCTCCGCCTGCGGACGAATCCGCTGGCGATTGCCGGCCAACTCGAAGTTGCACTAGACGACGGCGGCCTCATTCCCCGTAATGACGCTGCCAGTCACCCGAACACTGGGAGCCCAATGTGGGACAACTTGGTGAATTTTCTGCAACGCGCAATGCGGCCTGGCGCCCAAGAAAAAGGTGTCGAATGACGCGGACTGCCCGAGATTGAGCCATCAGGCCAAGGGGCTTGCGTCGTATCGGTCCGACACACGAATGGCACTTAGTTTTCCCGAAGTCCGTTGCGCAGATCGCGTTCGCCATCCATCTTGGTTGCATGAGACGATCGTACGGTTTTGGTCTACGTTTTCGTCGCCGAGGCTCGTATCGGTCGGGTCGGTCGGCGACACGGTGGATGGCGATCGCATCGAGCACGTGCCCGTAGAGGGTCTTGCGGAAGGCAGGGCCGCGTTCGCCCTGGAGAGCAATCACTGGCCGAAATGCCTCGAGTGTTTGGACTACTCTCTTGAAGCTGATTGCTCGCGGTTCGATGCCGTGTTTAGTTGCCGCTTGAGCCGCGATCGTACGGATGAGATTGGCCAGGATATGCGTCCAGAGTTCCTTTCTGACAAGTGCCGGTGTCTTGCATCGCACGACGTCCATTTGCAGCGTTTCTTTCAGTGACCTTAGATCAAGCTCGGCATTCCAGCGAGCGCGATAGAGCTGCGCGAGATCGTCTCGAGCAAATGCAGCTGCGTCCAGCAATGTTGTGGCTACGATGAGGGTCCGAATCCGAAAGCCAGGTTGTTCGAACAGGACTCGGCATTCTCGGATCACCAGAAACTCGGGAGTGCGTCGTAGCTCTTCCGATCGATCGAGCGAGGCTTCGCCGGCTTGAGCCACTTCATAAGGTGATCGCCTCGACCCAGACGCTCCCCACGGCGAAAGTCGGCAGTACGGTGTGACGTCAAGCGGCAGACGCAGTCGATGCCGCGCTCCTTGAGCATCACCATCTCGGTCCAGGTACACATTAGGCGGTTGAGAGCATGACATCGCCAGGGAGAAACATGTTCCACGACGTGCGCAGCATCCCCAGCTCGCTTTGCCCCTTTCCGGCGTAGCGGCAGATACCCACATCAAGAACCGCCCCGCAGGCGAGCGAGAAGACAGCCGCGATTCGTGCGAGAGGAAAGCCTGGGCCCGCCTCAAGCTGGGAGAGGTGATCAAACGCCCGGAAATCGGCAGCAGGAATTCGAACGTATTCTGGGAATCGCTCAAGCCTGAACGATGTGCCCGAGAGTGGCTTGAAACGGCCGCGCCGCATCCTGGACGAAAATTGGCGATTGGCACGGGAGTTTGTCTATGGGGGGCCTGGAGGGCCAACCCCAAGGCCCCAGAACGACGAATACCAATCGACCGCCACGTTCACTGTCTGAGACTTGCCCATAGCCCAAAATATTGGCGTGTAAAATCTGGCAACCGGCTCAAACCGATCGTGGTCAATAGCCATGCAAAGAATTGCCGGCATTGAAAGTGGATAAGCGAGCAGCAGCGCTACAAAGGCCGCCCATCCCATCCAGCGCCGCGACCGTCGTTTCGGTTCGTCGCTCATGCCGTCACCCAATGATGAGCCAAGTCACGGCCATAACGGCGAGCACCGCGCAGACCAAGAGAAACTGAACTCTCGGAGGCAACGGGTCGTCTGATCGTGGCCTTGAAAGCGGTGGCATGCCGTCATTCTAGCGGGGGTGCTTCAGCTATCGCCTTAACCATTCTCCGCAACGAATGTTAACCCAGGTCCGCTCCGAAACCTGAAGAGCGGTCCCGAGTCCCGTCCCACTCTTGCGCCCTCGGCCAGCCTGCTGAACTTCGGCGAGCTCAGTCGAGCCGGAAAGGGACGGCGTGAGGGCAATTCCTCCCGGCTTTCACCGATAGAACAACGAGTCCCGTCCCGTACTCGATCTTCTCCCCTCTCCCCCCGCGGGAGAGGGCCGGGGGGTGAGGGGGCCGCGGGACCTCGCGGCCGTCCCGTTCGTGTCCCGTCCCACTGCAAAGTGTCCGGACCTGACCTCAACGACGATTAGACTCACCACGAAGACACCAAGCCACAAAGGGTTTGTGGATTTCTTGGTGCCTTCGTGCCTTGGTGGTGAGAAGTCCCCTCCCGTAGGGTGGGACAAGTCCGACGAAGTCGGGCGCGGGCCCACCGGTCTATTGAGGCAGAAGCAGAAACGGTGTGCCTGCGGCCGTGACGGCCTGGTCACACCCTACGAATTCCGAAAGTGTCCGGACCTGAGTCCCGTTCCAACCACCGGGTCACTGGGTCACCGGGTCAACTCCCTAGTGAAACTATCTGACCCGGTCCCGGTGATCAGATTCTGCACAGCTCGAGTCCCGTCCCATCTCACCCTCTCCTAGTCCGCTGGGAGAGGGCAGGGTGAGGGCCAGTCTTTCGAATCTCCCGCATCTCCCCTCTCCCCCCGCGGGAGAGGGCTGGGGGTGAGGGCCGCCTGTTCTTGGTGCCTTCGTGTCTCTGTGGTGAGAGTCCGCTCGCCGCAGGTCCCGTCCGAAAGTGTCCGGACCTGAGTCCCGTCCCGCATTTCAACTTTGGACCTTGGACTAGGGACCTTGGACTTCCCCGGTGACTTTGGACCTTGGACTTCCACCGGTGACCTTGGACTTTGGACTTCCACCGGTGACCTTGGACTTTGGACCAAAAAAAGAACTATCTCCATTCAGCCACAAAATCGAGATTGATCCAAGCTCAGTTTTCCCGGAATCCGAGATTGACGCCGCGGATTTACAACGAGTGGACCGCGGCACCCGATCCCGAATTCGAGCCCCATCGCGGCGTCGCGGCTGGGTCCAAGGGGGACCCAGCAACTCGTTCAACTGGTCCCAGTTACCGACCGAGTCAGAATTTGGAAAAGACATTCTTAATTAGCTTCTCAATGTGGGCTGCAACACTGTTTTCAGCGATTGACGCCGAGTTGGGATGCCCGCATGCGTTTCGAAGCATCAAACATTCGTTTTGAAGGATCTGCCTTACGCTCTTGCCGATTACGCCGATCGCTTCGCAAACCGTAAGAAAATCATGTTCCCTCATACGGCCAAGATCGTCTTGCTGCTTAGCGATGCGCCACTTGGGATCGTGGCGAGGAGCCACGTTGTTGAAGTCGTCCAACTTGTTGTTAAACACGTGACGATGGAGCAGAGCAACTGCGCCTGCCCAGGAGAAAACGACAGCAGCACGATACTGGCTGGCCCTGAAGCAATTGACAGCTTCCATCACAAAAGATTTCGTGAGAGGGTCCGTTAGCGACTCAACATGTCCCTGAAGCGATTGGCTGGAATGGGTAACGACAAGGTTCACATTCGCCGCTTGCGCTATGGCCTGCATTCGCAACACCCCGGGTTGCTGGAGCTCCCAACCTTCTGGAGTGCGTGCGACGAAGCCAATCGAACTGCCGAGAATGTCGGAGAGATTCATGTTGGCCAGTTTAGGCAACCCCACCGCAGCGCACCGTTGTTTGACTGTGCGTACATGACATGGCCCTCCGGGATCGAGTGCGAGCAGCACGAGCAACCGATCGCGACTCGACAACTTCGAACCATGCAAGACTCGCTTTGCGTCTTCAACTTGCAGCATTTGATTCCTCAATCGCTCATGGCCGTTGCAGCCGCTTTCGGCTTTCTGCCGGCCTTCACACTCCATCGCTCGCCGAACATCAAGCCAGCCGTCGCAGTCGGCTTAAATACTCCCCTTCCCGCGCGTTGAAACAGCTTTCTACCCTGTTTCGTCGCCTGCACGAACGTCATGTCGGGCCTGTCCGGCAAAATGACCCCTGCGTCCGCGGCGATTCGCTGAATTTCAGAGATCGAAAACGGAACATTACCGTACTCGGAATAATGGTAAGCCGCACACAGTAGAGCGTTGTCGGCGAACTTCAACTCGCCTTCGCGACTGAAAAACGTCGCGAGATCCGAGTGATTCTCATCGCTCGCGGTCGGAAGGAAAGAGAGAGAGCCGACGGCGGCAAGGTTTGGGCATGACTCGCCGAGGGCGGTCATCGCCGTTTGAAACGCACGTTGCCGTGTCTCGGAATCGTCGCAGCTAAGCAGTTTGACAATCTGCTGCGCCAATTCCATTACCCTCGCGGGGTCGGCGGCGTTTTTCTCGCGCCCAGCCACATCTGAAGTCATGCGTTCACCTTGAGAGCGTTAAGGCTTTCAAACCCAATTGCAGAAACCCGATATTTCCCATTTGAGACCCCGAAAACGCGTTTGCTATGCATCAGCCGGCGCACATTCTCCGATGCATTCGCGACTTTTAGGTTTTGGTCAAGCAATAGCTCATTTGCCGCTTTGGTGGTGAAGATTCGTTCCTGATTCGTACTCTGAACGAACGCCGCGGCGATCAGGACTTTGTCTACGTCGCTAACGTTCGACCGGAATTGCGTAAAAAATTCCCCAAAGATCTCCGGTTGCCCGTTGTCATTTGCCGCCACCGCCGGTTCCGACAATGCGATGGGATCGTCGCCATTGCGACGTTCGGAGAATGTTCTTAACTCCGGCCACAATCGCGCCCACCACTCTGCGACTACCTGCGCAGTCCCCTCGACCTCGAGTTCGCCCGTGCTTCGATTCGCTCGAACTCTGATTTTCTCACTCATCTGAAAGTGCCCTTAGGATCACCCGATCACCAATCCGCCACTCAACGAAACCAATATTAACTTTTCTGGGATCTGTTGTCAACTTTCCAGAATTACAATGCGTCTCACATTCATCGAGGTTAATTCTGAAATGAGGTTGAACATCAGTAGTGATCAGTAGTGCTATTAGTTCATTTGCGATCTATAATCGCACAGAAACGTTGTCGAACTTCATCGGCGGCTTTGCCGGTGCCATCCTGGAACTGCCTGGTTGACCGATCGTGCGGATGGTGCGCAGGGGCTTTTGTCAGCCGATTGTTTGCGTTATTGCGGTCAATCGAGAGATTGATACAGGGTCAACGCGGCCCGGTCCACGATCGCAGACGACGGGCAAGCGGCCGTCGTCCGCCCGGCGCGCCGCATTGACGCGCGGCAACCTTATTACGATGTTATTGTGCATCAAAATTAGCGTCATAACATAAGTGTAAAATGCGTCATTAAGATTAGATGTAACAATATGTTACGATGTACATCAAGTTTCCTTGGCGGAATTGGCGATCTTAGATCGCATTTATGTGACGCCGAACTTCATCGGCGGCTTTGCCGGTGCCATCCTGGAATTGCCTGGTTGACCGATCGTGCGGATGGTGCGCAGGGGTTTTTTGCCGGCCGATTGTTTGCGTTTTTGCGGTCAATCGAGAGCCTGATACAGAGTCAACGCGACCCAGTCCTCGATCGCAGACGGCGGGCAAGCGGCCGTCGTCCGCCCAGCGCGCTGCTCTTACGGACCTAAAAAAGCCGGCCGTGCGATTGGCGATGACATTGCTTCGAACGGCATCTCCGTCTGTAATTCTCGCGGCTCGAGTCGCCATGTCTTCTTCCGACGACGCCGGCCGGCGCCAGAGATCCTGTGCCCGAGCGGCGGGTGGCATGCCCACGGCTCGGCGTGGGAATGTCTTGCGCAGTTCGCATGCTCACGCAAAAAGCCGTGAGCATGGCACCCGGCGCTCGGAATGAAGTGGCCTCCATCATTTCGCTGCATCCCGAATTGCGGATGTACAGACCTTCACTTCATAATAGGCGCCACGGGCAGACCTTCGATCTCTGGCAGTCGCTGACGACGGAGTTGGCTCGACTCACGGTGGCCGTGCTTGCCATGAACGATGAGCAGACGACTGTCGCGGTCCAACGCTATCTCGACGAGCTTGCGCAATTGCCAGGTGACGCGCCCGCCGAACCCGTGATCCGAGCGTTGATCGGACGGTCCGTCGACCGGCTGCACGTCCTTTGTGGGACCCTTTTGCTGCGAAGCTATCCCAGGCTGACGCGGCCCCCTCTTAATCTTCAAACGGAGGAGATGCTCAGCTCGGTCGTCGATCGGCTTTTAAAGGCCTTGCGCGAGACTCGGCCCGCCACGGTCCGTCAGTTTTTCGGACTGGCGAATCAGCATATGCGGTGGGAGCTGAATGACCTGGCCCGACGCCTAGATAAGGAGACTCCCGCGCTCGAGCTTCGCGAGGCAATGGTCCCGGCGCCACAGAGCAGTGAGTCGGGACTCAGCGGCGATGCCCGCCGGATGCTCAACGCCATTGACAGTTTGCCCGAAGACGAAAAAGAAGTCTTCAGCCTGGTCCGAATCCAAGGGATGACGGCGAACGAGGTTGCGAACATCGTTGGGGTCTCTACGAAGACAATCCAGCGGCGACTCAACCGGGCCCTGATTCTGCTGGAGGAAATGTTGGCTGATTTGAAACCAATCGAGCGCCCAGCCGGTGAGGCTTAGCCGCGAGGTCTAGGCGCAGCGTCGCTTTAGCAGATCTCCGAAGCGTCAGCCCGATCGCTGGTGCGTTCGCCGGAACGACGCCGTGATGACCGATAAAGCTCGCGTTCGCGAGTTGCTCGAACAGCTCCTCGAAACGGATTCCACGCCGGAAGAGGTCTGTACGGATTGTCCCGAGCTGTTGCCGGAAATCCGCAGTCGTTGGCGGCGATTGCAAACCGTGCAGAACCAGGTCGACGAGCTATTTCCGTCGTCGCCGGCAGGGAGCGACAGGGAATGTCAGCCGAAGCCCACCCCCGACTCGAAGTTGCCGCAGATCGAGGGCTATGAGGTCCTCGAGATCCTTGGATATGGCGGCATGGGCGTGGTGTACAAGGCGCGCCATCTCAAGCTCAATCGCGATGTCGCTCTCAAGATGCTGCTGTTGGGGGCCTATGCCCGCCCGCATGAACGCGAGCGATTCATGCGCGAAGCCGAGGCCGTGGCAGGGCTTAAACACCCAAACATCGTGCAGGTTCACGACGTGGGAGAGTTCGAGGGACGGCCATACTTTACGATGGAGTTGATCGACGGCGGCAGCTTTTCGCAACAACTCGCCGGTGCGCCGCAATTGCCGATGCACAGCGCGCAACTGGTGGCCACGCTGGCATCCGCCGTTGGGTATGCACACGAGCGTGGGATCGTGCATCGTGATCTGAAGCCCGCCAACATTCTGCTGACGAGTGATGGCACGCCAAAAATTGCCGACTTTGGACTGGCCCGTCGCCTCGATTCGGGACGGGACCTCACGATGACCGGCGCGATGCTGGGAACGCCAAGCTATATGGCTCCCGAGCAGGCCAGCGGAAAGGCAAGCGCGGTCGGACCGGCGACTGACGTCTACGGGCTTGGCGCGATCCTCTATGAAATGCTCGCCGGCCGGCCCCCCTTTCGTGGGGATATGCCTGCGGAAACCCAACGGCAGGTGCTTCTCGAAGAACCGTCGCCTCCTTCCAGATGGAACGCGAAGGTTCCGCGCGACCTGGAGACCATTTGTCTGAAATGTTTGCGCAAGGAGCCGGAAAATCGCTATGCCAGTGCTGCGGCGCTGAGCAGCGATCTCACTCGCTTCCTCGAAGGCCGGCCGATTCAGGCTCGACCCCTGGGCTGGGCGGCGCGGTTTGGGCGGTGGTGCCGCCGCAACCCGATGGCGGCTGCGTTTTGCCTGGTGCTTCTGGTGAGCGCGGTCTTCAGCAGCTGGCAGGCCGCGCGGGCGACACGGGCGGGGGCCGAGGCCAACTCGGCAAACCTGCAGGCGCAGAAGCGCCTGAAACAGATTGAAAGAGCGAACGAGCTCCTCGGCTCGATTTTCGAGAACCTGGACCCGAACGAGGTCGCGGGGGCGGAACGTCCGTTGCGAGCGATCCTGGTCGCGAAGCTGGACAGAGCTGTCGAGCAGCTCGAAGGCGAGTCGATCGGCGACCCGCTGGTGGTGGCGAGGATGCAGGAAAGGTTCGCCATTTCCCTGATTGCACTGGCGGAGTCGGGAAAGGCAGTCGTTCTGCTCGAGAAAGCACACGCCACCCGGCAGGCCGCGCTGGGCCAGGACGACCCGCTCACACTCGGCACCAGCTTCAGCCTTGCCTTGGCGATCAAAGCTGCCGGCAATCTGGACCGGGCCCTGCCGCTTCAGGAAGAGACATTTCAGCGGATGAAAACAGTCCTCGGTCCCGACCATCCTGGCACGCTCAGGTCCATGAGCAGCTTGGCCGGGATGTACGACCTCGCCGGAAAGCGAGACCTCTCGGTCCCGTTATTTGAGGAAACGCTCAGACGCCGGAGGGCCACGCTCGGGGCAAAACATGCGGACACGCTCATGACGATGGACGATCTCGCCGCGGTCTACACCGATGCGGCGAGGCCGGAGCTCGCGCTGCCGATGTTTGAGGAGACGCTCTCGCTTCGGGAGGCCAGACTTGGCCGCGCGCATCCCGACACGCTCCGCACGATGAGCAAGCTTGCTATGGCCTATCAAGCTGCCGAGAAGCTCGACCTGGCCCTGCCGCTGCTACAGGAGACGGTGAAGCTCCAGAAAGAAGCGCTCGGAAGCGAGCATCAGGACACTCTCCTGAGCATGTACCGGCTGTCCCTCGTGTATCAGTCGGTTGGGAAGCCGAAATTGGCTCTGCCGCTCATTGAGGAGGTGCTCAGGGCAAAAACAGCTAAGCTTGGCAAGGAGCACCCCGACACGCGCGTCGCCGTCAATCAGGTCGATTTCCTACGCAACATGGCCACAGCCCAGGATCGCTACGAGCTGAATCTGGCCAAACTCGGCCCGGACGACATCAACACGCTCCTGGCTCGCCGCGACATCGCCCAGTTGTACATGTCCACGAACCGCCTCGACGAGGCCGAACGGGCACTCGTCGACGTCCTTGACAGAATGAAAACCCGCAAGAACGACGATGCGATCGTGGGGTTCACAATTCGTCTGCTTCGGTATTGCCATCAGACTCGGCAACGAACCATGCCCGATTCGTGGCTCACCTATCGCTGCAAATCCCTCGTCGGAGGCGTCTACTTAGACCGGAAACAATATGCCGCCGCCGAACCACTGCTGCTGGCCGCCTTCCAGGGGATGAAACAGCGAGAAGCAAAGATTCCCGCGCAAGGGAAGGTGCATCTGACCGAGGCCGCGAAGCGGTTGGTGCAGCTCTACGAAGCAACCGGCAAGAAGGATGAAGCAGCGAAATGGCAGAAGGAATTGGACACGCGGCGGAAAGAGGTGGGAACTGCGGCGATCACAGGATGAACGCCCAGATGCGCTGTTGCACGGCCCCTACGCTCGTCGGTCACATCGACCGAATCACCTTAGCGACGGCAGCCGAACCAGAAAATGTTCGAATTCTGCCGCCGATATCAGAGCGTTTTATGCGAGTCTCACACCCAGAAGCAGATTTCCGCCAAAACGTATGGCAATTCGGTGCGCAGAACCAAGTGCCGAAAATACGGTTGAGTTTCCGGTAACCGTCGCGGTGGCACTTAACGGTGGTTTTTCTCCCCCAAGCGGAAAACGGTTGCGTTTGTGAAAAACTAGCGCTAGCAGGGCTGCGCTTCGTTCGATCGACATCTCGGCTGCAAACACGGAGTCTGAAGCTTATTGCGACCGTTGGCCCCAGCAGGCATGGAGTAATTCGCTGAGTAACCACTCAGACGTGTCCGTGAACGGGGCCATCAGTTGCTGGTACTCCTGATCTTGTGCCCTCGTCAAAGTGCCTGCGGCTTCCTCGTTGGCACGGATCCCCTCCAGAGTCTGCTTCCACCAGCACGCCCACGGACTGCCACCCCGCACCACCTGGGCACTTGCCTCATGACGGATGTTCTGTAGCCCGCAGCGCTCGAAGAGCGCCGGCAGTTTCCGCCCGAAGGTTGGATCGTAGCCGCGGGACGACCACCATTCCTGAAAGACGCCGTAGTACCGATGAGTGGAATCGACCGGCCCCACCAGGCCCCAGTCTCCGTCCTCGTCGACGAGCCAACCACCGGGACGCAGGCATTCCGCCATGCGCCGGATAGCCGTCTCTTGTCTCCCGGCCAGCCAGAAGAGCATTAGACGCGAGCTGACCAGATCGAATGAGCCGCGGCCGAGGCTTTCCAGCGAGTCGTCGAGAATGTTATGTCGCCGCACTTCGAGGTTGGGAACATTCAGTCGCTCGAGATAAGTCGTGTCGACATCAGTCGCCACGACCTGGCCACTCGCGCCGACTTTCTCGGCCAGCCATACGGCCATCGATCCCCGGCCGGCCCCGACTTCGAGACAGCGCCAGCCGGGTCGGACCAAGTCCCGCCGTTGGCGCGAGACGGGATCAAAAAGCTGCTCCAGCAGCCCTAGCCGTTCCTCCTCAACATCCCGACGTCCCTGCGCGGCGAGGCGGTACCCAGGGTCAACGTCCGGACTTTGGCCACTATTGGCGGGGTGGTCGATCATGTTCGCGAAACGGAGAACGGTTAGCGCTATCTATGCGACACCGGCGTTGGTTTCATTGAGACTCTACATGCCCATGGCCTTGCGTGAGAGTGTCCCGGAATTCGATCGCGTCTTTCGAGCCGCGCCCGTGAGGAAGCGGGCTATTTCGCGCACAAACGAGCGTGAGACCCCGCTTCCTCACGGTCGCGGCTCCAAAACTCAATTGAATTCCCGGACGGTCTCATGGCTTTGCGTGGGCAGGCTACACCGATGACTCGAATTCAGGCGCAGGAGTGCTGGCATGGCACCCGGCATTTCTAGATTAAGACTTATCGACCAATAAACATAACGTCCAACATCTGCCCGCCGCCGCCGGGAGCGGCTTCGCGAGTGATCACGATCACATGATCGGTCTTGTCATCCAGCGTGCAGGTTTTGGCGCGGGCTTTGGTTTTCACTGTCTCTTCCAGCACAAATTCCGTGGGGCTGTTTTCCTTGATGACGCTCAGCGTGCCGTTGCCGTGCGAACTAAAGGCCTCCATGGTGTGAGGATTGAAAACGGCACCGTCGCTGCCGCCGGCCAGAGGCAGGGTGGCGATGATTTTGCCGTCGACCGCACTGAGGATGACACAAGTGGGCGTGCCCCCGCCCCCTCTTCCCCCGCGACACATCGCAAAAAGAACGTGGTTCTTCGTATCGATGGCCAGGCCCGCCGGCCCATTGCCCTTGTCGCCGAGGTCGAAATGAGCGGTCACCTTGAGGGTTTTGGCGTCCACCACGGCGATGTGGTGCGCGTTGGCCACGTCAAAATAGAGATGTCCCTCGCCATCCGTGACGCCCTGCTCGACGGCGGCATTGGCACCGTCCGGGCCGATGGCCTTCACCTTGGCGACGATCGAACCGTCCTTGGAATCGACCACGAGAAGGTTGGGCGCCCGGTGACTCGAAATAACAAAATGGTGGGTCGGGGCGTCGAAGAGATAGCCGTCCGCACCCGTCGCCGGAAGGGTCTTGATCGCTTCGAGTGTCTTCGTGTTGAAAAAAGTCGCGGGATTGCCGGACACCAGACCGGTATGGTTTTCCGGGTCGATCGCGACGCCATGCCCGGACGCGTTTGCCAGCGTGCCCGCGAGCTTGTAGGTATCGAGGTCGAAGACACTGACCGCGTTGCCGCAGGCGACATAAACCCTGCGGTTGACGCTGTCCGCCGTAACGTAGTCAATACGCCCGGCGGCGGGAATCTGCGTGGTGGCAAGAATCTTGTAGGGCTTGGCCGCGATGTCGTCGGCCGGAGCGCTGTGGACGAGACCTAAAAAAACCGACAGACCGACGCCGGCCGCAAGCAGGGTGCTGAGCTTTGGGGGAACAGCTTTCATTTGGGTACCTCATGGGCGCCAATGGACACTTGCTTATCGCTCAAACGAGATTGTAGTGAATCCCGGCTCTTCTGGAATTCATGTGAGTGTTTCCGCCACCACGGCTCCCTCAGGTGCTTTTTCAAGTGCCGGAAAACGAATGGGCTACCGGGCGGGTGGCATGCCCACGGCTCGGCACGGCTCGGCGTGGGCATGTCTTGCCGCAGTTTGCATGCTCACGCAAAGGCCGTGAGCATGGTATTACTGCATCTCGGCCTTCGTCCGCGAAATCACTGATCCCCTTTACAACGCACCACACCGAATCGTCGGGTTTCAGGGAAGCAGTCAGTAAGCCCACACCTTCCATTTCGCCACCGACGATGTTCTCATTCCCATGCGGAACGCTAACAAAAAGCTCGTCACGGAATTCGGCACAGTAGACGCGGGCCGCTCCCGACAACATTGCGCCAATATGAACATTGAATGGAAACTTCCTCCTTTCTTTCTCTCGGCGACAACGCTGCAGAAGGCTGGACCGCGGTTCTTCGGTCTTCATCTTTGAGTAGTCGTTAAAGTATCCCGGTGGGACGCTGCTCGCCTTAACGGAGCGGTTGTCGTATGGGAGCAGCAATGCTGACACCAGGACATCCCCAAGTTGTTGATTTCGGATTGCTGGGCAAAGCGCCTGAGACTTCCGTTTTCACGATCCTTTGTGTCGCAACGAAAGCTCATCGCCCTTTCCCCGCGGTCGGAATCGTATCAAGGTGTGTCGTCTTGCGATGCAGGCGGACGGTGAACTGTCCCGTCATCCCGGCCGCGCGAATAGCCGGATCAGCTCCGTCATCCGGGCCAGGTGATAGTCGTCGTGCGCTGCGACGAAGGCCAGCATGTCGACCAGGCGCATCGGCACCTGGAGCCGCGGGTGCAGAGCCGTCCGGCGGAAATCCTCGTCGTCGAGCCGTTCGAGGCGATCGACAAACGCCGTACGCTCGCGGCGAAAGTCGCTGAGGATCGCGACGAGGGGCGTCGCGTGATGGTTGGCCTCGTGAGTCTTGCGATTGCTCAGATCCGCGGACCGCAGCGTGAAGGTGGGACCGGCGTCTCGCCAGTCCGTTTTCAGGAAATCCTCGAGCCGCCCGTGGTGGAGCGCTTCAAGATCCAGCAAATGTCCGGCGTTCTCCTGGACCGACCACGTGGTGGCTCGCTCGCGCCGCGTCAGGACGTCGGGGCTTAATGCGCGCAGCTTTTCATCCAGCCGCGCCGGCGTGCCGCGCAGACGCTCGATCAGGTCCGGATGCCAGCCCACCGGGAAATCGAAATTAAACCGCCGCTCGAACCACGGGACCTTGGCCGCCATGATCTTGCCCTCCTGTTGTGCGTTCGTAGGTCGCGCCGGTCACTAACTTTGTCATTCTACCTGCGTTGCACTGAGGCACTTATCGGTCCTTTGATGGCGTGTCCGGGAAAATGGTTTAGATCACGGGAAAGCGGCAGATGTGACGACCAAATTCGTCTGCGTCTGCCGTAATCCCATCTCGGGTAGTGGCCTACTGGCATTCTCGATGCCGCGTGTTCGAACCAACGCCTCGGCGCCGCAGCTCGCAAAAGCGACCCACTCCTTTACCGCAGCAGGCGACTCTCTTGACAGTAACACCCCGGTCC
>DASRXU010000461.1:0-22604 GCA_035687365.1 Planctomycetaceae bacterium | reverse complement strand
TGGCCTGCTCGATGAAGGTCGCGCCGCGGCCCCCGAACTCTTTGGGCCAGGCGATGCCGGTGTAGCCGCCGTCGTAAAGCTTCCGCTGCCAGTCTTTCAGGTACTGGTAGTAAGCAGTCGCCGATTCGCCGGTTCGAATCGCGTGGCTGCTTTTTTTGGGCAGGTTGGCTTTCAGCCACGCCCGCAGC
Source organism: Planctomycetaceae bacterium (assembly GCA_035687365.1). GTDB lineage: Bacteria > Planctomycetota > Planctomycetia > Planctomycetales > Planctomycetaceae > DASPSM01. The sequence continues at coordinate 22,416 of DASRXU010000461.1, read as the reverse complement.
TCGTCGCGAAATTTCAGCTCGCTGGGTGTCAGGCCTAAATCCATCGCCGCGTGCCTTTCTTCCGATTTCTACTGTCCTGCCTTTTGCTGTCCATCTTTCGCCTGAGCTTGCCACAACAATTCGGCCACGTCCATCACTTTGGTTTCGCGATCGCCCTTTGTGGCATTGATCCCGTCTTCCAGCATCGTCATGCAAAACGGGCAACCGACGGCCACGATGTCAGCGCCAGTTTCCAATGCTTGCTTCGCGCGAGCCTGGTTGACTCGTTTGTCTGGCGGTTCGTCGATGAAACTCATGCCGCCTCCGCCGCCGCAGCAGAAACCGTTGCTGCGGTTTTGAGTCATCTCGATCGGCGTCGACTTTGTTGAGAGCTGAACCAGTTCACGCGGCGCGTCGTAAACGCCGTTGTGTCGGCCAAGATAACACGGATCGTGGAAGGTCACCTTCTTGTCCGTGGGCATGTCGGCCGAGAGTTTGCCGGCACGAACGAGTTCCGCCAGATATTCGCTGTGATGGTTGACTTCGTAACGCCCCCCAAACTGCGGATATTCGTTGCGGAACGTATTGAAACAATGCGGGCAGGACGTGACGATCTTTTTCACTTGATAGCGATCGAGCGTGGCGACGTTCTCTTGAGCCAATTGTTGAAACAGGAATTCGTTCCCGATCCGCCGTGCCGGATCGCCCGTGCACTTTTCCTCGCGACCCAGAATGGCGAACTTGACGCCGGCCTTCGTCAACAACTGCGCGAGCGCGCGCACCACCTGCTGATTGCGCTCGACCAGCGCGCCGCCACAGCCGACCCACAGCAGCACTTCGGCATCGCGAGCTTCGGCCATCGTCGAGATAGTCAGCCCCTGCGCCCAATCGACTCGGGAGAAAGCAGTTCCGCGGAAGGGATGCCCGCGCGTTTCGACCGAGGTCAGCGCTTGCTGCATCGTGTCGGGAAATTCCGCATCTTCCATCACCAGGTAGCGCCGGGTGTCGACGATCTTGGGCATCTGTTCGATCGAGACCGGGCAGGCGTCGACGCACGCACCGCACGTCGTGCACTCCCACATCGCGTCGGCCGACAGTGCCGGCGTCGCGCCGAGATATGATTTTGAAAAGTCGGCGTTCTCTGAGTGTGAGAGCCGCTGCAGATCCAGAATGATGTCTCGCGGCGAGAGCTGCTTGCCTACGTGGTTAGCGGGGCAAACAGCCGTACATCGGCCGCATTCGGTGCAGGCGTCGAAGTCGAGCAGATCCTTCCACGTGAAGCCGGCGAGCGAGTGGATACCCAACGGCTCTTCGCTCTCGAAGTCGACCTTTCGCAAATTCGCGCCGATCGGCGCGAGGCGCGACGTATAGATGTTCAACGTCGCCCTGATCACGTGAGCCATCTTGGTGTAGGGAGCCCACGCCAGAAACCCAAAGGCCAAGAGCAGGTGGGTCCACCAGGTTGTCACGTGGGCCGTTCGCATCGCTTCGACCGACATCAATTGCCCCGAGGCGCGCGCGAACAAGTAACCGACGGGCGACCAGGCGCCCCACGGATCATCGGTCGCTGCGATCCGCCAGCCTTCCACGAGGAAGCCACTGAAGAGGATGGCCGCAATGACGCAGAGAATGACGGAGGCTTCGCGTGTGTAAACGAGCGTTTTCGGCCGGGCGATCCACCGACGAACCGCAGCCATGCCGATGCCAACAATCACCAGGGCGCCAAAGATGTCCGTGAGAAACGATTGGAAGACGAGGTAAAAGTAGCCCCGCATGATCGGAATGCGGAAGTCGTAGTCGATCATCACCACTGTGGTCGCCAGGGTGAGGACGATGAATCCCCAAAAGATCATCGCGTGCATCACGCCAGGATATAGCTTACGCCACGTGCGCAGCTGCAAGAGCGCGTGCTTGAGAACCAGCACGATCCGCTCTTGGGGCCGATCCCAGCGGCTCTCCGTCTCCGGTTGCCCGCGGCGCCAAACTCGCACCCGGCGATAAAGTCCGTAGACGGCGACCGCCACGGTCGGGACCAACAGCGCGTACATCACCCACGCGTGGTGGATGTTCCAGAAGACTTCGCGCGTCGCCTGCTGGGGATCGTTCATCAGTGCTGCTTGAGTTTCTCGACAAGCGGGCCGACGACTTTTTGATAATCTTCGACCAGGCCGAATCGGCAGTGCTTGAAGATCGGAGCATCGGGATCGCGATTGATCGCGCAAATAACCTTGGAATCAGCGATGCCCATGATGTGCTGGCTGGCGCCCGAGATGGCGATGGCCAGGTACAACTCGGGCGCCACTTTCTTTCCCGTCTGTCCCACCTGCCAGGAAGGGGGGACCCATCCCGCATCGCAGGCCGCGCGGGACGCCGCCATTTGGGCACCGATCGCGTCGGCCAAGGTCTGCAGTTGCTTGAACGGCTCGGGGCCGCCCAATCCGCGTCCGCCGGAAACGATCAGCCGAGCATCTTCCAAGCGAGCGCCGCTCTTGGCCTCGACGTTGCGCGAGACGACGCGAACACGCGCATCGGGCGCGATGCCTAACTTGATGCGCTCGACTTCGCCGGGCGCCCGCGCCACTGCCGGGGCCATCGCCCGTGCCCGAACCCAGACCACGCCCGGCGAACGCGCGAGCGCGATCTTGGCGGTCGCCTTACCGCCGTAGACGCCTCGCGTGACTTGCAGTCGACCGTCGGCGACCGACACGTCGACTGCGTCGCCGGCCGCGCTTCCTCCCAAGCGATGAGCCAACCGAGCAGCCAACTCCTGGCTGGCCGTGTCGTTGCCCAACAGCACGGCACTCGGTGAGAGCTTTTTGCAGACCGCAACGAGCGCCGTCAGGTAGTTCTCCGGCTGATATTCGCCGAGCACCTCGTCTTCGACGACAAGCACCGTGTCGGCCACCGATTGAATCGCCGCGATAGATGCATCGTCGGTCGCGCCCAACACGGCGGCACGCAGCTTACCGCCGAGACTCTCTGCCAGACGACGGCCAGCACCCAGAAGTCCCTGGGCGGCGCGATCGACGCCTGCTGGCCCCCACACTAATGTGATGACGTCCGCCACGATGCTTCTCGCTCCCGTGAGTTAGATCGGCCAGAGTGTTAAATCGAGTGGACGACTTCGGTCATGCGGTTGGCAAAGGCGTCGATCTTGGCGTCCAGCGTGTCACCTGAAATGAACTCGCAGCGCGTCTCTTTTTGCGGTATGAAGAGGTCCGCGACGGCGTAGTAGCTGTTTGCCGTCTGAGGATCGACGCCCAGGTCGGCCAAGGTCCATTTCGTCAGTGGCTTTTTGTACGACTGCATCACGTCGCGCGTTTTCGGAATCCGGGGCACGTTGTGCTCGTGATTCGTGATCGTCACCACCAACGGAGTGGTCGACTCGACCACCTCCCAACCGCTGTCGGTCTGGCGCTTCACCCGGACTTTTGCCGGATCCGACGCCGGCTCGAATGATTCGGCAAACGAAATACAGGGGACGCCCAACTCTTCGGCCAAGAGCCCGCCCGTTTGTCCCGCGCCCCAGTCTCCCGCCTCGCGTCCGACCAGCACGACGTCGAACGAGCCAATTTTGCGGATAGCAGCCGCCAGCGTCTTTGCCACAAACAGGGGATCCGGATTAGCCGCCGGACTCGCGATCAGCACAGCCTCATCGGCCCGGAGGGCGAGCGCCTTTCGCAGGACTTCCTCGGCCGTTTCGCTTCCGCAGCTGATGGCCGTGATCTTGCCGCCGTGAGCCTCGCGAACCTGCAACGCGGTCTCGAGCGCGTTTTCGCAAAAGATGTTCGTGACGAGCGCCGCGCTCCCGCGATCGGCCTCTCGCTTGGCGCTATCGATACGAAAGTCGCGGGCCGGGATCTGGGGATCGAGAATCTGCTTCAAGCAAACGAGGATGTTCATTGCGATCTGTCTTTTACCTTGATCGAACTGCCGGCGATCAGCCGAGTGTCTGAGCAATTTGTCGCCGGTTCGTCCGCTCATGACGCCGTCTTTACGACGGCGGCACTGCGCACCCAGTGCAGCATGACTGCACTCTGCAGTCCGTGCAGCATGACAAACGAGTGCCCCGCGGAAAAGGCCGGCTCAGTGTAGCTCAGGGCAGCCTACTTCTGCAGTGCGCTGCCCACGAACTTGAACAACGCCTTGGTGGCCGGATCGTCGGGCAAACCGAGGTCTGCATTCAGCTTGTTGTGGTTGGTCTCTTTTGCGCCGAAGACCTCCGTGGCGACGCCCGCGCTCCTCAGCACGTTCGCGAGGCGTTGCGCCTGCGCAGTCGTGTCGGGATGCTGAGCAACATAAAGAATCAGGAACGGTGGGATCCCTTTGGCCCTGGCCACATGTGTGACGGCGGAGAAATCGCGATGCTTCGCCGGATCGTTGCCGAACTTCTCCCGGTGACCGAACTTCGCTTGCGGCAGACCATGCACCCGACGTCGCGTCTCTGCCGTTTCAATGATGGCCGGAATGTCGTAAGTGTCGCCATCTACGGGCACGCACCCTTTGATGAGGGCCAAGGACAGGCCCTCGGCCTTCAAATAACGATCATCGGTGCAAATCAACGCGGCGAGTTGCGCACCGGCGGAGTGGCCCATCACGAACAGTCGCTCGGGATCGCCCCCGTACTCGGCAACATGGTCATGCACCCAGCGGAGGGACTTGGCGATATCGCGCACGATGGTTGCCATGTCGACTGTTGGCAGAAGTCGGTAGTTCGTCGAGACAAACACGAACCCCTTATTTACGAACGCTTGCGGCTTGATCTGAACGCTCGTTTTGTCGCCCGTCTCCCACCCGCCACCGTGAATCCAGAAGACCACCGGCGCGCGCTTCGCATCGCGCGGCGCATGAACATCGAGCACCTGACGCTCATGCGCCGGATCGGCATACGGGATGTTGCGTTTGACGTCCTGAGCTCGCGCTTCAGCCAAAAGGACCAGCGCGACGAGCAGCGGGAAAGCGTGTTTCACGGCAAGGTGCCCTTCGACCTGGCGCGGAATCCAACGATTTCTGATTTGGGTCACGGGTGTGTCTTCGATGCGTTGGTCGATAGGACCGACGCACGCTGCGGGACGGCCGGAGTTGAGTTGGCGGAGGGTGTCACTACGCCCGGGTGGGGCGTTTCGCTCGGATTCTTCGGAAATCCGCTCATCGGCTCTCTCGTCACGACGTCGAGCGCGATCTCTTGCAGCAATCGTTGGACCTTGGCCGAGTCGGCGTCTCCCTCTTTGACGAACGTCTTGAGCCCGACGGGACTCTTGCCGTACATCGTGGCGAACCAAATATATTCAGCCAGGTTCGCGAGGGACGAATTCTTACGGGAGGGATGGCCCATGGCGTCACCAAATAAATCGGATTGTTTGGCGGCACCCGGAACTTTGCCGTCGAGAACTGCCAAACGAAGTTGAATCACGCCTTGGCTGACTGGCACGACGTAGCCAATCGAGCGGCCGTAACGCTCGTTGATTCCGGCCAACTGTTTGCGCAGCCGCAAGGTATAGTTTTCCGCGGCCGCAGAGACTCTGCCGTTCAAATCCTCCCGGGTCATGGTGTCGTGGTCCTCGTTCCGGAAGCGACTACCGTCCGGCTTGGTGCCGTTCGTAGTGGTGGCATCCCACGCGCTCCACGAAACCTGAGCCAAAATGCGGATGTTTGGATTGTATTGGCAGGCCAGGTCGGCGAATTGATCAATGGCCGGCTCCGGCATCTGGCGATGAGGCGCGAGCGTCAACACGTCCACTCCGCCGCCACGCAGAGTCTTCTTGACAATGTTGTCGCCGCCACCACGTGCCCAATGTTGGGCCACCGTCGAGTTGCCGATCATCTGCAGCGCCAACTTCCGCTGCCCCTCGATGCCGGCTTCCTTCGCCAATCGGGCCAACGGCGACGTTCCCGGAGCACTGTCGCGCTCTTGCAACACGTAGACGTTAAAGCTGTGCGTGGCCGTCACAATTTTCTGGCCTTGCGAGACCTGCGTCGTCGCGATCGCAACCGGCTTCCGCTTGCTCTCTGGAATCGGAGCAAGCTTGGGCGCCGCGACTGTTCCCGCTACCGGCGCTTGAGCCAGAGTCGGCCCGCTTGGTACCACGAACGCTAGCAGGGCAGAGCCCACCAGTGCACAGCCGAGCGTTCGCCAATCACGCTGGGCTAACGTCCCCATCGCTTTCATTCCCCATTCCTTTCGATGGACTTGCGAACTGGATCGAGTTCGAAACTCACAGTCGCGGTTGGATGATGGTGCGGACCGCCCGTGGTCCGCGAACCTTCGGTCGTTGTCAGGCTGATTCTATAGCGTTCGCCGTTTGAATTCGCCCATCGAGTTATGACGTTGGCCAACGCCATCAAACCACGGATTTCGGCGCTTTCAGATAGACCGGAAAGCAGCAAAGCGGGTGTCGACGTTGAGGGCTGTCGCGACGGCTGTGTTCACTGCCCGAACGTTATGCCAGGTCGCCCATTGCTCGAACTTCCACCCGACCTGGGGCCTGAACCACCCCCGCTTGAACTCCCACCGCCAGTCGGACCAGAACCGCCTCCGGTAGTCGAGCCGCCACTGTTGGTGGCCCCTTGTTCGATCACCTGATAAACGGCTCCCCCGCCGGGCGGAAGCGTGACCGTCACGTTTCGCCCCGACACGTGCAGGGCCGGTGCGTTCCCCATCGGAACCAACGACTGGACATTCTTGTTCAGCGACAGGGTGATCGAGCCGGTCGTGCGTTGCGGCGACGACACGATCGCCACATAGATCGCACCGCTCGGCCCACCCAGAAAATTGATGTAGTCACCGGCCATATGGCTGCTCGCCTGGGTGACTGGCGTGGGGGTTGGCGGCGTATTAATCAGCGTGTGCGATGCGAGGAGGATATTCTCGATCGATCGAATGTCTGGGATGGTGTTGTTCTGCAACTGGAGAAGTTGTGGCCCCGGAGTATATTCGGGAAAACTCACGAGCGCCGGATAGCTGCCCGTGTTGAAGGTCGTCTTGTGTGCCCAAGAAGCTCCTTTTGGCGGCGGATTTGCCACCGTCCCCACCCAGTCTGGGATCTGAGAGTAGGAAAAAAAGATGATCCCTTTCGCTCCCATCGCCGCAGCGGCCCACGCTTGCCACGAAACTTGAGCAGGCGTCGGCATGACCCACTCGAGTCCGGATCCCGCCGCGACGGTCACCGTCCCGTCGGAATTGATCGCGTACTTTCCTTCGACCCCTTGGAAGGATTGGCCCATCGCCCAGACCTGCGGATTGCCACTTTTGTACGCAGTCCCGATGTCAGGCGCCATCGCCAGAAAATAAGCATAGGAATTGTTGCCGGTGGGTCCTGAGTTGGGATCGCCGAAAAACGGATAGCGATCGAATGAAATCCAGGGCAGCGTTTGCACCGATGCCAAGATCGTGGAGGCGGTCCCTGGAGCGAGAACGGTCGTCACAGGCAGATGAAGAGCCTGGGCCTGGTTCACATACGACGCCAATTGCTTCGCGTCCGCAGCCGGTGGTTCATCGGAAAGACTGAAGGCAAAGGGTTTCGGGTTGGCTCCATTCCACAGCGCTTCCATGTTGGTTAGAGCCGAAGTGATGAAGGAGTTACTGTTCTGCGACGCATTTAGGTACAGGTCCCCATCAGAGCCGTTGATCGCCATCACTCCAAACTGCTGCGCGGCCGCAGCGAATTCCGACACTTCCGCACTGACAGATTCCGGACCATCGGTTGTCCAAATCAGGTTGAAACTATTGTTTGCCGTCAGGACCGGGAAGAATGTGTTGTTCAAGAAGGTCGACAGGTTTTGCGCGCGATTGTCGGCGGTGTCGGTGTAGCCGGGGATGTAGGTCGTTTCCCAGGCCGTATACACTCCAAACACAAACTGGCTGGTCGGAAGATTTGTCGTATCCGAGCTCGCGGTGACGCTCGGAAACGCCGCAGCCAGCAGGAGCACAGCAGCAAAGAGGAAGAGCAAGCGTCGCTGACCCATCGGGTCGATCTCCAAACGGTGCGGGTTCGTGGGGTTTATCTGCTAAGCGGATAAAATGTGGCCTGTAAAAATAAAGCGAGTGGGCAATATGAAATGAATCTATGAGCGAAGCGAAATCAAGGAAAACACGTCATTATGCGGCTAAAAACAGCGATTCTGGCCTTTTAGTGTACCTTTGTGCACTATTAAACGGGTCGGCTCGCAGCATCTCCCTTGGCATTTGAGCACAGGAATCGTCTCGATGAGATTCGGGCTTCGCGTTTACGCGATGGGTTTGTCGGCCCTGCTCCTGTTGTCGCACCACGCGTTTGCTGTCGAAGGACCCTACGAGGTCGTCGCACAGCGCGAAGTAATGGTGCCGATGCGAGACGGCGTGCGGCTGGCCACCGATATTTACCTGCCCGCCAGCAACGGGCAGGTGCTTGGGCAGAAGTGGCCGACGATTCTCATGCGCACCCCGTATGACAAGGCAGACGGCTGGCGGGGCAAGTCGATGCCGGCCGACGCCAAATACTTCGCCGCGCACGGTTACGCCGTGGTCTTTCAGGATACGCGGGGACGCTTTCACTCCGAGGGTGTGTGGCACATGCTCACCGACGATGGCCCCGATGGCGTCGACACCTGCAAATGGATCGGGCAGCAGTCTTGGTCGAACGGCAAAGTCGGAACGATTGGCACTTCCTATGTCGGCGGAACTCAGCACGCATTGGCGATGGAACGCGCGCCTGAACTGGTCACTGCCATTCCTGTCGACGCCATGTCAAACCTGGGTTACGCCAGCATGCGGAATGGGGGCGCGTTCGAGCTGCGCTTCTGGAACTGGATCTTCAACAACACCGGACCGGAAGGGAGCCGTCAGTCGCGCGATCCAGACGCGGCAGCAATGCTCAAAGTCATGAAGGACAACCGCCGCGACTACCTGATGAACCTGCCTTTGCGACGTGGGACAACGCCGCTGAAATTTCTCCCGGAATACGAAGACTGGCTGGTTGAGGCGTTGGGCCACGGCGCAAACGACGGCTTTTGGAAACAGAACAATATTCTCGATTACACCGACCGGTACAAAGACATTCCCCTCTACCTGGTCGGGGGTTGGTACGACTCGTGGGCCGGCAATACTGCCGCCAATTTCGTCGCCCTAAGCCATCAGATCAAGGGCCCGGTTTACCTCATCATGGGCCCCTGGATTCATGGGAAGCAGGGAGCGTCCAGTCACGGCCAAGTAAGCTTTGGTGAGGCGGCAGCGATCGCCGATCCTCTCGCGTGGCGGCTGCAGTGGCTCGACCATTGGCTGAAAGGTGTCGACAACGGCGTGGGGAAGAGCGAGCCATTTGCCACGCGGGTGCGCATTTTCGTGATGGGCACGGGCAGTGGGCACAAGACCCGGGCTGGCCTCTTGGATCACGGAGGTTACTGGCGCGATGAGACCGAATGGCCCCTCTCACGTGCCCAGCCGACCCCTTATTACCTGCACGCGGGCGGCAAGTTATCCCCGCAAACTCCGCCCGGCGACGGCGGCGCGACTTCATTCGAGTTCAATCCCGCCCGGCCGGTGCCAACTATCGGCGGGAATCTCTCCTCGGCTGATGGAATCATGCTGCAGGGAGCTTGGGACCAACGGGGCGGACCACACATCTGGAATTCTCCCCAGCCAATTCCGCTCTCGGCAAGCAACGACATCCTGGTCTTTCAGACGGAGCCACTCAGCGAGGACGTCGAAGTGACCGGAGAGTTGGCCGTCAAACTCTGGGCGTCTTCCTCAGCGGTCGACACCGACTTCACTGCGAAATTGATCGATGTCTATCCGGCGAGCGCCGATTTTGCCGGGGGATTCGACCTCAACATCGGCGACGGAATCTTGCGCACGCGATTCCGCGAATCGCTCAAACACGAAATCCTGATGAAACCCGGAACGATTTATCCACTGACGATCAAGCTGTACCCGACGTCTAACGTCTTCAAGCGTGGACACCGCATTCGCGTCGACGTGTCGAGCAGCAACTTTCCTCGATTCGACGTGAATCCCAACACCGGTGAGCCGCTCAACGACAACCGGCAATGGAAGCTGGCAATCAACACCGTCTTCCACGATGCGGAGCACCCCTCGCAGATCGTGTTGCCGATCGTGCCGGCGAGGCGAAACGGCGCTCAGTAGTTCGGCGTCGGGTGCGGAAGACTTCGATGGCATCCGCGTTGCGCGTTGCAACGTGATCCGCTCTGCACGATTCTGCGTTCAGACATTCAGTGGGTGCTAAGGTTGCGCCTTGAGTTCTTCCGCCAAAAATTCGGCGTTGATCCATGTCCGGTGAAACTCAACAGACCGCTGAGCCCAAGCGCAAAGTTCTCACACTCCGCAGAGTGCTGCTGATAGGCCTAATCCTGATTCCGGCGTCGTTGATCGGGATTCGCCTGGTAGAGCTCTCCTCGGTCCCCGACGTCGGCGAGCCGTTCGACGTCGAGGCGTTCACGTCGTATACCGTGCCCGACGCCAACAATGCCTTTCTCCGTTTCAAAAAAGCCGGAGAACTGCTGGTCTCCAGTTCAAAAGTGCTCGAACGGCATGGCAGCGTTCATCCGCAGACATTTGTCGACAGCGAAACGGCCGGAGCAGAAGGTTGGGAGCAGGCCATTCCAGCAGTCCGGGAGTGGGTACGCATCAATCGGCCCACTCTTTCCGAGATACAGGCGGGAGCCGATTGCGCGGACTGCCTGGTAATTCCGCTCTCGAAGGTGGCGACCCGCAGTCCGTCGGTCGATTGGGGGTCGTCGCGAGAATGTGCGCGGCTGGAGGCCTTGGAAGGAGCGCGGCTGACGGCGGAGGGCCACTCTACCGAGGCGTGGACCTGCTATCGAAATCTGCTCCGGATGGGCCGACTTCTGTCGATGCACACGGACCTCATCGGGTCCATGAGTGCCTCCGGAATCGGCGAATTGGGCGTTTCGGGCGGGGCTTTTTGGTTGGCGCAGAAACAGGTCAGCGCAGCCGATCTGCGGCGGGCAATTCGCGACGTGATGGCGATAGAGGAAATGAAGACGCCCAATTCCGACACGATCAAGTTGGAGTATGCGAGGCTCCGGGAGTTCGCGGCCAACGGCGTCTACTGTGGATGGGCTCCGCGATCCTGGGTGCGCTACACCGGCTATCCCGCCCAACTCGGCCGATCGGCGCGGCTCGTCGTCGCCAATTTGCTGACGCAGGCGGACAAACCTCGTTACCTGCGCACGCCGGTCCATCCAGGTCAGCTGGAAATCTTCGAGCTGGACCGGACGAGCCCACCCGATCCGAACCTTCGTCCCCCGGAAGAAGTCGAACGCTCAGCGCGCTCGACCGCGGCCAGCGTGGCAAAAGCACTGGAGCATTTCGCTCCGGAGGCCGCTTTTGAAATTGACGCGAACAATCCGCACACTTATTTGCGTACCCTCTTCGCGGCATACCTGACGCAAGACCGGTTTCAAACGCAGCGGGCCGGTCTGTTACTGGCGCTCGCCCTGCAGTTCTACCACCGGGAACACGGCGCCTTTCCCGACAGGCTCGAGGAACTCGTCAAAAGCGGCTATTTGAAAGAGATTCCAATCGACCCCTTCGGAAAGGGCGAGCCGTTTCGTTATCGGCGCGAAAGCGGACCGCACGGACCGGCCGTCGTGTGGAGCGTCTGGCTCGACAGCGTCGACCAGGGTGGGGTAGACCTGTATGACCGCGAAACGGATTGGGGAATCCGCGTGCGTGCTCCTGGGACACCCGCTAAGTGAAGGACCCGCCGAAACGCGAGCGGCTGCGAAATCGGATTCCGTCGTTCCCCGCGCGATTCGGCAAACCGGTTCGTCGCAAGAGCAGCAGTGACTATGTGTCTAGAGACTGTTCAAAGTCAGCCCAAGCGGCCGCGATGGCGGCGGCGACTCAAGTGGGCGCTCTGCCTGCTCGGTTTCCTACCAGCCGCGGCCCTGGTCGCTTATGGCACCTTTCGCTGGATGGCCAGCGGCGACGACCCGTTCGACGTCGCCGCGTTTGTTTCCTATACGCTGCCCGACGAGCAAAACGCCTTCACCTATTTTCGCAAGGCGGAGAAGGTCTACGTTGGGGAGGACGAGAACTCGGTCCGGGTCATCGTCGCGGGGTCGATGCCGCCGGAAAGGCGCGACAAGTTTTGGGATAGCGTCGAAGAGACGGCGAAAGGACATTGGAGCCGGGCAAGTCCCGAAGTGCGGCATTGGATCGGCGAGAATCGAGCTGCGCTCGACGAGTTTGAACGAGGCTCGTGTTGTACAGAGAGCCAGGAGATCGCGCCGGACACCGCGTCCGCCCAGCCGATTCAACCGTTTATTTTCGGGGCGCTCCGCGCATGCGGTCAACTCGTGGCCGTCGATGCCTGTCGATTGACTGCCGAGGGGCACCTGCGGGAAGCGTGGGCCCGCTATCGCAGCCTGCTTCGCGCGGGCCGCCTGCTATCAGTGCATGGCAGCGACGTAGGACTGCTGGTCGGCGCCTCGTTTACTGAGCTCGGTTTTTCGGGCGCGACTCATTGGGCTGCCGACAAACGCGTCGGCGCCGATGACTTGCGAGAAGCTCTCCGTGACGTGCAGGCGGTCCAAGCGATGCCGCTGCGCCCGTCGGACACAATCAAGCTCATTTACCTGGTGGTGCGCGACCTCGCCGACAAAGATGTTGCCGACGGTACACAGCTGCCACGTTGGGTGCAGCTGACGGGTTACCCCGCGCACTTGAAACAATCGGCGCGGCTCGTCGTTGGCAACCTGCTCACGCAGGTCGACCGTCCGCGCTGTCAGCGGACTGCGGTCCACCCGGGTAAGTTTGGTCTCTTCAAATTGGACGCGGCGAGCGCGAAAGACGGCCGGCGACCACCCGAGGAGATCGAGCGATTCGCAGTCAGCAGCGCCGAAGACGTCGCTACCAACGTTCACTGGTACATTCCGATTGCCGTGCAGATCGGGCTCTATGATCCGGAGCCTTCGCTAAACCTGTTGCACGTTCTGTATGAATCGGCCGACAGAGCCCAGATGCGGCTGAGCGGACTTGAGCTGGCGCTTGCTCTGCAATTGCACTATCGGGAACGGCATGAGTTCCCGGCGTCGCTCGGACAGCTCGTCGAGCGGGGATATCTCAAGTCGATTCCCATCGACACATTCGGAAAGGGGGAGCCCTTTCGCTATCGTCGCGAGTCTCCCCTCGATCGTGGAGCGACACTCTGGAGTGTCGGACCCGATGGAATCGATCAAGACGGCATGAAGACGGAACGATGGTGGGAGTATCCGGGTGACTGGGTCGAACGCATTTCGGTCCCGGGAACGAGCGAGCCCGCTTCCAAATGACGCGCTGCAGCTAGAGCATGTTCGACGTCGGATTGCGGAAAACTTCGTTCGCGTCGTCATTGGTGAGCGGCGTCTCCGATTTTTCCCAGCGTTGACAACTGGCCATCGCGCTGCCTTGCTCGAATTTCGCCGTGCCATCGGGGTTGGTCTTGAGCGTGGCCCAGGCGACACTACCGGCGGTGTCTCATAGCAATAAGAGTCGCTGGAGAGCCACACGATCGACGGCATCGAAGCGCATCGCCTTGGCGTTGGACGACACACGCGACCGGCTCTCAATGGAAGCCGGCCGAAGATTTTTGTTCTCGACTGTGAATTGATCGTCACTCGGCAAACGTGCCTTGGCTCGTCTCACCGCCCGAACGGCTCGCCAACGCGTCGTAAACTCCCAGGTCAATCTGGCTGCCGATGTATTGCACGCTGCCGTCGCCGAGCAGAAACAAAACGCCCAGCGGATGCATGCTCGCTAGCGCGTCGGCGTCGGTCACCTCGGGATTGTTCGGCGCGTGAGGTCCGCAATGGCCGAGTACCAGAGCCGCCGCGCCTTCGGGTGCCGAGGAATCCCGATTGTCGAAAACGCCGACACCTGTGACCGCTCCGGTCCAACTGGTGTCAGACATGCTGTGGCAGCGTTCGCTCACAAAGAACGTGTTGCTGAGGCCGTCGGTAATGTCTTTCGGGCTGAAACTGTGATCCTCGAGAAAGGCACCGTCGTTAGTCGCCTGGTTTCCGGTCACGCCGTTGTTCCCGTTGACGGCCACGTAGTTGCCACGCGCCACAGTCACGGGGGTCGGCAACGGATTGCCATCTCCGTCGATCGTGATAGCGAACTTTTCAATGAGGAGGTCGGATGGGCAGTTGAACGATGGCAGCCAGGTGGTCGCAGCGGTGAGGTTATTCGGATCGCTGATCTGCAAATGGAAGTTGATCTTCTTTTTCAGTCCGGACTGCTCCAGATCGTTCAGCAAGAACGCGCCCCAACCCCAGCCCATCCCGGTATCGTTGCCGCTCGTATCGACAGCCGCGGCGTAGGCCGGCGGAAAGACCCGCATCCGATCGAGGTAGTTGTGTAGCGCCAGGCCAATTTGCTTCAGATTATTGCGGCACTGGGTCCGTCGGGCCGCCTCCCGCGCGGCCTGCACCGCGGGAAGCAAGATCGCAACGAGCGTGGCAATGATCGCGATCACGACCAGCAATTCAATCAACGTGAATCCCGTCCTGGACTTCGGGCCTTCGCCCGTTCGACGTGAAAAACTCATGGTCGACTTCTCAACTTTCAAGCACCTCGGCGGACTGCCCTCCACCGAGAACAATGCGATGCACTCTGCGAAATGCCACTGTGATGAATCACTGCGTTAGTCGGCCGGCGGGCACTGGACCCACGGCGTCTTGTCACGCGCTCACGAATCCAACCGCGGAAGAAACTTGAGGGTTCGGACCGCAGCGGCGCTTCGTGAGCGCGCGGCAAGCACGCCGTGAATCACGAAATCCGACGGCATTGAAGACACGCAGCCAGACTGAGCGCCTTCGAACGGACGCCCAGTGTTCAGAGAACTTAGGCTGCGACACCGCGACGGAGCTTGGGCGGCGGCACGGGGGGTGAGAGGTCAGCGCTCACACAGGGACGAGTCGACTCGACGACGTACTCGACCCGTCCCTCGACCGGTTTCCACGCCACGGGGCGCACGCACGGCAAGGCGTCGCCGAACAGCATGACAACCGGCGGGAGCCCGCTGCAGCGTCGGGCGAAATCGTTTAACACGACCTTGACCGAGGTTTCCGTCTCGCCGTTCGCCCCGTCGTGATGCGAGTCGTCGTCCGCGACAA
This sequence comes from Planctomycetaceae bacterium, assembly GCA_035687365.1. Classification (GTDB taxonomy): domain Bacteria; phylum Planctomycetota; class Planctomycetia; order Planctomycetales; family Planctomycetaceae; genus DASPSM01. The sequence goes on along the minus strand of DASRXU010000461.1, from coordinate 7,320 downwards.
CGTCATGACGGACCTGATCGTCAGTTGCAACGCTGGGAGGATGCTTGCGATGGCGACAGCAAGCGCGTTCTTCGCCGCGGTGGTCTGTCGAACAGGGTTGGCCTGCCGAACAAGGGTGATCTGCCGAGCAGGCACTGCAGCCACTTCGGTCACAAATGAGCGTTGGCTCTTCAACCTCTTGGTCGGCAGCGGCGATCACAAAGTCGGGAGGCGTGACGCCGTGCTCGCTGGCCCACACAAGCTTTTGCTTGTTATTCAGGCAGCAACAATGGTGCCAGCACTCGTCAGCCGATGCGCAGCCGCAAGGGTGGTCCTGGCACGGATAGGGACGGGAGCGATCTTTTCGTACGACACGCACGACCGGCACGCCGCCGATCTCGAGGAGGACACCAACCAGGAGAAACAGAGCAACCGCCTTCCTGGGAAGGTTGTTGATCGCTTCTCGTGGGAGCCGAATGCGCATGCTGAAAATCCGCCTCTGTCGCCCGAGGCGACCGAGCGCACCGCTCCGGTCCAAACCCTCGCCCGCCACAATACGCTTGTCTCGAGAGGCGAGTCAATCATCCGTGCGAATTTTCTCAGCAGTGGGGATAAACCAGAGGGTCGGCCACGGGTGGACAGCGGCACGCGATGCTGAGTTCGCGCCCCGCCCCAGCGTATTCAGCGATGGGTTAGGCTTGACAGCATCATGAAACTATATACGCTTAGGCGGATATGAAATCGCTGCGATCAAAGCCGGCCGTTGCTGTCGACCGAATGTTCCGCGCATTCTCCGATCGGACACGCTTGCGCATTCTCCATCTGCTGCTGCCGGGCGAATTGTGCGTGTGCCACATCGTCGATGTTCTTGATTTGCCTCAGCCTAAAATCTCGCGGCACTTGGCGTACTTGCGAAGGGCCCGCCTGGTGCTCGCTCGGAAAGAAGGGTTGTGGAACTACTATCGTCTCTCTTCCGCCGAGAGCGAGTTCCACAAGAAATTGATTGCGTGCTTGGAGAGTTGTTTTGGCGAAGTTCCTGAACTGGCACGCGACGACGAGCAACTGGAGAAAAGCCGCGCGAACCGCTGCTGTTAGGTGGTTTTTTTGTTTCCGCTATATGCGTATAAGCAGATATTATTTGCGAACGCACAATGAGGTCTCGCTATGTCCAACGATATCGAAAAGATTGTGCAGTCCCGCTACGGAGCGGTGGCCGAAAGCGGGCTATCCAGCGATCGCAACGACGTTCGCCAAGTGGCAGCCGCGTTCGGCTACTCTGAAGCAGAGCTGCGCTCGATTCCCGCCGAGGCCAACATGGGCCTCTCGTGCGGCAATCCGATAGCGGCAGCCAGCCTTAAGCCGGGCGAGGTTGTCGTCGATCTCGGATCGGGCGGCGGACTCGACGTTTTTCTGGCGGCTCAGAAAGTCGGTCCGACCGGGTCCGCGATCGGCATCGACATGACTAAAGAGATGATCGAGCTGGCACGACGCAACGCCATCAAGGCGGGCGGGGGAACATCGCCCGCAAATGTCAAATTCCATCTGGCGATGATCGATGATCTTCCGCTCGAGGCAGACTCAGTCGACTGTGTGATCAGCAATTGCGTGATCAACCTGACGCCGGACAAGCACGCCGTCTTTCGCGAAATGGCCAGAGTACTCAAGCCGGGCGGTCGACTGGCAATCAGCGATATCGCCCTAAAGAAGGCAATGCCTCCGGAAGTCGGCCGCGACATCCTCGCTTACGTCGGGTGTGTGGCGGGCGCGATCCCGATCACCGAGTACAAGCAGGGCCTGATCGACGTCGGCTTTTCTGCTGTGGAGATCATCGACACCGGCGCCGATCTCAGTGTCTATGCCAAGATCGAGGGGCAGTCGGTTTGTTGCACGCCGCGCGCCGAGAGTCGGAGCGGCTGCTGCGCGGGCACGACAGGCAGCGGCCTGCCCGTCCTCTCAGAACTGCAGCCCGAGTTCCACCATCGGCTCGCCGACCTGCTGCAGAAATATGACGTCAACGACTTTGCGGCCAGCGTTAAGGTGTTCGCAGTAAAGCCCCGGTAGTTGGAGAGTGCCCTTTGAAACGCTTCCACAAATCGCTTGTGTCCCATTCGGCACTCGCCGTTATCACAATCCTGGCCGCCATTGTGGGCGGAGGAGCCGCGCCCTTGCATCCGGAGCAACTCAACGAAAAGTTGCGCCAGTACGTGACGAGCCGCGTTGGAGAGTTTGACACTATTCCTGAACAGCGCCGCGATCAGCTGCGAAAACTGAGTTCGTACATTCGCGACCAGACCAAGAACAATAGGCAGGCGCGCCTCGTCTTCATTTGCACGCACAACTCGCGTCGCAGCCAGATGTGCCAACTCTGGGGGGCAACGGCAGGTGCCTACTTTGGCGTTCCTCACGTCGAGACCTTTTCGGGTGGCACGGAAGTCACTGCCTTCAATTCGCGAGCGGTTGCCGCCCTCCGTCGCGCGGGCTTTGACATCGATGCTCCGGCGACGACGCAGAATCCTCGCTATCGGGTCCGATTTCACGGCGACGGTCCGGCAGTCGATTGTTTTTCCAAGGTTTATCGAGACCCGACAAATCCCAAAACCGACTTCTGCGCTGTGATGACGTGCTCGCAAGCCGACAAGAGTTGCCCGGTTGTCGCCGGTGCAGCCGAACGGATCGCCATCCCTTTCGATGATCCCAAAGAGTTCGATGGAACGCCGCATGAGACGATGAAGTACGACGAACGCTGTGCCCAAATCGCTCGCGAATTACTCTTCGTGTTCTCGGAAATTCGGTCGACCGCGGTCTCGAGCGTCCCACGGTAAGTTAGCGCGTCAGGCATGTTGACAGGCGATACCTGCAGGAGGATCATGACGTCGTCTTCTTTTGCGGAGGCTCACCCATGTTCTGGAAATGTGTGCGGGCGACTGCGCTCTTGATTTCAGGCGTGTTCGTTGAAGTGGGCACGTGCGGCGAAAAGCCGCGCGAGGTGCGCTACGAATTCACGTATGCGGCGCACGTCACCGAGATCCCAGAATCCGCGGACCATGTCGATTTATGGATGCCTGTGCCCTCTGATTCGCAGGGCCAAACGGTCAACGGCATCAACATTCTTCGACCAAGCGACGGGCAAGTGCGGACGGAGCCTCAATACCAGAACCGAATCTTTCACTATCGCTTTCGGGGGCCGTTCCCCAAGTCGAAAACCGCACCGGCGGCCGAGTTGGTGTTCGATGTCACTCGCACCGAGGTCGTCATTCCAGAAGCGAAGGTGCTTGGGGCAAATCGCCACGCCGGTAAGCCAATCTCCCTCGATGTCTATCTACTTCCGAACCGTTTGATTCCCATCGGCGGCCGGGTGTCCCAAATCGCCGAGGGCCTGCACCTTCCCAAAAACGACGCGCTTCGCGCCGGGCGGCGCCTCTACGACTACCTGATCGACACCATGGCCTACAACTGGAAGGCGCCGGGTGCAGGCCGCGGCGACGTTCTCTGGGCTTGCGACAGCAAGACGGGCGATTGCGCCGACTACCATTCGATGTTCATTGCACTGTGCCGCTCGCAAGGAATTCCCGCAGATCACGAGTTCGGTTTTCCCATCCGAACTCAGGACAAGGCAGGCACGATTGCCCATCACCATTGCTGGGCGCGTTTCTGGGTGGATGGCGTCGGCTGGATCCCGGCGGACATTTCTGAGGCCGACAAGCATCCCGAGTTGAGGGAGTACAACTTTGGGTCCCTCACGCCAAAGCTGCTCAAGCTGACGCATGGACGTGATATCCTCCTGGTGCCACCGCAAGCCGGGGAACGACTGAATATCTTCGTCCAACCCTATGCCGAGGTAGATGGCAAGCCGAGCAACGCCGTGAAGTGGTCGATGGCGTTCAAAGAGCGCTAAAGAGCACTCGACTGCCCGCCGCCATTACCAAATCGTCGGGTGCCATGCGCTCGGTGTGGGCATGTCTTCTCGCGATGACAGCCTCGGAGTTCGTGCCACCGTCGACAGTCAGATTGGCGATCTCCATTGTCCAATCTCATGCCAACCGCCAGCCAGTTGGACCTGTCGTGGCGGGGGCCCAGAGCCTCAAATCCCCGACCCGTCGTCGAACGCCTCGCTCCGCAATTTCGCCTGGGAGATCTGGCTTCCTGGCGCAATGCTGTGTGTCAACCAAACGTTACCGCCGATCACGGACCCGCGGCCGATGGTAACTCGGCCCAGGATGGTCGCGCCCGCATAGATCACAACCTCGTCTTCCACGATCGGGTGGCGCGCGTTGCCCTTGACCAAGGCGCCTTCCTCGTCGACAGAAAAGCGTTTCGCCCCGAGGGTCACGCCGTGATATAGCCGAACGCGCTCACCAAGCACGGCCGTTTCCCCGATGACGACACCCGTGCCATGATCGATGAAGAAACTGCTGCCGATTTGAGCGCCGGGGTGGATATCGATGCCCGTGGTCGAGTGCGCGATCTCGGCAATCATCCGTGCGATGAGGGGCAAGCCGAGACGGTGCAGCGAATGCGCCAGACGATAATGCAGGATCGCCGTAATTCCCGGATAGCAGGCGAGCACTTCGTCGATGCTCCGCGCGGCCGGATCGCCTTCGAAGGCCGCGAGAATATCTGTTTCGAGCAACCGGCGAATGTTCGGCAAGCCCCGGGCAAACTCACGCACGAGTTCCTGCGCCTGGCGTCCCTCCTCGCGATGATCGATCTGGCCGCCGATGAACTGAAGCTCCATCACGACTTGTTCGACGAGGTCGCGGCACGTTTCGTCGAGCGTGTGCCCGACGTAATAGTCGACGCTCTCGTGGGCAAGTTGCCGTGAGCCAAGCCGGTTCGGAAATAAAACAGTGCTAAATCCTTCGACGATCGCGGTGAGCGCCCTTCGTGAGGGGAGCTTGAGCGGGTTGCCCGAGCGTTGTCGAGCGGCCAGCGAAGCGTTACGCAGTTCGCGCAGCTCCGCGACGATCGCGTCCATGGCGCGTTCGGAGGCAGCGGACGTTGATTCCGCCTTTACGATCTGTTCAATTGACATAAATCCAACTCCTTACTTTGGCGAGTTGCACTATTCGCCAATCAACCTCAAATCGCATAATCCTCGGGGAAGAAAACGCGAAAACGGCGCGGTGCGACGTGCACCAGATCGCCCGGCTGCAAGCCCAACTCGGCGTAACGATCGAGGTTGATCTCGACGTTCAACTCGAGCTGGGAGTTCTCGGACGCGAGCCGTACTTTGGCGACCGAGCCGTTGGGGTTAATTTGCAGTACCTTGGCGGGCAGGCTCGAGGCGTAGCCCGGGCTGCGGTCGATGTCGAGTTCGTGCGGGCGAATGTAGGCCGTCGCCGCGCGCGACTCGCCGTGCGGATATTCGGGGTAGGCCATTTCGATCCCGCCGACCAGCATCTTTCCGTCCTGAATGCGGCCCTGAAAGACGTTGACGTTGCCGAGAAAATCCATCACGAACGGATTGGCCGGATGGTCGAACACTTCCTGAGGTGTGCCGTGTTGCTCGATGCGACCGTTGTGCATCACGACGACCTGGTCGGCGACCTCGAACGCTTCTTCCTGATCGTGCGTGACGAAGATCGTCGTCACTTTGATTTCGTCGTGAAACCGACGCAGCCATTGCCGCAGTTCTTGGCGGACTTTGGCGTCGAGCGCACCAAACGGCTCATCGAGCAACAAAACGGCCGGCTCGACCGCCAAGGCTCGTGCCAGGGCCACACGCTGACGCTGACCGCCGGAGAGTTGGGGCGGGTATCGACCGCCAAACCCGTCTAGGCGAACCAGGTGTAATAGTTCTCGCACGCGGGATTCGACCTGGCTCTTCGGCGTGCGGCGGACTCGCAATCCGAAGGCCACGTTTTCAAACACGGTCATATGTCGGAACAGGGCGTAGTGTTGGAAGACGAAGCCGACGTTGCGATCGCGGGGTGACCGCTTCGTCACGTCTTCGTCGTGATACAGCACGCTGCCGCGGTCGGCTCCCTCCAGCCCGGCAATGATCCGCAGCAAGGTCGTCTTTCCCGAACCGGACGGTCCGAGCAGAGCCAACAGTGATCCCGCTTGCACATCGAGGCTCACGTCATCGAGGGCCACGAAGTTGCCGAACTTCTTGACGACATTCTTGACGGCGATGCTCACGGCGTCTCCTCATCATCTTTCGGAGGAAGAACGGACCCGATCTGCGCACCGGCCACCATCGCGCGATGGGTCTTACGCTCCAACCAGACCTTGGCTAGCAGGCTCAACAAGGCCAAAGACGTCAGCATCGACGCCACGGCGAATGAGCCCGGGTTGTTGTACTCGTCAAAGAGTTTCTGTACGCGCAGGGGCATCGTGTCGGTCTGGCCGGCGATGTGGCCGGAGACGACGTAGACGGCCCCGAATTCGCCGATCGCCCGCGCGTTGCACAAGATCACTCCGTATAGCAGGCCCCATTTGATGTTGGGCAGCGTGATGCGCCAGAAGATCTGCCAACCACTCGCTCCCAGACTGAGGGCGGCCATCTCTTCATCGGGGCCGAGCGCTTCCATCACGGGGATCAGTTCCCGCGCGACGAACGGCAACGTGACGAAGGTCGTCGCCAGGATCAAACCGGGCAGCGCAAAGATGATGTGAATGTCGCGGTTCCGCAGCCAAAGGCCGAAGTAGCCTTGCAACCCGAAGAGCAGCACGAACATCAACCCGGCCACGACGGGCGAGATCGCGAACGGCAAATCGATGAGCGTGACCAAGAACGTGCGGCCGCGAAAATTGAAACGGGTGACGGCCCAGGCGGCAGCGATCCCGAAACAGACATTCAGCGCGACAGAAATCGGCGCGACGATCAGTGTCAGCAGGATGGCGTGCCGCGTATCCGGGTCGTCGACCAGGTTTCGCCAATACGTGCCCAAGCCGCGCGACAGGGCCTGATAGAAGACGTTCGCGACTGGAATCACGATCAGCACGGCCACAATCGCCACCCCCAGCAGGATCAGCGGGATCCGGACCAGGGCCGGATCTTGGCGAAAGCGGCGCGGCGGGCCGACGGCCGTCGTCTCAAGTCGTTCAGCCCCCATGGCGGCGATTCCAACGTTCGAGCGAATTGATCACCGCGAGCGTGGCGAACGAGCCGGCCAGGAGCACCAAGGCGATCGCGGTCGCCTCGGCATAGTGGTATTCCTCGAGCTGGTTCACGATCAAAACGGGGGCAATCTCCGTTTTGAACATGATGTTGCCCGACACGAACACCACCGAGCCGTATTCCCCGAGCGAGCGCGCGAACGTCAAGGCGAAGCCCGTCGTTAGCGCAGGCGCCAGCGCCGGCAGGAGAATTCGCAGAAACGCTTGCCCTCGGGTTGC
>DASRXU010000460.1:0-9478 GCA_035687365.1 Planctomycetaceae bacterium | reverse complement strand
TGCGTTTCATCCGGGCTCGTGCGGTCTTGCAATGTGCGACGGCTCGGCGCATATGATTAGTGAGAACATCGGTATTCTCCCGTTCTGCCGCATGATCTCGTTCAGCGGCCGCTCGCCGGTTACGGACAGCTCCTTCTAGAGTCGCGGGCACCTTTGCCGGCGATTTTGGAAAGTAGAATATCGTGTCCAGTGGCCGCACCGAGCGGCCACTGGACCGCTGCTTTTGGCAGGCGATTGTGCCGCGGCCGGATTGTTCGAGACGAGGGCGAGTTATGTTGCAGCGACGTGTGTTTCCTCTGTCGGCCGGCTTGGTATTGCTGCTTAGCCTGGCTCCCGCAGGATGTAATCACACCACGAGCGAGAGCGAAGCGCTGAAGAAGGCGCTCGATCTCAGTGGGAAGTCCGAGCAAACGGTGGTCAAGTTTTCGGGCACGGTCACCATTGATGGCCAGCCGCCCGGGCCCGACCGTCGAAATCCTGTGTTTGTGATCGCCTACGATCCCAAGAACCCGCCGAAGGGCCGCCAGTTGCCTTTCACCACCCGGTGTGACAAAGACGGCCATTTCCAGTTCAATACTTACAGCACGGGTGACGGCTTACCCGCGGGTTCTTACGTGGTGCTGTTCGCGCAGCCCAAGCCCGACGGCGACGCTCTCAAGAATCTGTACAACGACCCCGATAAGAATGCGAAGGACGAGCATTTCCAAATCAACCTGACTCCGCCGGGCAAGGCGGATTGGTTGTTTGAGCTGTCTGTCTCTGGCAAAGACCCCGTCACGACGCGCGGCGATCACTCGGTGATGTTCGATCGCGGAAAGAAGAAGCCGGGCTGAGCCCGTGGACGTCTCAATCGATGATGAAAGTTGTCAGAGGGAGATGGCTGTGACCGCGCTCGACGGATTCTACACCCTCTCCGCGATGTCGGCCGAATCGGGACTTCTGGCCGACGCGCGCCGGAATTATGACCAGACCGGGTTCGTCGTGGTCCGTGGGGTTTTTCAGCCTGAGGAAGTGTCGACATTTGCGTCCGAAGCCGAGCGACTGCTCGAACGCAGCGATTTGATCGACAAGCAGAACCTGCGCTGCCGTTTTCAGGGACACTGTGCCGGAGGCGAGTGCCTCTTCGAGACCTTCGACCCGGTGATTGATCTGAGTTCGACGTTTCGGGATGTGGCCCTCGACGCCCGAATTCTCGATCTCCTGGCTCAGTTGTATGGAGAGGAGGCCTGCCTCCTCAAAGACAAGTTGATCTTCAAGCCGCCTGGCGCCATGGGCTATGCGCTGCATCAGGACTACATTGCGTGGCCCAGTTTTCCGCGTAGTTTTTTGACTGTGCTTGTCCCGATCGATGCGACCAACGCCGACAATGGCTGTACCGAGGTCTTCGCTGCGCGACACCGGCAAGGGACCCTGGCGCCTGAGGATGGCGACTATCACGAGTTGTCGGACGAAGTTGTCGATGGGGCCGAGGGTGTGCTCCTGGAGCTTCAACCGGGTGACCTGGCGATCTTCGGAGGCTTTACGCCTCACCGATCGGGTCCCAATCGATCCAACGGCTGGCGCCGCCAATTGTATTTGAGCTACAATGCCCACTCAGAGGGCGGCGATCAGCGAGCCGCGCACTACGGCGAGTTTCAGCGATTCCTCCGCCGAAAATACGCCGAATATGGATTGACCGACACGTATTTTCTCTGAGCCCACGGATTCTCTGTGAGCCGCCGTGTCGGTGTGTGAGACAACTTCCGATGGACACCGCCACCGACAAGAAACTGACGAAGTTCCACCTCTCGCTGAATGTGTCGGATCTTGCGCGGTCAATCGATTTCTATCAGCAGCTCTTCGCAACTCCCCCCGCGAAGCGTCACCCCGACTACGCGAAGTTCGAATTGGACGATCCTCCGCTGGTGTTGTCGCTCGAGCCGGCCGGTGCCTCTGGCGGCGGCGCGCTCAACCACATCGGCTTTCGGGTGGCGGACGCCGAGCAACTTGTGGAGCTGCAGCGACGACTCGAGGTCTCCGGCCTCAGCAGCATTCGCGAAGAAGGGGTCGAGTGCTGCTACTCCCGACAGACCAAGTTTTGGATTCAAGATCCCGACAAGACGCTGTGGGAGTTTTATGTGCTCGAGTCTGACGGCGATTGTGCGAGCGATCGCAAAGCGCCGCAGTCGGTCGTGAGCCTCGACCGGCGACAATTGCGGACGGAGTCTCATCCGACTCCCGCGAAATCGCCCCAACCTGTAGGCGCAGCGCCTGCCGCGACCGAATGGGAACATCGGCTGGGTTGCCCGTTTCCGCGGCCGCTCCCTTTTGGAGACCAGACGCTGAACGAGATTCGCCTGCGCGGGACATTCAATGTTCCGTGCGACCCCGCGATCCGCGATGCCATGCTGGTCGATTGTCTGCGCGCCCTCAAGCCGGGCGGCCGGATCGTTCTCCATCACCTGACGTCCAACGCGCCGCTGCCTGCCAATAGCTTGCCGTTGCCCGGTCCAGCCGCAGTGGTTGAGGAAGTGCCCATCGACGTGGAACTCCTGGCCGCGGTCGAACGAGCCGGTTTCTGCGACGTGCGGCTGCTGAAGTTCGGCAGTGCTCCCTCATTCACACTGCGCGGCGTGGAGCTGCGTGAAACGATCATCCAAGCCGTCAAATCGCCGCAGGCGGAGGAAGAATCGATTGTCGTGATGTACAAGGGCCCGTTTCGCGAACTGATCGACGATGCGGGTCGAGTCTTTCGTCGCGGTGATCGCGTTTGGATTTCTCCCTCTGCGTGGGACCGTCTTTGTTCCGGATCGTTCGAGGACTCGTTTGTGCGATTGAAGTCCGAACCACGCCGCGGGTCGATTTGAATCGATTTTGTTGGAGATCTATAATTTGCCTCCGGCCCGCTCCCAGCAGCCATCCTCTCTTCCACATGGGGAACCCGTGCCGCAAGATTCTCTGGAATCGAATCATTGCGCCGAAATGCTGCGGGCTCTTGCCGACCCCGTTCGATTGCGGATCATCGACGCGCTGCGGTCGGCCCCCCGATGTGTCAGCGAGCTGTCAGAGTGTTTGGAAATCGAGGTGGTCACCGTCTCACATCACCTCGGCATCCTGCATGCGGTCGGCTTGCTAGAGCGGGAAAAGAAGGGACGGTTCAAGGTCTACCGTCTGCGGGAAGGCGTGTTAGAACCCGCCAAGGGACCCAGCGGCACGCAGCACATCGATCTGGGATGCTGCCGGCTCGAGATTCCGCCTGTACCCGCCGCCGGGCTCCCTATTGTCGACTCCCCCGACCGTTGAGGTGGGTCGCAGCTCAGCGACGCGAGTCGGTGCGTTTCTTATTCCGCGACTTCGCCACCGAAGCCCAAGAACTCCGGTCCGATCGCGTAGATAATGATCGCGAGCCCGATCGGAGCGAACACGAAATTCCCGATCAGCCCGACCACCAGCGGGAATTTTGCGTTCGACCAATTGATCGCGCCGTAGATGATGGACAGGATCGGCGTCAGCGCAAATCCCAAAGGTCCAATAAAGATAAAGGCTGACCAGCCGAAGTTCGTGCTAATCAAGATCGCGCCGAACCAAGCCATGCTGTCCTTGAAGGCCTCGATCAACAGCCAGAAGTGGCCAACCAAACCCAGTCCGATTCCAGCGACCAAGAGCCCAGTGCCAATTCCGAGTACAAAGCTCTTGCCCATGACCGAGGCACCGGCACCTCCGAGCGCGAAACCAAAGACAGCGGCCAATCCGATCGAGGCGAAAACCGTTTTCCAACCCAGTTGCTTTGGCCCCTCCAGGTCTTCGAGACGGGCGACCTTTGCCACGTACTTGACCTCGGGCTCCATCGTTTCGAGATCGAGGTAGTCGAGGAAATAGCGGGCATACAGGCCGTTGGCGCGCATCAGTAGGACAGCGGTCGCTCCGAAGAAGCCCGCAGCGCCCACCATCAGGCCGGCCGGAATCCAAAACGGATTCCAGTTGAGATCGATCGGTTTTTTCCCGTGCCATTCCTGCAGTTCGGGAGGGGGGATCGCATTCTTAGGCAGGTTTTCGAGTTCATCCAGCTTGGTGTGCAGAATCGAGTTGTTGTTCGAAGCGTCGACGAGTTCGATCAGGCCGTCGCCCGACATGATGGCCCCGCCGGCGATGAGGCCGATCGGCACAATCATCATCAGCAAGAGGAAGAAGGCCCAATACGCCAGCGCCGGAAACGTGCGAAAGAAGGCCCCCGACATCTTGTTGACCAACCACCCATGGAGGGTGATCGGCATCGACATATGCGACATTGCCAGGGGAAACAGCAGCGCGGCGAAAACGACGGCAGCGATTTCCAATCCGAGCGCGACCAGGGGAAATCGCAAGATCAGACAAACCACGGCCAAAATGTGCAGCGGCGCAGCGACATCGAGAAACCACAGTAGAAATTTGAAGCCGAGCGCCGTGCCGAGCAGCTTGTCGAAGTGGTACTTTTGGATTTTCTTCTTTTTTCGCAGCGTGGCGTCGATGATGACCGTGTGCAGGTTCCACGCCAGCCCCGGCGGCATAAAGATGGTGATCGTCATGATGAACCACCAGAAAATGCGAACCAGCGGTTTGGCGGACCACAACGACATGAAGACGCTGAACATCGCCAGGGCGGTGAAGATCGCCGAGTTCAGGCTGAGTCTGATCGACAGTCGCTTGTTCTTTTTCCAGAACTCGAAACTGTCGCTGAAGAAGTCCGTGTAGTACTTCTTAGGATCGGGGCCCTTACGGCTGCGCTCGGTCTGCTGTTTCGCGCTCAGAAGGCCGGTGGCCAGGGTGACACCGCACTCGGGGCATTCGACGTCTTCCGCCCCGACCTCTGCGCTGCACTTCGGGCAAATGCGAGTTTGCGCGTCCTCGAGTCGATCGAGGTCGAGGTTTGCGATCACCATGCTGCCGCTGGGAGGAGGGGCGGCCGCTTTCTTGGCGACTGGCGCGGCTTTCTCGGCTGGAACGCGGATCGGCTTGCCGCACTGCGGACACTTGACGGCTTTACCCCGCGCGCGATCGGGCGCGTTGACGACGCGTTCGCACGACGCACAGCGAACTTTGACTGGCATGCGGCTCTCTCACCCCGGCCCCAAATACCCAAGCTCCAATTTATCAACTCAAGGAGCGATTGCACGTCTCGCCCCGCCGATCGCAGCAATCGCCGGGGAATTGTACGAAACGAGCGCAAAGGCCGCTCGTGGAGCGTGGGCAAATCAGCCACAAAATGAGCGGTGGCCGTCGACGAGATGGCCCGATCGACCGAAGTCGCGCGACACCTAAAAGCTGGTGTCGAACATCAGGCCGGCGGAACCGTCGCGAAAATAGGGCACAATGTGCACCGCCCGCGAATCGCCGTACAAAGCGCGACCGGCCACCGATTTCCCGATCACGTAGCCCAGCACTCCGCCGAACACGACGTCGGAGAGGTCGTGATCGCGGGTGTCAATGCGGCTAAATCCGATCAGACCCGACAGGATATACAGAGGCACACCGACCCAGTGTCCCTCGTATTCGTCGATGACGGCGGCCATGCAAAACATGCTGCCGTCGTGCCAGGAGGGGAAGCCGTAATTACCCCCGTTCCATTGATCGCTCGGACGTTTCGTGTCGGCGACCACCTTGATCGCGAGGGTGCTCACGCCGAACAGGCTGTACGCGCTGATCAGCGAGCCCATCATGTCATGCCCGTATTGATCCTGCTCCCAGACGGTGAAGGCGTACGCGCCCAGGATCACGGGGACTTGATACTGGGCCACTCCTAAGTCGCCGATGATCTTCGATCCCTCGCCCCAGCGGTCGGGGTGCTGGTTCGTCCAGTTACGAACGTCCTGGTCGACCTCGCCGCGCAGTGCCAGCGACCCACCGAGCGCCACGCCGAGAATAATCGCGTTGTCCCAGTTCACGAGTCCCCAGGCGTCACGGCCGAGTCGCGGCAAGAAGGCCCAGGCATCGTCGGTGAAGCGGATCGGCGGGGCGCAAATATCGATTGGTTGAAAGTCGGAACCAGCCTGAGCGGGAGTCATGTCGGACTGATTGGGCGCGAGCACTGTAATCCCATCCTGCGGCAGGGGGGGCGCTTCCTCGTCGAAGCCAATCGAGGACGTTTCTGCCGAAGTCAGAGTGATGGTCGGCCGTTCGGGGTGCCACAGTCGCGCTTCCCAGCGGCTCAATGCCGTCCACCAACTCGAACTGCTGCTCGCAGCGGCGGGATTCAGCCAGCTGGGAGTGGAGAAGCCAGAGGTCGGTGGGCTTTCGTCGATGGCGACGAATCGTGGCGCCAAGTTCGGAATCCCCCACCAAGACGGCCGCGACTGCACGTCGACAACAGCGGGTGCAGTGGCGATTGGCGACCGGGAGTCACCCAAAAGCGACCCCGGGAATTCGTCCGCGGGAAGCGGGGTCGCCACGAAGAGGGCAAGAACGAGCGCAATCGTCGTCAGAGCCGCACTCGCCGACCGCCGCGCACTGACGCTTTCGGTCGGCCTTGGTTTCCACAGACGCAGCAGCGGGCCGACGGGTGCCATCCTTGGCGCCTCGCTTTTAGGGAGCACTGGTCCGTGACGGCGGGTTCAACCACCAGGACTCAAGGGACGCGGATTCAGGCCGCGCGTTTTCGCAGACAATTGTTCTTCGTCCTGGCGAATCCCTCCAAACCATCAATTGCCGTTTAATCACGGTCGCGAGGCTAAACGGAGGTGAAACCGGCACCCCTACATCTTGCCAAGCCGGAAGACCTTGCCGCCCCACGTCTTGCTGACTTCGTTCAAGTCGAACGGGCAGGGCGAATCCCCCCAAACGTCAACGAGCTGGCGGGCGGCCCCATGGACAAGGCTTGGCCGTTGACTGACGCGTTCGCCTTCGCTTGTTTATAGTGGCTGCTTTTCAGCAGGTGGGTGTCTGCCGGCCAGGCGCGGGCCGTTCGCATCCGGTACGAATTCCGGCCGCCCCCCCGGTTCGCGGGGTGCTTCGAAAACACATCTGGGAGGCAGGCGTGTCCGACGAAAACAGTCTGGTCCAAGCACTCGAGCGAAGCATTGCCGGCGTTCTTTTGGGGAAGCCGGAGCCAATTCGCCTGGCCGTCGTCGCCCTGTTAGCCGAAGGGCACCTCTTGATTGAGGATGCGCCGGGCGTCGGCAAGACGTTGCTCGCTAAGGCGATCTCGAAGAGTCTCGACTGCAAGTTCACACGGTTGCAGTTCACGCCCGACATGCTGCCCAGCGACATCCTGGGTTCGAGCGTCTACTTGCCCAACCTGGGCGATTTCGAGTTCCGTCGCGGGCCGATCTTCACCAACATTCTGCTGGCGGATGAAATCAACCGGACGACGCCCCGGACGCAAAGCGCCCTGCTCGAGGCGATGAACGAAGGGCAGGTCTCGGTCGAAGGCCGGACCTATCCGCTGGAACCCCCCTTCTTCGTGCTGGCCACGCAAAATCCACACGAGTACGAAGGCACGTATCCGCTGCCCGAAAATCAACTCGACCGCTTCTGCATCTGCACCGACATCGGATATCCCGACCGGGCGCACGAGATGCAAATCCTGGAGGCGCATCGAGCCGGCGAAATCGTCGACCGTCTCCAGCCGGTCCTCAACGCCGACCAGTTGAAGCGGGTGCAGGCCGTCGCCCGCGAGGTGAAGGTGCATCCCTCGATCAACTCGTACATGCTCGACATCGTGGCCGCCACTCGGACGCACGAGGAACTGGACCTGGGAGTCAGTACGCGGGGCGCCATCGTCTTATTCCGCGCCGTGCAGTGCCTGGCGTTCCTCGAGTCGCGAAACTTCGTGATTCCCGACGACGTCAAACGTTTGGCCGTTCCCGTGCTGGCACATCGCATTGTCTGCCGTGGACTGGTGCGCGAAGGCCAGCGCGACCGGTCGCGCGCGGTGATTCGCCAGATTCTACAAAAGACGCCCGTCCCCGCCTGACCCTCGTCCGGCTCGTTCGAGTTGCCGGGCTCAGACGCCTGTTAACGGCGGCAGTCGGTCTAGGGACACTGCGCCTCCTCCTGCTACAATTCTGCACGACTCGACCCCGGGGGGAGCGGGCTGGAAATCGCGTCCCTCCTCGGCCGCCGCGCGACGAATCGGGAGAAGGAACGCATGCGATCGGTGACATTTCTGGATCGGTTTCGGCCATCTTGTGGGCTGACTTCTAGCCATACGTTGGTCTTGCTCGGAATCGGATTTCTTTGTCTGCCCAGCAGTTGCCCAGCCGACCCTGGCGCAGCGCCGCCGACCGCAGCTTCAAAAGCGGAGGTCAAGCATCCCGCCGCAGCGCGCCGCGCGAATCGGCTGGCCCGCGAGACCAGTCCTTACCTGCTGCTGCACGCGCATAATCCCGTCGATTGGTACGCCTGGTCGCCCGAGGTCTTCGAGAAGGCCCGGAAGGAAGGCAAACCGATCTTCCTCTCGATTGGCTACAGCAGTTGTCATTGGTGTCACGTGATGGAGCGATTGGTCTTCGAGAACGAAGACATCGCGCGCATCATGAATGCCAATTTCATCAACGTCAAAGTCGATCGCGAGGAGCGCCCCGACGTCGACGACATCTACATGACGGCCTACTTGGTTTATGCGCAGGCCGCCGGCTCGGGAGATTCCGGCGGCTGGCCCCTGTCGATGTTTCTTACTCCCGACGGCAAGCCGTTCGCGGGCGGGACCTATTTCCCTCCTCAAGACCGCGCGAGCCAGATGGGATTCACCACTGTCCTGTCCCGGGTGAGCAACGCGTGGCAGAGCGACCACGCGGGCGTCCTCAAAAGCGCCGACTTGATCTGTGACGAAGTGCGGCGGTTGACTCGCGCGGGTTTCAATCCGGCACCCGTCAAACTCAATCGAGAGCTGGTGACGGCGACGGTCAAGTCTTTGATCGAGTCGCGCGATCCGGAATTCGGAGGAATCGATTTCGATTCGCACGAGCCGAACGCTACCAAGTTTCCCGAACCCGCAAAGCTCGGCTTGTTGGAGTTCGCGGCCCGCCAATCGAACAATACCCAGTCGAACAATCAGCAAGCCGACGCGGTTGTGACGAATACGCTCGACCACATCGCCGCGGGAGGCATCGTCGATCAGCTGGCGGGCGGGTTCCACCGTTACAGCACCGACCGTCGCTGGCACGTCCCCCACTTCGAGAAGATGCTCTACGACCAGGCCCAACTGGCCGAATTGTTTGCCGATGTCTACCACCGGACCGGAAAACGCGAATACCGCCGCGTCGCTGAGCAGGCCTTCGGATTTGTGCTTCGCGAAATGGCGGACCCTGCCGGCGGCTTCATCTCGTCCCTTGATGCGCAAACCGACGGCGTCGAAGGGGTCTACTACGTTTGGACACCGGCCGAAGTCGATGCCGTGCTGGGGGCCCGCGATGGAAGACTGTTTCGACGGGCCTTCGGGCTCGACGAGCCCAAGGAATTCGAGCCAGGCTTCGTGCTCCGCCGCACGGCCTCCGCTGAAACACTCGGCCACGACCTGCACGCA
>DASRXU010000459.1:0-2698 GCA_035687365.1 Planctomycetaceae bacterium | reverse complement strand
GCGGCCGAGTCGGCGCTGTTCGTCGTCTCCGATCATGGGTTTGCCCCGTATGACAAACTGATTCGACCTAACGTGATCTTGAAACGGTTGGGGCTCCTCGGGACTGATAAGTCCGGCAATGTGACGCGACGCGCTGCGTGGAGCGTTGCCACTGGCGGTTCCGCATTCGTCTATCTGTTCGACAAACAAGCGCAAGCTCGCAGTGCGGAAATCCGCGCCGAGTTGAAAAAGCTCGAGGCCGTGGGAAGCGTCTCGGAATCAGCTGAGTTCGCGAAGCTCGGTCTACCGCGGCCCGAGGAGAATCCAGAAATGCCCCAGCTCGTGCTGACGACGCGGCCCGGCTACGCTTTCGACGACGCAACAATTGGTGAGCCGATCGCCGATGCAGGCGGGCACAAAGGATGTCACGGACATCGCCCGGAGCCGCCATTTATGCAGGCGACATTTGTGGCCTGGGGAGCGGGAATTCGGGCCGGCGCGCGAATCAAGACGATCGAGAACATCGATGTCGCACCGACCATCGCTCGATTGCTGCATGTCCCGTTACCGACTGCCGAGGGGCGCGTCGTCAACGAAGTCCTGTCACCGTAAGCAATAAGACGACAGCCCCTCTTCGCACACATTGCGGCCCGGTTCAGAGCTTCAGGGCGATCTTGTCGCATTCGCCGATTTCGCCTATCTTTCCCGCCCAATCTGCCAGCCGGCTGTCGACTCACGTCCCCGCGAGCTTCTTCGCTTTTCGTATCCCAGCTTTCCGCCTCGTTCCCTGAGGGCCCGTATGATGCGCGCCGATGCTCCTCTCGTCCGGAAGTTGATGCGCGTCGTGGTGAGGACCAAGCGACCGCTGGCTCTGATGCTGGTTGCCGCGTTCTCACTGCAGGCGGCCTCTTGCGGAACGATCATTCATCCCGAACGTTGGGGACAGCCCCGAACCGGCCCGCTCGATCCCTCGATTGTGGTTCTCGACGGCTTGGGCGTTTTACTGTTCGTGATTCCCGGCGTCGTGGCCTTCGTCGTCGATTTCGCGACCGGTGCCATTTATCTCCCCGGGCAGGCTTATTACCCGGCTCCGCCCGCAGGGGCCTATCCGCCACCGTATCCCCCACCTGGCGCGTATCCGCCGCCGGGGGCTTACCCAGTTCCGGTGGCTCCGCCCGGCAGTCCGCCGGCCGCTCCCGTGCCGCTGACACGGATCGACAACGATCCGGCGACGCTCAACAAAGAGAAGATCGAAGCCATCGTTCGTGCCCAAACGGGCCGGGACATCGATCTCGATGGGCCGCAAGTCCACGTGCAGCGAACGCAGAACGTCGAAGAAGCCTCGCACCTGCTGAACGACACGCGCGAGCCTTGAGCGCGGTGACCCCTGCTTGAGCGCCAACATGACCGACTCAGGCGGCGAATCTGGCATGTGCCTTTCCAGCGGGCTACGATGAAGGTCCGGCATCGCGGGGCCCAAGTCCTTCGCAAGCTGCGGCGCCTCTCTTTCCATCGGTCCCGAAACCGGCGCGGCACACAGCGCTCCACGCCACGATATGCTCTCATGCATTACGTTCCCGATTCGGCCCGCGACTTTCTGCCTGACGACGCGGCGGCCCAGCCGGGTTTCGGACTGCCGGGTGGCAGTTTTCACTATCAGTCGGCCCCCGTTTATTTTTTGACGGTAGTCGTTGGCGCGCTGCTGTCGGCCGACCTGCTGATCGGATTGTTCGGCGATTCGACCTGGGCCGCTTACCAGTCGCCGCTCGGCTTTCGATTGGCCCTTTTGGCAGCCGTGCTCGGCGGCGGACGCATTCTCTATCAGACGCTCGAAGGCCTCTTTGAAGGCCGCGTCGGAGCCGAGCTGGCCCTTTCGATCGCAGCCCTCGCGGCCATTGTCCTCGGCGAGTATATGACTGCCGCTCTCGTCGTCTTCATCGCATTGTGCGGCGAGAGCGTCGAGGGCTACACACTCGATCGAGCCCAATCGGCGATTCGTCGCGTCTTCGATCTCTGCCCCGATGTGGCTCACGTGCTGCGCGGCGGTCGGGAAGTCGATGTTCCTGTCGCACAGCTCCGCGAGGGAGAAACGGTAACGATTCGGCCCGGCGAGCGCGTGCCCGTCGATGGCACAGTTTCGACCGGAATCTCGACCGTCGATCAGAGCGCCCTCACGGGCGAAAGTCTGCCTGTCGACAAGCAGACGGGCAGCGAAGTCTTCGCGGGAACGCTCAATCAATACGGCTCGCTCAGCGTTGTCGCGAACAAAGTCGGCGAGGCCACGACGCTGGCCAAAGTGGTCGAACTGGTCGCGGAGGCCACGCGGCAGAAGACACCGCTGGAACGCACTGCTGATCGGCTGGCGCGGATTTTTCTCCCCTTTGTGCTCGGCGCTTCCCTGGTGACGTTGATTGCCTGGCGGTGGAGCACGGGGGATTGGCGGAATGGTTTTCGACCAGCGCTTGCGGTGTTGGTCGTCGCCTGCCCGTGCCCGTTGATTCTGGCAACGCCGACCGCCGTGATCGCGGCTATGGCCTGGCTGGCTCGCAAGGGCGTGGTGGTCAAAGGCTCGGCCGCGCTCGAGAGCTTGGCCGCCGTCGACACGATCGCCTTCGACAAAACGGGAACACTCACGAAGGGCGAGCTGGCTTTGGCGGAACTGTTCGCTGTGCCGCCTTGCACGGAAACAGAACTGCTCCGTGTCGCCGCCATCGCTGAA
>DASRXU010000458.1:0-40120 GCA_035687365.1 Planctomycetaceae bacterium | reverse complement strand
CGGCGACGAGCAACGCCGCCATTCCGATCGCGAGAATCGAACGCGTGTAACGCAGTCCCAACCAACGTTCGTCGGGGTCAAGTTGAATGCTCCCTCGCGCGGCGCTCGGCCTGGTCCACAGGATGCGTGCCTGCTCGGCGGCCGCCTTCCGCCCCGTCCGCCAGCCTCCCGCCCGAGCGCCGCCGGCTGCACGAACCGCCACGTTGCTCGGCCCACCCGCCTCGTACTGCAAGTAGGCCTCGTAGAGAGACATCAGGGACAGGGTCCAAATCGACATGAACATGAAGGCGATCAGCAGGCCCCCGTAAGAGGTCTCGATGGTCAAGATCGACCCGACCGCGACCTGAAGCACGGCCAGCGCGCACATCCACCAGTACTGGGCCAGATTTTTTTTCTGGAACAGAACGATCCACGACAAATAAACGAGCAAGTGCGAGGCGACCAACAGCCGCTGCTCGAGCGTTTGATGGCGCATTTGCCATCCGGCCATCAGGAAGACGGCTATTCCCAAGAGGTTGGCCCACAGCAAGGGCAGATACACCGTTCGCGCGCGATCCGTCAGCACGTAGGCGATGAGCGCCAGTGCGGGCGTCAAGATCTCGGGGAAGGGATTACCTTCCGCAAAGGCGAGCATCACGCCCGCCATGGCGACGAGCCCGTAGACGCTGATGAAAAAGACCGTGGGGATGCGAGACACGCACGCTCCTCAGGATTCAGTCGGCTGAGACCATTAACCTAAGACGCATTTTATGGAGGGAACCGGTTCAGGAATGGTTAAACAAACTCGAAAATTGGCCCCAAGCGATCGTAGTCGGCCTCCACGATCTCGAGTGGGCCGGTCGCTTCGTGCACCGCATGCTCCGACACGATGCGGTCGAGATCCCGCCGCTGCGCCGAGTTCGGAGCGCGTGTCGTGACCAGCACGACGCGCGTGCCATGCTGACGTTTGGTGGCGGATTGTTGCAGGAGCGCGGCGACCTCTGGATGTTGCGTCCCCTCAGCCATGGCAAACAGGTCCATCAAGGGATCGACGTTGGACATCCGCGATTCGCCGGTCCACTGCGAGAGTCGCTTCCCGGCAATGGCCACGTTCAATGTCGAGTCGCGGCTTTCTTTCATATGCGATACGCACATCGTCGCCGCGACGCACAGCGCAAGCTCCAGATGCTCGCGATCCTGAGCGTCGGCCTTGGGCGGAAGCCAAAGGTCGGCGAGCACCATCAGGTTCAAGTCGCGGCTCTGGTGATATTCGCGGACCATCAACTCGTTGTGGCGAGCAGAACTGCGCCAGTGAATGGCCCGCGGATTGTCGCCCCAGCGATACTCGCGGATGCGATGGAATTCGTCGTCGAAGGCTCCCTGACGCAGTTCCCGGCGTTCGACCAGGTCCGACGCGAGAAAGTGCTCGCGCATCCAACGGGAGGACAGTCGTCCGAGCCGCGGATAGACCAGGATTTCACCCGGCACGGGAACCAACAAACCGCGTTCGACAATTCCCAACGGAAACCGCGCGGTGATTCGTGCAGGCCCGAGGCGGTAACGCCCGCGGCGATTGAGTCGCGCCTGGTAGTGCCCCGATTGCCGCTCGCCGGCAGGCACCCGCGCGAAGAGCAGGCTCGGTTCAAGTGCTTCTTCGTCGTTCTCGATTTTGTCGCGAACCGACATCAGCCAGCAGCTCATGAGCCGTTTGCGGTTGACCAAGATCAACTCGACAGACATCGGCTCGCCGGCCATCACACGCGTCGGCGCGACCCGCTCGACGGCCGTCCGCTTGAGCATCGAATAGGTGATCCAGCCGTTGATCACAAACGGGCCGGCCATCATCGAGAAAACCAGCATCAGCATGTTCGACCGGCCCAGTAGGGATCCGGAGAAAATCAAAATCATGATCACGAGATAGAATTGGCCTGTCCGCGGCAACGAAACGCGGTGCAAGCCGAACTGAAACCGGCGCGGCAAGGCGACAGGAATGTCGGTAAACGCCCGCGTAACCCCCCAGACAAGGGCGGCAATCGCAGCGCCGTAGAGCAGCAGCCGCTCAGTGTCGCTGAGCTGCACGAACAGAAACTCGAATTTCCAGAGGACGAACAGCGACCCCGCGCCGATCAGGAACGACAGGATCGCGGGCAGGGAGAGCATCAATCCGGAAGAGCGATTGCGGTCCGAAGAGCTCATAGAGGTCGCGCAAGGTTGACGTGGGCGATGATGGCCGCGCCGACCCACCGGCGCGGCGGAGTTAGTCTAACAGATTGTTCATCCGCGGCGAATGAGCCTGGCAAAAACTTGGCGCGACAAGTGTGCCGAAGCCCGCAAACCGCGGTTGCGTGTTACGCGATCATTTCTGCAACCGGCTCGGCATCGTCCGGAAGCAAACCAATCGGCCGACCGCCTCGATCCAGCAAACGCGTGTGCTGGTCGATGCCGAGCAAATGATAGGCAGTCGCCAAAAGATCTTTGGGCGAGACAGGCCGATCCTTCACGTCTCCCGCCACGGCGTCGGTCGAGCCGACCACGCGGCCGCGAGCAACGCCTCCGCCGGCAAAGAGTGCCGAGTAAGCGCGTGACCAATGATCGCGACCGCCCCCGGCAACGTCGGCCAGTTTCGGCGTGCGGCCGTGTTCGCTCAGGCACAACACCAGTGTGTCGTCCAGCAGGCCGCGGCGTTCCAGGTCCAAAATCAGTCCGGAATACGCGAGATCGAAGTTCGGCAAAAGCTGGTCGATCATTCGCGGGAAGTGGCCGAAGTGGGTGTCCCAGGCGTCGCCCGCCAAGCCGTACTCGTCCCAAAAGACGGAAACGAATCGCGTCCCCGCCTCGACCAGGCGCCGCGCTGCCAGGCACGACTGCCCGAATAGCGACATGCCGTACAGATTCCGCGTGGTAAGCGGCTCAGTTCGCACGTCGAGCGCTTCGGCGACCTTCGGCGAAGACAACATCGAAAACGCCGTCTGTTGGAAACGCGTCAGTGGCCGACCCACGGCCGATTTCTCCAGATCGCCCCGCATCGCGTCGAACTGTTCGAGCAGTGTCCGCCGGCGATCCAACCGATCCAGCGACATTCCCGGCAGTACGCCCGTGTTCGACATGCGAAACGTGCTGTCCCGCGTGCACTCCAGGTAGGGTTCCTTGCCGTGAAAGGAGAAGCCGCCGGCTCGCGCCTTGACGATGGATTTGGTTCCTTCGCCGACGAACTCCGTCCATTTCGGGTGATACTCGCCGCCGAGGTAGGCCGCGTAGGGTCCCGCGCGATGCGATTCGTCGGTGCGCTGGCTGCTGAAGGGAAACGGCAGAAAGACGTTGTCGACCGCGTTCCGCTGTGCTCCTTGCCGCCGTTGCAAGTATTCGACGATCGAGCCGATGTACGGTTGGTGTCGAGGATCGGCCGGGCTTAACTCCATCGCGACATCAATGGCCGGCGTCCCCGTCGTCGCGAAGGCCACGCCGTGAATCGGATAGGGATGCGTCACCGAGCGCACGACTGTCGTTCGATCCATCACGCGAGCTGTTCGCGGCAGATGTTCGACGACGTCGAGACCAGGAAGCGACGAAGCGATCGGCTTCATGGTCCCCCGGATTTCCACCGGAGCGTTCGGCTTCATGTCGAACGTCTCGAGTTGGCTCGGCGATCCGTAGAGGAAGAGCAGAATGCAGTGCTTGGCTCGGCCGAAACTGGCGGCCAGATCACCGCGGAGCGCGGACTGCGCCTCCGGCGAAATGCTTTGCGCTTCCAGCAGGCGAGGCAAACTCAGACCGAGAAAACTGGCGCCCCCGACTTGCAGCAGGTCACGGCGCGTGATGCCGTCGCACAGGCGCTTGCGATTGCCTAGGATCCGCAACATGCTGGCGCGATCACTCCCCGGCTAGCGACTTCACTGACACTGCCGATTCTAAGCGCCGGCAGACGCTTGCGATAGCGGACGTCGTCACGCGGGCATCGAGAGAGCCCCCACTCACGTTCCCGCGGCTTGGAGCGCCGTCAATCGTGCGAGTGCTCGGGGCCAGGATACGCACCGTTACGCACTTCGGCCGTGTACTGCGCCGCGGCGCGAATTGCCTCGGCGCGGAGGTTGGCAAATTTTTTCAGGAACCGGGGATGGAAGTCACCCGTCAACCCGAGCATGTCGTAGCCCACCAACACCTGACCGTCGCAAGCGGGGCCCGCTCCGATGCCGATCGTCGGAATCGCCAGCTCGCGAGTGATCCGAGCAGCGATGGCCTGCGGAATCAACTCGAGCACGATCGAGAAGGCTCCGGCATCCTGAGCGGCCTGCGCGTCTCGGACAAGGACCTCTTCGTCGCGCTGAATCTTCCCCATTCCTCCCAGCGAGTGGACCGATTGCGGTTTCATGCCCTCGTGGGCCATCACCGGGATACCGGCGGTGGTCAACGCACGGATGGTCTCCGCCTGCGCCTCACCCCCTTCGAGCTTCACTGCGGTAGCGCCCGATTCCTTGAGGATACGCCCGGCGTTCCGAACGGCCTGCCGCGGGCCAACCTGATACGACATAAACGGCATGTCGACGATGACCAGGGCACGACGAGTGCCGCGAACAACCAGCTTGGCGTGGTAAATGATTTCGTCGAGCGTGACAGGCAAGGTCGTGGGATGCCCCTGGACTACCATGGCAACGGAGTCGCCGACCAGGATTGCATCGACGCCCGCTTCGTCGAAGATTCCAGCCCAAGAAAAGTCGTAAGCCGTTAAGAGAGATAGTTTTACATGTTTTGATTTGGCTGCGACAAAACGGGGCACGGTCACGATCGGGGGAGCGCTTTGGACCCCCGATGGGTTGTTTTTATCTGCGGAAGGCATGGTTCATAAGTATCCCATCGCAGCCGTCGGGCTGACAAGGGTCAACTTTTCGACTTGGTTCCGTGGGAATCGGCGTCCTACTAGTGGGCGCAACTGAGGCCGTGGAGGGGATGTATTAAAAACGAGCGCCCATTTTACAGACGATTGTCGTAAAACAATACACTTAGTCTCGGGGACATTTTGTAGCCACTCGTGAGCAATAAACACATAAAGCATTTTATATAAACAACTTGCAACAAAGTGTTCAATGTTGCCGAAATTCGGCACGCGCTGTGCATTACTCTTATAACGCCGGGAAGCAAGCGTTGGCCCGCACTTGCAACCTGGATTATTCGGAAGGCCTCCTGACCAACCGTGTTGGTTAGGAGGCCTTTTCTTTGCGCGCACAGGTTCGTTTCCCCGTTCGTCACTTGGCCCTAAGCTTCGAATTCAATCTGTTGTCTGGGCGCCGTTCGAATGGTTGCCAGCCGCACATCGCGCCGCTATCGTCGCTGCGCCTACAATTCTGCAACGTGGTAAGGCAACCGCTTTGCCTGCGGTCGAAATCGCAGCTTGCACGTCTCATTCAACAGATAGGTCGCAAGAGTGGCTGACAAGTCGGGAACGTCGGCTCATGAGGGGCCGCTTAGAGTCGTGATCATCGGGTCTGGTCCGGCGGCATGGGCTGCCGCCATCTATGCCTCACGCGCCAATTTGCATCCCCTGGTAATCGAAGGTGCCATCACCGAGGAAAACCGGTGCAAGGGCACGCTCCCACTCGGACAGCTTGCGCTCACGACCGAGGTCGAGAATTACCCGGGCTACGCCGCCGGTAAGCTCGATGCTTACCTCGATTCGGCCATCGATGGCGACCGCCGCAAGTACATGCCTCCCCACGCGGGCCACGGCATCAGCGGCCCCGAGCTGATGGAATTGATGCGCCAACAAGCGGTCAACTTTGGCACGGAAGTCCTCACCGACGACGTCACTGAAGTCAATTTTCGACGCCATCCATTCGAACTGCACTGCTTGGGCGGCCGCCGCATCGAGAGCCACTCGGTCATCGTCGCGACCGGTGCCCGCGCCAACTATCTGGGGTTGCCGTCGGAAGACACATTTAAGAACCGAGGCGTCTCCGCGTGCGCCGTCTGCGACGGGGCCTTGCCGCGCTTCCGCAACAAGCCGCTGGTCGTGATCGGCGGCGGCGACAGCGCGATGGAGGAGGCGACCTACCTTTCGAAGTTCGCGTCGACCGTCCATCTCGTGCATCGCCGCGAAGCATTTCGCGCCAGTAAGATCATGGCCGACCGCGTGTTAGCCAATCCCAAGATCCAGGTCAAATGGAACTCGGAGGTTGACGAAGTTCTGGGGAACGATCAGCACGGCGTAACCGGCGTCCGTCTTCGGAACACGAAGGACCAGGCCAAGCACGAAGAACTCTCTGCCTCCGGATACTTCGCCGCGATCGGGCACACGCCGAACACCGATTTTCTGCAGGGCCAACTCGAGCTGACCGACAAGCGCTACATCAAATGGACCACGGCCGCGCGGACCTATACGAGCATCGAAGGGGTGTTTGCCGCCGGTGACGTCGCCGACGATTATTACCGTCAGGCGATCACGGCTGCGGGGAGCGGCTGCATGGCCGCTTTGGACGCCGAACGCTGGCTCGCCGCCAAGGGTTTCCATTAAAACTGTGGGACGCGACGGCGCTGCGACTCTCTCACACGCACCAAGACGGCGGGGATCGTTGGGATGTTGACCAAAGACGGTTGCCTGTCCCGACGGCGACGCCTTTGGGAGGTTGTGGATCCCCAAGTCCAATGGTTGCTGATCGCGGATCCCCGGCACATCAACTACCTGGCGAACTTTTGGGTCCATCCGCTGAGCTTTTCCGCAGGCGAGCGCGGGCTTCTGCTGCTTGAGCGCGATAACGGCGCGACGCTCTTGTGCGACAACATGACCCTGGGCTCCAAGTCGTCGGAGCCGCAGGTCGATCGCCAAGTGGTCGAGATGTGGTACGACCATCAACGATCCCCCATCAATCGCGATCACGCTTTACTCGCGGCGCTCAAGCAAGTGGCCCCACAACTCGCAGGCCGTTCGGGTCTCGTCGAGACCGAATGGCTCCCGGTGGCCACTTGGGAAGTCTTGTCTCCGGCCGACGTCCGGAATTGTCCGTCGGGCGGCAACGCGTTCAGTCTCGGTTCGGCAATTCGCCAGTTGCGACGGCAGAAAGATCCCGACGAACTGACTCTGCTCAAACAATGCATGCGGGCCGCCGACGCGGGCCACGCGCGAGCGTGGGAGATCATCCGGACGGGCGTGTCCGAGATGGATGTGTTTCGCGAAGTTCAGCAGGCTGTGATCGCGACGGCCGCGCGACCGGGGTTGATTTACGGCGACTTTCGGGCCACGACGAATAAACAGCCTCACTTGGGTGGCTTGCCGACCGCTTATCGTCTGCGTTTGGGCGATCTATTCATCTTGGATTTCTCGGTCGTGCTCAACGGCTATCGCAGCGACTTCACGAACACGATCGCGGTCGGCGTGCCGACGATTCGACAACAGGAGCGCTTTCAGGTTTGTGCGGCGGCGCTCAAGAGCGGAGAAGGCGTGCTCCGCGCCGGGACCCGCGCAGCCGACGTGTATGCCGCGGTTTCCCAAGCGTTTGTCGATGCCGGGAGGCCGCCGTTGCCACACCACGCGGGGCACGGCATCGGACTGGCGCATCCGGAACCGCCGATCTTCGTTCCGGAGAGCGACGACGTCCTGGTGGCCGGCGACGTTGTGACCCTCGAACCGGGTTCATACGAAACCGGCGTCGGGGGCATGCGGTTTGAACACAATTACTTGATCACTGAGACGGGGGCCGAACGCCTCAGTAATCATCGAATCTCACTGACGTAGGCTGCGCAGAGCGAACACCAAGCAGTAGGCAGACATGCCGGAACATTTTCCCTGGATGGCGGACGAACTCGAAGCGCTGGGCGAGCAAGGCTTGCTCCGAAAACGGCGCACGGTTCGTCGGCGCGCCGGCGGTTGGTGTGAAGCGGACGGCCGGATTCTCGTCGACTTCGCGTCCAACGACTATCTCGGACTGTCACACGATCCTCGCCTGATCGAGGCTGCGCAGCGAGCTGCGGTCGAATGCGGAACGGGGTCGGGCTCCAGTGCTCTCGTCGTGGGCCGATCCATTTGGCACGAACGGCTCGAGCATCGCTTGGCGCATTTTGAGGGGCAGGAGGCCGCGGTGCTCTTCCCGACCGGTTATGCCGCCAATGTCGGGGCGATCACGGCGCTCGTCGGCGACGACGATGCGATCTTCTCGGACAGCTTGAATCACGCCAGCTTGATCGACGGCTGCCGCCTCAGCGGCGCCTCGGTATCAATTTACAATCATCACGCCCTCGTGAGTCTCGAAGCCCGTTTGGCTGCTGCTCGGGGCGCCCGTCGCCGATTGATCGTCACCGATGGCGTCTTCAGCATGGACGGCGTGCAGGCGCCACTTCGCGAGCTCTGCGCGTTGGCTCGCCGCAACGGGGCCCAAGTGCTGGTCGATGAGGCGCACGCGACCGGCGTTTTCGGCCGGCACGGACGAGGCACTGCCGAATTGCTCGAAGTCGAAGAATCGGTCGCAATTCGAGTCGGCACTTTGAGTAAGGCGATCGGATCCGTCGGCGGCTTCGTTTGTGGAAGTCGCACGCTGATCGACTGGCTTTGGAACCGGGCGCGACCGCAGATTTTTTCGACCGCCGCGCCGCCCTCTGCTTGTGCGGCCGCCTGCACGGCCCTCGACATCATCGAATCTGAGCCCGGCCTCCGCGCGAATCTGTTTGTTCTGAGCCAGCAACTGCGCGACGGAATTCAAGAATTGGGTTTGGAGACGATTGCCGGAGGCAGCGGCCCGATCGTGCCGGTGATTATGAACGACGCGCAGGTCGCCGTGAGAGTCGCTGAAGGATTGGAACAGCAAGGATTTCTCGTCGGCGTGATGCGCCATCCGTCCGTGCCCCGGGAGTCGGCCCGCTTGCGAATCACTGTCTCGGCCGCGCACGGGCCGCAGATGATCGAAGAGCTGCTGAGCGTCTTGAAGAACGTCGCCGCGGCGGAACAAGCGGTCTAACTCGGAAGTGCACTCGAGGCGGCGATACTCCTTTGACATTCCCCGCCCGCACCGGCTTCGAGCAAGAATATCCCTTTGAGTCGCACGAGTTTCGGCTCGACGGCCTGCGCTACCACTATCTCGACGAAGGCTCGGGCCCGACGCTGCTCTTCGTGCACGGTAATCCGACGTGGAGCTTTGCGTTTCGGAACCTGATCAAGGCGCTCTCCCCGCAGTTTCGCGTGCTGGCGGTGGACCACATCGGATGTGGGTTCTCCGATAAGCCGCAGGATTATCCCTATCGTCTGTCCCAGCACGTGGCGAATCTCGAGCGATTTATCGTCGGGCTGGATCTCCGCGAGATCACGCTCTTCGCACACGACTGGGGCGGCGCGATCGGAATGGGGGCCGCCAGGCATCTGCCGGAGCGATTCTCGCAGTTCGTCCTGTTCAACACTGCGGCGTTTCGCTCGCAACGGATGCCGCTCCGCATCGCGGTCTGTCGCATCCCTGGAATCGGAGCGTTCGGTGTCCGCGGCTTGAATCTCTTTTCACGGGCTGCGCTCCAAATGGCCGTGGTTCGACCGGATCGGCTGACTCCCGCAGTGCGGCGCGGATACTTGGCTCCTTACGCCAACTGGCACGACCGCATCGCCGTGCTGCGCTTTGTGCAAGACATTCCGCTGGCGCCCACTCATCCCAGCTACTCGACCCTGGCTTCGATCGAACAAGGGCTTGTGAAGCTGGCGGATCGGCCGATGTTGCTGATTTGGGGCGAACGCGATTGGTGCTTCACGACCGAATTCCTCGACGAATTTCAGCGGCGATTTCCTCAGGCGGAAACGCTGCGTCTGCCCGATGCCGGCCATTATGTATTCGAGGACGCGGCCGATCCGATCATCGTGCGCGTGAAGGAGTTTCTCGCGCGCTTGCCAGCGAGGCCCCAGTAGCCTAGAGTTTTTCAAATCGTCGCCAGGTCAGTTCTTCTCAAGCGGTCCTTTCGTCACATGTCAGGCTGCTGATACATTTCGCGTCGGCGCCTGACTCATCGGGCATTCGGATGTCCAATTCTGCTCTGCGGGCGTGGGTCGATCAGGTCGCGGCCCTCACCCGGCCGCACCATGTGCATTGGTGTGACGGTTCGCAGGCCGAGATCGATCGGCTCTGCGCCGAGATGGTCGACGACGGCACACTGATCCCGCTCGACCCGGTCAAACATCCCGGCTGCTTTTATGCCCGCAGCCACGTGAATGACGTCGCTCGCGTCGAAGACCGCACTTTCATTTGCAGCCCCGACAAAAGCGACGCCGGCCCGACTAACAATTGGTCGGATCCGGCCGCCATGCATGTCACGCTCGAACGTATCCTCGCTGGTTGCATGCAGGGCCGCACGATGTACGTGCTCCCCTATCTGATGGGGCCCCCGAAGAGTCCAATGGCCCGGGTGGGCATCGAGATTACCGATAGTCCCTACGTCGTCGCCAACATGCGAATCATGACGCGGATGGGCAAGGTCGCACTCGACGAGCTGGGCGATCGGGACGACTTCGTGAAGGGCATCCATAGCGTCGTGACGCTCAATCCGACGGATCGTTACATCAGCCATTTTCCGGCTGAAGACCTGGTGATTAGCGTCAACTCGAACTATGGCGGCAATGCCCTACTGGGCAAAAAGTGCTTTGCCCTGCGACTGGCCAGTGTGATCGCGCGCAATGAGGGTTGGCTGGCCGAGCATATGTTGATCATCGGCATCACCGATCCGAGCGGCCGAAAGACCAACATCGCGGCCGCGTTTCCGTCGGCCTGCGGCAAGACCAACCTGGCAATGTTGGTGCCTCCCGCGGAAGACCTCGCCGCCGGTTGGAAGGTCGAGACGATTGGTGACGACATTGCCTGGCTGAAATTTGGTGCCGACGGGCGATTGCATGGAGTGAATCCGGAGTACGGATTTTTCGGAGTCGCTCCGGGGACAAGCCTGGCCACCAATCCCAACGCCATGCTTTCGTGTCAGGCCAACACGATCTTTACCAACGTCGCACTGCTGAGCGATCACAGCGTGTGGTGGGAAGGGATGGACGGTCCGCCACCGACGCAGGCCTTCGACTGGCGGGGCAATTTGTGGACGCCCCAATCGCCGACGCCGGCGGCCCATCCCAACAGCCGTTTCACAGCCCCCGCGTCGCAGTGTCCGTCGATTTCGCCCGACTGGGAGCGCCCCGAGGGAGTGCCGATTCACGCGATTCTGTTTGGCGGCCGGCGCACGACGACGATTCCGCTCGTCTATCAAGCCTTCCACTGGCGACACGGAACATTTGTCGGTGCGTCGATGACGAGCGAGAAGACCGCCGCGGCCGAAGGCAAAGTCGGCGAGCTGCGTCACGATCCGATGGCGATGCTCCCGTTCTGCGGCTATCACATGGCCGACTATTGGCGGCATTGGATAACGATGGGCGAGCGCGGCGGCGATCGCATGCCGTCGATCTTCCACGTCAATTGGTTCCGCAAGGATGCCAACGGAAAATGGCTCTGGCCCGGATTCCGGCAGAACATGCGGGTCCTCAAGTGGATGGTGGCCCGCGTGCACGGCGAGGTCGACGCGGAAAAAACGGCCATCGGCCTCGTGCCCCGCGCGGACGATCTCGGCCTGAAGGAAATGGGAATCACCGGAAACGCAGCCGAGCAGCTCTTGGGAGTCGATCGCGCAGCGTGGATGGCCGAGACCGAGGAACGCGACCGGTTCTTCCAGCGCTTCGAAGACCGGTTGCCGCCGGAGATCTTTTTCGAGAACGCGGCGTTGCGTTTCCGACTCGTGATGCGCCGCTCGGCCTGAGTTCGCCTCAGGCGGCGCGGCGCAGGGCAGGTTCCGCTTCCGTCTCCGCCTCGGCTGGGACGAACGGGCGCAGGCCGGGTGTCTCGGTTGCCCCAGCAGCGGGCCGGCGCTTGCGCAGCGTCACGTGGTTGAGCAAGTCGAGGAACCACGGGGCAAATCGCTTCGCGTTGAACAACACGTGGGCGATGGGAGTGATCACGACGAGCCGGCGATTCTTGCGGATCGCGTGCACGGCTTCGTCGGCGATCCGCGCGGGAGTTGTGCACAGCCAAGCCGGGGGCACGGGCACGGCTTTTCGCTTGCTTCCGCTGACCGCGGACTTGTACAGATTGGTCCGTACTGGCCCAGGACAAAGTGCGGTCACGCCGATGCCGCGTCGGCCATATTCCGCACGCAATGATTCCGTGAAACCGACCAGACCGAACTTGCTCACATGGTAAGCGGCTGAACGCGGGCCGGCCACCAGCCCAGCGACGCTGCACACGTTGAGCACATGGGCCTCAGTTTGGCTCATCAATATGGGAAGCAGCTCTCTTGTGATCTGAATGGGCGCGTGCAAATTGATCGCCAGCAGCCAATCCCATTGCTGCGCGGTCATTCTTTCGGTGGCGCCGTAAAATGCGACACCCGCGTTGTTCACAAGGATGTCGATCGAACCCCAAGCCGCAAGCATGTCAGCGATGGCAGCCGAGATTTCTGTCGACTCTGACAAGTCGCAGCGGGCGGCGACCGCTTCGACGCCGCAAACTCGGGCGTCGTGGGCCACTTCTTGGAGACCGGCGAGATCGACATCTAACAGCCAGACATCGGCGCCTTCGAGGGCCAGTCGCAACGCGATTTCGCGCCCAATCCCTGAAGCTGCCCCTGTGACCAGCGCCCGTTTGCCCCGGATCGATTTCATCCTCGCCTCCCTGCGGGCGGGATTTAATCAGATCGGTAAAAGCGAGGCAAGAGGCGTTGGGCCGATCAAGGATTCCGACGAGCGGGCGGCTGCGATTCGCGCTGGGCGGCCGCCAGCCGTTCGATGAATTCCTCGGTCATGCCGGCTTCCAGACGGGGATCGCGGTGCAAAGTGTCCCCGATCGCCTTTTCGGCGCGCAGAGGCCAGTGCAAGTGCGCGCAATAGGCGTCCCAGTCGGATTGTTCGGCCGGCTTTAGGCGCCTGAGCCATTCCAATCCGAAGCGCACGTGGCCGATCTCGTCCCGATGGATGGCGCGCAGAATGGCCGCACTCTGCAGATCGCCGGCTCGCTCGAACGCCGCTTCAAACTCGAGCGTGTGGTCGAGGTTGCGGCCCTCGAACGTCAGCGGCAATCCGGCCAGGTAGTCGAGGACCGACTCAAACGCTTGAGCCTTGGCCCAGATGTAATCGTTGACCGGCAGTTCGCCGAACCGAAGCCCCAACTCGGCCGCTCGCCTCACGTGCAGGTTGGTGTGCCGCTGCTCGTCACGCATGATGGAAACGAGTCCGCGTCGAAACTCAGACGGCGCATCGGGGAACGCGAGCAGCACAAAGGCCATCACTTCCAGAGCCTGCAATTCGTGATTGGCGAGAATATGGTGTGCGATCGCTCGCTTCTGGGGATCGCAAAGGGCCCCCGGCCGGGGCATCGTTGGGGCCGTGCGCCGCGGAGCAAACTTCAAGTCAACCGGACGCCCGGGGATCGAGACGCGAAGCAACGCACCGGGGCGATCGTCCGAGAGGCCCGCGGGAATCTTCGCGAGTTTGTCCGTCAGCGTCTCGGACAACAGGATCCGTTCGGCCACATCCCGGATTTGCGCGGAAGGGGAATGTGGAACGTCACCCGCGCTCATCTATCCCCGCCCGCCTTCGCAGCACGTCTCGCAAATCGCGTGACACTGGCTGCATTGCAGCTTTTGCTTGATCTCGATCAGCGGTCCTCCGCAAAGCGGACATGCGGACCGCTTCGGCGGCTCCGACCGCGCTGGGCTGGTTGAGATCGACGGGGTGTCCTTCGACGGCGAACTCTCAGGCCTCACTAGGACTCTCCGAGCCGCAACTCCCGGCTCGGCAAGTCCGCGGCCTTGATAAAGTCTGACTCATTTCAAAGCCAGAAGTTGATACAAATCAGCGGTTTGCGCGATTCTTCGTGGCAGGCACTGAACGCATCAGCTAAGTTAGAAATTAGGACAGCCCAGAGGAATTTGTTCCGGCCAAGTCTATCCTCCGGATTATCCAACCCTGCCTGGGACCCGTCCATGCCGAAGTCGAACCGCTTGGCCGCAAGAGCGATTTTCAGAGCCGCACAATGAGGGACCGTTCGCCGTGACGAGTGTCAGTTCCCAGCCCGGACAAACAGAACCGGTGGCTTTGACGTTTTGTTGTCCGAAATGCCAAAGGTCGAGTCGGATCGACGTCGTCGCCGGCGGGGGAGTCGGCTGCCCGAACTGCGGTTGGCAGCGGCACGCCGCATCGGACGATTTTGCGCAGGGAAAGCCGACGCGGTGCCTCGTTTGCGGATGTGATGATCTGTGGCGTCAGAAGAACTTTTCGGCCCGCGCCGGGCTATTGATGGTGGGGACCGCGATTCTGTTCAGCACCGTGGCTTATGCGCTCTGGCAGCCGCTGCTCGCGTTGGCCATTTTGATGGGGTTCGCTTTGATCGATGCTCTGTTGTACTTGTTCATGCGCGACGTATCGGTCTGTTATCGCTGCGCGGCTCGTCACGCCGGTTTTGAGCCCGCGACGGCCCACGAGACGTTCGATTTGGAAGTGGCCGAACGGTATCGACAGGAGCGTCTGCGCCGGGAATCGCTCTCTCGAGTCTCCTCTTGAACACCTCTCATGAGGAGTGAGTCCTCCTGCCTCGGCTCGAACGATATCGCACGGCAACAACGACGTGAACGAACGACAGCTCCAACTCACAGAAGACCTCTCCGGAATCTTTCGTGGGGAGCTGTACTGCGAGCCCTTGATGCTCGCGGCGTACGCCAGCGACGCGAGCATTTTTCAAGTGTCGCCTCTCGGGGTGGCCCGCCCGATCGATCGTGACGACGTCGTCGTGCTGGCCAAATACGCGACGGAAACGGGAACTCCGCTGGTCGCCCGGGGCGCCGGCACCGGTGTGGCCGGCGGCGCGATCGGTGACGGGCTGATCGTCGATTTTTCTTGCCACATGCACAATGTCGAGTCGATCGGCGACGAGACAGTGCGCGTGCAGCCGGGAGTCGTGCGCGATCGACTCAATTGCATTCTCCGGCCGCACGGCAGGTACTTCCCGCCGGATCCTTCAAATACCGCAGTCACAACCGTGGGAGGCATGCTCGCCGTCGATGCGGCGGGTTCGCATTCGATTCGCGTCGGCTCGGCGCGCGATCACGTCGCCAGCATCGAGACGGTGCTCGCCGGCGGCACGGTCGTTGAATTCGGCGAGGAATCGCTCACGCCCAAGCAGCTCGAGGCGGCCTTCGTCTCTGAGACGGCGCTCGACACACTGCCGACGGGCAATGGCGACGCGGAAGCCGCCAAGCGGCTGATCGTCGAGCGCGTAGCGGCGCTGTTAATCGAGAACCGCGACCTGATTCTTCGCAAGCAGCCGGCGCTCATCCGCAACGCAGCCGGATATTGTTTACG
Source organism: Planctomycetaceae bacterium (assembly GCA_035687365.1). Classification (GTDB taxonomy): domain Bacteria; phylum Planctomycetota; class Planctomycetia; order Planctomycetales; family Planctomycetaceae; genus DASPSM01. The sequence continues at coordinate 24,798 of DASRXU010000458.1, read as the reverse complement.
GGGCATTTTGGCAGGCTCGGTGCTCAATGTGCCGCGGCTACTGGTCGGTTCCGAGGGCACGCTCGGCTTGTTCACTTCGGCCACGCTGCACACGTCCGTGCTACCGCCCCACCGGGCCGTCGCGCTGTTGTTGTTTGGCGATCTCGAATCCGCAATCAAAGCCGTTCAGGAGATCGGCGAGCAGGAGCCCAGCGCGTGCGACTTGATGGATAGGCGATTGCTCTCGCTGGCCCGCGATGCCGATCCGCGGTTTGAGCAATTGATCGCACCGACGGCGGAAGTTGCGCTGATCGTCGAGCAGATCGGCTTCAGCGACGCCCAATGCCGGGATCGGATCCAGATGGTGATCCGCGCGGTGCGTGCGCTGAACGTCAACGCCGTCGTCGCCTACCAGGCACACACTTATGAGGACGTCGAGTTTTTGTGGACGCTGCCGGGCAAGGTAGTGCCGCTGCTCACGCGATTGAAAGGACAGACGCGCCCGACTCCCCTCGTCGAGGATATCGCTGTTCCTCCCGCGACGCTGTTGGACTTTCTGCGGGCTGCCCAAAAAGTGTTTCAGAGCCACGAAGTAACGGCCTCTCTGTATTCGCACGCCGCCGCCGGCCAATTGCACCTGCGACCGTTTCTCGCGCCGCCCTCACCTCTAGACGGTCCGAAGCTCGAATCGCTCGCGCGAGATTTGTACGCGGCGGTATTTGCAGTCGGCGGAACCGTGAGCGGTGAGCACGGTGACGGGATGTCCCGCTCGGCTTTCTTGCGCACCGAGTACGGACAGCTCTACCGAGTCTTCGAGGACATCAAGGCAATTTTCGACCCCAAGCACGTGCTCAACCCGGGCAAGATCGTGGGCAACGATGTCCGCTGGCCGCGCGAACAGATTCGCCCGACGGCGTCGGTACCGGCCGCCGAACCCGTGCCGCTGCAATTGCGGTGGAGCGAGCAAACGCTGCTCGAGGAAGCGCTGAGCTGCAACGGCTGCGGGCAGTGCAAGACGCAATCGCCCGGATCGCGGATGTGTCCCTTCTTCCGGATCGAGAGTCGCGAGGAAGCCAGCCCCCGCTCGAAGGCCAACGTGCTTCGCGATTATCTCACCGGCCGGGTCGATCCGCGGGAATGGACGTCCGAGTCGATGAAATCGCTGAGCGATCTGTGCTTCAACTGCAAGCAATGCCAGTTGGAGTGCCCAAGCAACGTCAATATTCCGCAGATGATGATCGAGGCGAAAGCCGAGCAGGTCGCCGCTCACGGCATCACGCGGGCCGACTGGATTTTGTCGCGCGCTCATTCTTACGGCTGGCTCGGAAGTACGGCCTCGCTGGCGATGAATTGGGCCATCGCCAATCCGGCTGCCCGTTGGTGCATCGAGCACCTCGTTGGCATCTCGCGCCGGCGCAAGCTGCCGCTGTTTGCTCGGCGTTCGTTCCTCAGCACGGTGCGCCGCGGTTCGGGCAAGCCAGAAAAGTCACGTCGCGGTCGCACAACGGTGGTCTATTTCGTCAGCGACTACGCCAATTTTCATGATCCCCAGTTGGGTCAGGCCCTGCTGGCGGTGCTGGAGCACAACGGCATCGGCGTCTACGTGCCGCCGGCGCAGACGTCCTCGGGGATGGCGATGATCTCCGCCGGCGATCTCGAAGCGGCTCGCGTCGTGGCCGATCAGAACGTGCGCGAGCTGGCCGAGCTGGCCCGCGAGGGGTATCCGATCCTGTGCACCGAGCCGACCGCCGCGCTGTGTCTCAAGCAAGAATATCCGATGATCCTCAACCACCCCGACGTCGACGTGTTGGCGTCGCAAGTGATCGACGCCGGCGCGTATCTTCAAGGCTTGCACCGAACCGGCAAGCTCAAGACCGACTTTCGACCGCTCGACTTGGACGTGGCCTATCACACGCCGTGCCATCTCAAGGCACTCGAGTGCGGCACGCCGCTGGCTGATCTGCTCTCTTTGATCCCGCAACTCCGCTTGCATAGAATCGAGAAGGGCTGTTCGGGCATGGCAGGGGCATACGGCCTCACCGAGCGGAACTTCCGGACGTCGGTGCGCATCGGTTGGGATCTGATCACGGCGATGCGCAGCCCCGAACTCGACGCGGGCGTCACCGAATGCAGCGGCTGCAAGTTCCAAATGGAACAGGGAACCGAGACGCCCACGGTGCATCCTCTCAAGCTGCTGGCTTATGCGTACGGACTGATGCCCGAAATCGAGATCAAACTGCGCCCGACCAAGCGGAAGCTGGTAGCCTCATGAAGTTGGACGTGCGACTGTTCGCCCGTGCTCGGGACGCGGCGGGCGCCGAACGAGTCACGGTCGAGTTACCGGAAGGGGCCAGCGTGGCCGACTTACGAGCGGCTTTGGCCGCCCAATCCGCGAACCTGGGGGCCCTCGTCCCTTGTCTGTTGTTTGCCGTCGGGACTGATTACGCCGACGATCGCGTGCAGTTGTCTCCTGAGGCGGACGTCGCCTGTTTCCCTCCCGTCAGCGGCGGATAACCTGCATGCAACGCCTCACTGACGAGCCAATCGACTTCGCCGCTCTCACAGATTCAGTGCGATCCACGGACAGCGGGGCGGTCGTGCTCTTTTTGGGAACCGTTCGCGAAATGACCCACGGCCGCCGCACGACGGCTCTGGATTACGAGGCCTTCGGCCCGATGGCGGAATCAAAATTGGCCGAGATCGAGACAGAAGCTTGCCGACGTTGGCCACTCGACCGGGTGGCCATCGTCCATCGCGTGGGCCGGCTGGAGTTGGGCGAGATCAGCGTGGCCGTGGCCGTCAGTTCGCCCCATCGAGCCCAGGCCTTTGAGGCGGCGCGCTACCTGATCGACACGATCAAAGAGTCGGTCCCCATTTGGAAGAAAGAGAACTGGCACGACGGCACGAGCGAATGGGTCCATCCCGGGCTCGAGTCGCCCGCGCTCGAATCGCCTGTCCTGAAAACGACCGGACTCGAATCCAAACGGGGGCCAACGTCGTGATCAACGCGCCCCGCCCCGCTCCGCTCATCGACGGCTTTGGCCGCGTGCACTCGAATTTGCGGATCAGTGTCACCGACCGCTGCAACATCCGCTGCTTCTATTGCATGCCGGCCGATGACGTCGAGTTCATGGACCGACACAAACTCCTGACGTTCGACGAAATCGAGCGGTTCGTGCGCATCGTCGCGGAACTGGGAGTCAACAAGGTGCGACTGACCGGGGGTGAGCCGCTGGTCCGTCGCGACGTGCATCAGCTGGTTGCCAAGATCGCGCCGATCCCGGGAATTCGCGACGTCGGTTTGACGACCAATGGCATTCTGCTCGCCGAACAGGCGTCTAACCTGTGGGACGCCGGGTTAAGACGGCTCAACGTCAGCCTTGATGCGCTCAACGCAGAGAAATTCAAACGGATCACACGACGGGAGGGTTTCGAGAAGGTCGTCAATGGAATTCGAGTCGCGCAGCAGATTGGCTTCCAACCGCTGAAGGTCAACGCCGTCTCGGTTCGCGGCCTGAGCGAGGACGAAATCGTTCCGTTCGGACATTTTGCCCGCGAGACGGGGGTCGAGATGCGATTTATCGAATACATGCCGCTCGACGCCGATTGTGCCTGGCAGCGCGACAAAGTGCTTTTCGCGCACGAGATCATCGAGACGCTGTCGCGCGAGATTATGCCGCTGGTCCCCTGCGGTCGGCCCGATCCCGGTGCGCCGGCAACGGAGTTCACCTTCGCCGACGGTGTGGGGCGTGTGGGTTTCATCGCCTCAGTCAGCCAGCCCTTTTGCATGGACTGCAACCGGTTTCGGCTGACGGCCGACGGTCAGCTCCGCAATTGCCTCTTCAGTCTGGAGGAGACTGACATCCGCGGATTGTTGCGCGGAGGCGGGACGGATGCGGAAATTGTCGCTGCAGTTCGGCTATCGATCGCCGGCAAGAAGGAAGGTCACGAAATCAACACGGCCCGTTTCATTCAACCGTCGCGTCCGATGTACTCGATCGGCGGGTGACCGAGAGTTGGCGCAAACACCAGGCGAGCGGCCGGTGTCGGTCGGCCGGTTCTTACTGCATTGAGATACAGAACGATTGAAAAACCGTCGGGTTGATACCCGACACTCGCCTGAGTCGTTTTGCCTTCTTTCGGCCAACACTTCGTGCAGCGGATCTATCTCGACAACGCGGCGACGAGCTATCCGAAACCGCCCGCGGTGACGGCAGCCGTCCAACGCGCGCTGCAAGAAGAAGGCGCCGCTGAGGGTCGCAGCACCACGCGTGCGGCTCTGCGGGTGCACGAGGTCGTCGCGCGATGTCGCGAGCGCGCCGCTCGGTTGCTCGGCGCGGATCGGTCAGATCGGATCGTCTTCACGTTCAATGGAACCGACAGTCTGAATTTGGCGCTGCACGGAATTCTGCGCCCGGGCGATCACGTCGTTACCTCGGAGGTCGAGCACAATTCGGTGTTGCGGCCGCTGCGGAATTTGCGAGATCGGGGAGTCGAGGTCACTTACGTGCCTGGCGATCGCGACGGTCGCATCAATCCGGACGACGTGCAGCGGGCCCTGCGCAAGAACACCCGCCTGGTCGCGCTCATTCACGCCTCCAACGTCACGGGAACGATTCAGCCGATCGACCGAGTGGGCGAGATGGCCCGCGCGGCCGGGGCTTTGTTTCTCGTCGACGCCGCTCAAACCGCGGGGCACTTGCCCATCGATGTCTCGCGCTCGCCAATAGACCTGCTGGCAGCGCCAGGGCACAAGGGGCTGCTGGGCCCACTCGGAACCGGCATCCTCTACGTCGGTCCCGGCGTCGAGTCGCAGTTAGTCAGCACTCGGCAGGGAGGCACCGGGTCCGATAGCGACGACGACCGGCAACCAGAACGACTTCCGGACAAATACGAGTCGGGCAACCATAATGTTCCGGGCTTGTTCGGTCTCGAAGCGGCCCTGGCCTGGATTGAGGAGCACACAATCGCCGAAATTCGCCGTCACGAGCGGGAGCTCACGCAACAACTCTTTACGGCGCTAGCGGCGATCAAAAGGCTGCGCGTCTACGGCCCGCAGTCACCCGACGAGCGTGTCGGCGTCCTGAGCCTTACGCTCGACGGTTTCGAGCCGCAGGAGCTTGCAACGATTCTCGACGCCTCGTTCGGGATCGAAACCCGCGCGGGATTACACTGCGCCCCGGGCATGCACCGCTGTCTGGAAACACTCGCGAATGGTGGAACGTTACGCCTGAGCGTCGGACCGTTTACGACGCCAGCCGACATCAATGCCGCCGTCGCCGCACTGCGCGCCATCGCGACGAACTAATCACGAGTTCGACCAAAAGGCTAAACCGCGCCGGTCAGGCCAAAATCCCCATGATCGGGTCGGCCTTCACCATTTCGCGCGGCTGGTTGAGATGGTTGTAGACCGTTTGCCGCGGGACCATTCCCACGCTGTGGTAAATGGTCGCGAGCAGTTCCATCGGATGGACGGGGTTCTCGACCGGGGAGGACGCGGTCTTGTCCGACTTGCCGTAGACGAAGCCACGCTTGGCTCCGGCACCCGCGACAACGGCCGTGTAGCAGTAGGGCCAATGGTCGCGCCCGTCGTCGGTGTTGGAGTTGCCCGACGTGCTGACGCCGCGCTTCGGGCTGCGGCCGAATTCTCCGACCGCGACCACGAGCGTCTCCTTGAGCATGCCCCGCTCGTCGAGGTCGGCGATGAGGGCCGAAAGTCCCCCGTCGAGCATCGGCGAGTTCTCGTTCTTCATTCGCTCCGAGAGGCCGACGTGCACGTCCCAGGAATGGCGGTCCGAGTTTGCGACTTTCGGCCAATTCACCTCGACCACGCGCGTGCCCGCTTCGACCAGGCGGCGAGCGAGTAGGCAGCACTGGCCGAACGTGTTCTGGCCGTAGCGCTCTTGCGTTTCCTTCTTCTCTGCCTTGAGGTTGAACGCCTCCCGGGCCTTTCCGGAAAGCACGAGGCTCAAGGCCTTGTCGTAGTATTGGTCGAGGGCGTAGCTCTTCACGGCCCGATCGAGATCGCCGAGACTGGAGTTGACCATGTCGCGGAGGTGGGCCCGCCGCTCGAGTCGCGCCAGAGGAACGTCTTTCCGCAGAACCAAATCATCGATGCTGATGTGGTCCATCTTGGCCTGATCGAGATCGTCGCCGGGCGGGTAGAGGTAGTACGGATCGTACGCGCGGCCGAGGAAGCCGGCGGTTCCGGCTTTGCCGATCACGTTACTCTCTTGCAGGGGCCGGGGCATCATCACGTAGGGGAGCATCGGCACTTCCGGCGGACGCTGCTTGATGATGTTGCAACCGAAGTTCGGAAAGTCCTTCGGGCTGGGCGGCTCGAGCTGGCCCGACGGGCTCACGTTGTCAGCGGTGTATCCAGTCAGCATCTGGTAAATGGCTGCCGTGTGATTGAACAACCCGATCGGCGTATAGCTCATCGAGCGGATCATGGTGAACTTGTCGTTCACCTTGGCGAGCTTGGGCAGCACTTCGGTGAAAGAGATGCCGGGGAGCTTTGTGTTAATCGGCTTGAAGACGCTTTTGACGTTGTCGGGGACGTCGCTCTTCGGGTCCCACAGATCGAGATGGCTGGGGCCGCCCTGCAGATAGAGCAGGATGACCGACTTGGCTTTGCCAAAGCCGGCGCCGGCGTTGCTTCCCTCGACGGCCGTTGCCGCCTGGGCCGACTTCGCTTTCAACATGCTGGGAAGGCTCAGGCCAAACAGCGCCGAGCCGCCAACCCGCAACAGCTCACGACGACTGTAGCCGTCGCAGGTGTCCTTGCCGTACTGTCCGGGAATGACCAGCATGAAGCGTCTCCTCGCGGTCAAAGGGCAGGAGCACACGGCTGGCGTCACCGCAGGAGGGCAACGCGCGCTGAGCGACAAAGCACAAGCCGCATGCGAACTTACAACGAGCCAGCGATATCCTACTGGAAAAACGCATCAGTTGTCAATTATGCGAACATCCGCCAACCGCGGAGCATCCGCAATTTCGCCAAAGCGCGAGCCCTTAAACGCTGGCGGGCACCGGTCTTCCGCGAGCGGCTCTCCGTTGGTACGATCCGCTCGCCTATCTAAAAGATCTCTCAAACACTCTCCTGTCTCCCTTCTTCGACCGTTTTCCACCTCGTCGCGAGCGCACAGCTAGTCGCTGGACACCAAGCTGCGCGCGCGGACTGTTCCATTTGCGAATCGAATGCAAATGGCTCGACACACTGCGCACACCATACGGCCGGCTGCGACGCATCCGAATTTCGGGGCGCCGGGGCGCCGCACGACAAGTTCGCCCGCACTGGGTCGACCTCTGTCGATTTCATTGCGCTCGATCGCCTTCGCGATTCTGATTCCGCTGACCACAGGCTGCGGCTGGCTTCCCCTGGTGTCCCGCCATTCGGCCGAAGAATCGACGCGGCTAACCGAAGAAGCCCGGTTGGCGAGCGAAAGAGGCGAGCAGCGGCAGGCGCGCGAGCTATTGTCGCGAGCGGCGGCCGTCGCGCCGGACGATCCCGAGATCCAGCGTGCGCTCGCCCGCGGCTTGCTGCGAGCCGGCGAAACCGAGCAAGCCGTCAAGCATCTTCGCTACATGATGCGGCGGAGCGTTGACGATCCCGACGCTTATCTCGATCTGGCCCGCATCCTGTACGAAGAGCGTCGTTACGACGAATGTCAGGAGTTGGTCGATTCGGCGTTGAGACTTGTGCCCACGCATACCGAAGCCCAACTGCTCAAGGGGCGATTGGCCGAAGTGAAGAACAAGGACGACGAAGCACTCGAAGTCTATTACCGCTTGCTGGCCGGCGATCCGACTGCAACGGAGGCCACGCTTCGCGTCTCCGATTTGCTCGTGCGGACGGGCCAGCCCAGTCAGGCGGCGCCGCTCTTGCGCGGGATTGTCGACTCCGACCGTGTCACTCCAGCCGAGCAGGCTCGAGCGCATTGGGTGCTGGGCCAGATTTACGCGAAAGATCGCCGTTGGGCCGACGCCGCCGAACAACTTGCGGCCGTCGGCGAACTCAGAACCGACCTCTCGGCAGACGATTGTTACCAGATCGCGTACGCGGCCTGGCAAGCGGGACTGCGCGAGCAAGCAGAGCAATCGGTGGCGCGGGCGTTGTCCCTCGATCCGCGGCACGCCAACGCGCTGGCTTTGGCCGCCACGTTCCGGCAGGGTGAGACGACGGCATCGCAAACGGCCTATTCAGGATCTTCGCTGTTGGCACCCGCCCCCAAAGGCTGGGAGCAATCCCCGCGCGAGCAGGTCACGCCACAGTGAGCCGTCGGTTCGCGCAGAAAAAGGCGGCACCATTGTTCCGGGGCGGCACCAATGCGGACCCGCTTCCCCCCTCTCCCCTTGCGGGAGAGGGGCTGGGGGTGAGGGGTACCCTAGCTCACTCCGCAGCTCACTCCGCGCTCGCCCAATGACAGCTCACTTCGCCGGCGACCACTTCGCGATGAATGCCTTCAGCTTGGCGACGTCGTAATTCCGAACCGCAAATTCACTCATCACGCTGGCCAGGATATCTCCATTCGGATCAAGCACAGCCAGATGGGGGATGGACATGCTTTTGCGGTTAGGGGCACATCGTTTGTAGAGCTCGCGGCCCGTCTCGCTCTCGACATCGACCAGCAGCAACACGAATCCCGTCTTTAGTGCGGCAGACACTTCCGAGTTGTCGTGAACGACACCGGCGAGAGCATGACAATCGCCGCACCAGTTGGCTCCGAAGTCGATCAACACCCGCTTGTGCTGCTCTTTGGCGCTCTTGAGCGCAGCCTCGAGATCGTTCAGAGGTTCGGCAAAGGGATCGTACACAGGGTTGCGACGCGGTTTGTGCGGCTTCTTCGCCGAAGCCTCGCGAGGAACCAAAGAATCGGCGACGGCTGTGCCGGCCGGAAAGACAGGCGCGAACGTCTCTTTAGGAAGCGACTCATTCACCTCATAGTGAGCGACCACTGCTTCCGCTGTGCCGGTCGCTTCCGGACTTGCTCCGCGCAGGTCCCGTTTCCAGCGAACGGGGATCCAGCCGTGGAGTTTGTCGTTTTGATAATCGATCGTAACGGAAACGCTCGGCATTCTGAGCGGCCGCTTCTCCCATTTGACGATCGCATAGTCACGTGCCGGATCGACCCAGCAGCGTTCCGATTTGCTGAGCTCGTCCGTCTGAATCACGATGCAGGGTGTCTGTCCGACGAGGTCGTTGTCAGTCACCAACCGGCAGCGTTCGCGCTTCCAGCCGAAAGCCGGATCAAACGGTCGAAAAGTGAGGATCAGCGGCGCCCAGTCGTCGGGGCGAGCGTCGATTTGTTGGTCGCCGGTTCTCTCCGGCTCGACCTCATTCCAGACCACCGCTTGGGGCGGCGCATCTGATCCGATTGGAGTTTTCGAACGTGCGTGCTTGGCTCCGTTAGTTGTGACGGAGATTCGCTCGGATGGCTTCCAGTCGTTGGGTCCCTTGCACACAACGAGCGAAAAATCGTCTCGAACCCGATTGGCTCCCTCGGCCCAGAACTCCGACGGCGGCAGCGTCTGATGGACGTCTTCAGACTTGATGGCGACGCCGCTAGCTTTGAGACCTCCGACCACCGGGGCTTCGGGAAAGTGGTATCCCTTGGGAAGGGCGAGTCGATATTCCCAAGTGAGATGAAGCGTTTTGACGCGGTCCTCTCGGGCCTTCCAGGCGGCTAAGACGCGAGCGAGGGTGGGCGACTTCGCCTCAGGCAGTCGCTCACTTGCCGGGCAATCGACAGCCGCGCACAAGCCAACCAAACACGCCGTTACGAAAATAAGCGTGCGATGCCAGAACCTCTCGGGGCAAAACACTCGTTGCGACATGGGCGAACCCTTGGAGACTGAGAATCTCAACCAGACGTCAATACGTAACCGCGCTCGCGGGAATCTGCAATCCGCCCCGCGATTAACGGTGTTGCGCCCTTACTCACCCCCGGTCGGTTCGGTCAGGGGGGCTTTGCCCAGAAAAGGCCCGGTTTGCCCAGAAAGTCGGAAGAGCGGCGATTGGCACGCGAGTTCAGCGCTGATGATTGGGGGCGTCTCATTTAATGCGGATGACCAGTCCCAACAAACAGGCAGCGATGAAGCTGAGGAGGAAGACAATCCAGATCATCCAACCCGATCGATAGAGCCAATTAGACCATCGGCGTAGTTGGCCACCGGTATGAAGCGCCTTCCGTGAGCGCAGCCGTTCCCTTTGGGCCACCTGCACCTGATTGCTGATCGCGCGCAAATCGTCTGGAAGTGAGTCGCAGACGTCTCCCATGCCGAGTTCGGCGATCCGCGACTGAACTTGCCTGTCCGAGCCCCGATAGCGGATGCATTGCAGTTCCGCGCATTGGATAACTTCGAGCATCCGTTTGAGCTGTTCCGAGGTTGCCGGCTGATGTTTGACATAGCACGACTCGTGATCGCTGGCTGCGAAGAGATCCGGCGCGTGCCCAATTGGCACGTCGCATCTCGTGCAGCACTCGTCCTCGACGTAAAAAACGCCGGGCACGTTTAACGGATGCGGTGCACGTTCTTTGGCTTCGTCGCTCACGCTGCGATTGTACCGGGAGCGGGGGAATCTTCGACGTTGTTTCTACGCGCGTAGAACGTTGGGCTGCGCTGGGTGGGCGAGGTGTCGTAGGATCGAAAGATGCCTTCGCGCGCAGATCGCTCGGGGCCCGTTCGTGGGCGACTGGTGGGGAAAGGATCCCCGCCGGGGACAAAAGTTTCGTCCCCGCCGGGTGGTGATCCTTTTTTCACTAAGGGAGAGAAAAGATCCCCGGCGGAGCCACCGGAATGGCCAATCGCGCGGTGGACCAAGTTGGTCCGGCGAACCACAATTTCTTGGTCCGCCGGGACGGACCAATTTTTTTGATAGAGGGAGTGAAGTTGGTCCACCGCGCCAGAGCGTGGGTCCGGACGGAAATTCGGATCTGACGAGACCGGGAGGCACTGCCGGGACATTCCCGTCGACAACAGATTCGAAGGACATGCCCCTTCAAAGCCGTGAGACCGTCCGGCAATTCGTGGACCATGGATTGGTGGTCTTCGGTCGGCAAGCCCCGGAGGGGCGAAAGAGCATAGCCCAGGGCGCAGCCCTGGGAATGCGATGCAAAATGACATGAGACTCTTAAGCCCCCGCAAGGGGGCGACAGAGATTAGACGAGCAGGACCTTCTGTCGCCCCCCTTGCGGGGGCTTTGAAGAGAGGTTGGTTAGGTCTTCTTACCCAGAGCTTCGCCTGGGCTATGCTCTGCCGCCCCCATCCGGGGGCTACCGACCTGAGAACCGAGAATCTCTGCTCGAATTACCGGACGGTCTCACTCAAAGCCGTGGGCATGGGATCCGGCGCGTTGTCGAGTGGCACGGCCTATTATTTACCCACTCGTTCCAGCACCGGCACAATGCTCTTCAGTTTGAGGCGGGTTTCGTTATCCACATTCATGATTTCAAGCCGGAAGTTATCCATGGGTGAATCGCGAGTCCATTGGGCAATCGGCATATCATTTCGTCGAAGAACGCCCTTGTCGATTTCAATCATCTCGCCGCGATAGATGACCTGAGCACCGAACGGCGGTCGTGATAGTCCGATTGCGAACAACGTGAAACGCCTTGGTGTGCGACGGAACGCGACCTTACCATTGGCGTTTACTTGACCTACCTCTGCGCCATCGGCGTGGTATACCATTGGGCGGTTGCGAAACACGTAAAACGCGATTTGGTTGCCCTCCAAGAACGTGTACCCACCTGCGTTGTTTGGATAATACGAGAGCACACCAATCTTCTGAGGTTGCGCGCTCGGTTCTCTCGCCAGCCGAAAATCGTTTTCAGGGGCGACCGTGCTGGTTGGCGGGGGTGGCGCAGTCGGTGCTTCCTCCACGTCCGCACTCAGGACCGACCGCCCAATCAAAAGCAGACCGGCAAGAAGGGCTTTCATCGTGGCGGGTGTACCGCGCATCTCGCCGATTGTCCACCAAAAGGGCGTGCGACGCGCAGCGTCCAAAAAAGTGCGAGTGCTTTCAAGGGTCGCGGCCAGAATTGTTTCAATACGGAATTGCGCCAGTAAACTTGGCGACCCGGTGCGTGAAACACGTCGCGACGTTCGTGAACGGCTAAGGTCCGCCGTACGAGCGGGATCCAAGAGTCGGCGCATCCAGCCACGCTTGCGGCGGCTCGCGGAGCGCAAGCCGCACCGGGTCCAGGGGCACGCCCCTGGTCACTGCGTTGGTAGGTCGGCGGCGACGCGGAAGCCCAAGAAGTAATCGCGATACGTCGGCACATCCCAATAGCGGAAGGCTGAGCGGCAGAGGCTGGCGGCGTCGTACCAGCTGCCTCCTCGGAAGACCCGCACGGTGCCGGTCTCGGGGCCCGACGGATCCTTCTCGGGTGATTTCGCGTAGTAGCTCTCGCCGAACCAATCGCGGCACCACTCCCAAACGTTCCCGTGCATGTCAAACAGACCGAACGCGTTCGGCTGGAATGAACCGACGGGTGCGGTGAACACGTGCCCGTCGGCTCCTCGGATGCCCGACCAGCTCGAGAACTTTTCGCGAGCCGACGCGTCCGACACGTTCGCCACGGCGGCCAACCCTTCGGGATCGTCGCCATAGGAATACAGAGTTGTGGTACCGGCGCGGCACGCATATTCCCATTCCGCCTCCGTCGGCAGGCGGTAGGCGATCTTCTCTTTGCGGCTGAGCCACTGACAGAACGCGATTGCGTCATTCCACGAAACGTTGACGACCGGCTGGTCATCGCTTTGCACGAAGCCCGTATTCTCCCAGTTGAACTGCGGGCCCTGTTTGAACTCTCCGTTAGCCGCCTCGAAGCCCATGCCTCCCTTCGTGTCACGCTGGGCGTCAGTGATGTATCGCGTGCTGCGAACAAACTCGCGGAACTGGCCGCGCGTGACTTCGTGCGCACCGAGCAGAAAGGGCCGACTGATTTGCACGTGGTGCTGGGGCTGTTCTTCGCGTTCCCAGTCTTTGCGGAATGAAAGGTCGCTGCGGCGGATTTGATGAATCTGCAAAGGCGTCGACCCCATGAAGAACTCGCCGGCCGGGATCACCGCCAACTTCATGCCGATCGTGTTCGTCGGATCGATGGGAAGTTTCAGCCCGTCGGCCCACCATCGTTGCGCGGTTTTGGCGGCCGTTTCGTCGAAGGGGGCCGTGAGCATTGCGGGACGATCTTGTCCGGCGATGGCGGACGCCAGTTGGATCAGTCCGTTGCCGAAATTCGATGTCGCGCGGTTGGCCGCGTTGAGCGGCTTCTCACCGGCGAACTTGCCATTCGCGTCAGCGGCTGCGCCCCGCGCGGCGACTTCGGTCGAGAGGCGGACGAGGTGCGGCACGTTCACCCAGCCGGTGCGACGATACAGCGGCCGGGTTTCATCGCGGGCTTCGTGCAGCCACTTGATCCCCGCTTCGCACGCCACAACTCGGGCCTGGCCGGCTGGCGGAAGACCGCCCGGACCAGACTGCAGCACCAACAAGCGGCCGAGCACCGACCGAGCCAAGCCCGGCACATCCTCTTCGGAAAGTTGAAATTCGTCGACCCATTCGAGGAATGCGCCCGCCAGTTGGCTGTTGAGCGTCAGCGGCAGATCGGGTCGCGCGGCCCAGACGATTTTGCCCGCCGCGTTGATCAAATTGCCGTGCGACGCCCGCAGTTTCGGCGAGACGTCCGTCGCGTCTGCGCGCGACGCCAAGCCTTGATCCGCGGCCCAGCCGCCTTCGGGCACCTGGGCATCGACGTTGGCGACGGTCTTTTCCTGCAGCCAGTCGGCGGCCGCCGCCTCGAGTGCGTCAAAAGCGAAGGCTCCGCTGCGAATCGCTTCGTTGCCGCCGGTGCGACTCAGTGGTCGCGACGCGCGACCGAGTCGCCGCTTGGTCCGGCCCGCTTCTTCATGAGCCTCGCGGCAGACTTCGGGTATCGACTCGCGTCCGCCGGTGAAGAGCAAGAACGGGCGAAATGCGTGGATCGCGCGTCGGACGCCCGCGTGCAGGGCGTAGGTCTCGAAGCCGAATTCCTCCTGCCAGCGCCGCAACTCATCGTGAAGGAAGGCGTCGGTCTGCGAATCGCCGGTGGTGAGCGCAACGTCTCGGGGCCGTGGGACGGAAGGTTCCGACGAGTTCGCCTGAGCGATTGGCGCTCCGGTCGTCGCCCTGGATTCTTCAGAAGGCGAGTTCTCGACCTCTTGAGCAGTCTCTTTGGTCGCCGGTTCACCCTGATGTCGCTGCGCATAGTCGACGAGGAGCAGGCCCCCCAGTGCGATGCAGCCGAGGCACCAGATCCACCAATGTTTCCAAGGCGGGGCCGGTTGCGGATTGGTCATCGGGCAGTCCTTTGCCGACGGATCTCCGCCGTGTTGTAGCGCTCCGCTGCCGAATCGGCAACGTCATTCGGCCCGCACGGGGTTTTTGAGCACCCCCAGGCCGTCGATTTCGACCTCGATCCGGTCCCCGTCCTTCAGGAAAACCGGGGGCGTTCGGGCGACTCCGACGCCCGGCGGCGTGCCGGTGAAGATGATGTCCCCCGGGTCGATCGTCACCACTTTGGTGATGTGTTCGATCAACTTCGCAGGGCTGAAAATCAGCTCTTTGGTCGACGAATCCTGCATGGTTGTGCCGTTCAGCCGCAGCCGAATCCCCAGGGCGCACGGATCGGGAATCTCGTCGGCGGTGACAAACCAGGGACCGGTCGGGCCGAAGGTATCGGGCGTTTTTCCCAGCAGCCATTGCTTGCCGGGCTTTTCGGTCTGCCAGTCGCGTGCGGAAACGTCGTTCCCGATCATGTAGCCGGCGATGTAGGTGGGAGCGTCCGCGGCTGAGATCAGTTTGCCCCGACGTCCGATGACGACGACCAACTCGGCCTCGTAATCAACCTTGTGAGAAGCGGCCGGCAGCAAGATCGTCGTTTCGGGACCGACGATGGCGCTCGAAAACTTGCTGAAGACGATCGGCTCGCCGGGGATCTGGGCTTTGGTCTCGATCGCGTGGTCACGGTAGTTGAGGCCGATACAGAAAACCTTGCCTGGGCGAGGCAGCGGCGCGAGCAATGAGCCCGTGACAAATCGCCCCGCGGCCACCCCCTTCGTGAGCGCCGCGCGTGCTCGGTCGAGACCACCAGAGAGCGCCAGGATGTCGACCAAGCTCGCGGGAAGCTGGGCATCGGCCGCGTGCAGGTCGACAAACCGATCGCTGCCCGCGTCGGAATGAACTCCGACGACTTGGGCTCCTTGGGACATTTGGAGGGTCGCTAATCGCATGGCAAAACTCTGGTCGGATGCTCAAACGTTGATCGGAAACGGCAAGCCAGGTGAACTGTACGAGTTTAACGGGCGGTTGCGTTTGGGCAACCCGCGGAAAGGCTGTGAAACAGGCTCTCACTACCTACTCTGCCGACCGGACTGCGCAGAGTGAACTACGTTTTTCATGCGCTAAAAATTTCGGAAGAATTACTGTTGTGTTTGGTCGCCCCGCGAGTGAGCATGGAATTCATGCTCGCCATTCAGACCGACACCTTGCCGCAGACTGGGCTGAGTTACTTCGCCTTCCGCATCGCGTTCCAGGAAACGCTGGAACGTATCTGCCTGGCCCAACAGGTAGGTAACTACACTGCGGAATGTTTCGGGTTTTTGACGGAAGTGCCGTTTCTGCGCGCCGTACCGCCGCACGTGCAACTCGACCTGTTGGCGGAGACATGGTGCAAACACGCGTCGTCCGAGAAGTTCGTCGCGAACCTCGTCGACGAGAGCGTGATTTACGCGGCTTGCGAAACGTCGGCCCGCATCGTCGAACAAGAGCCGCACGTGATCGCACGCTACCTGGCCGGTGGACCTCAGCAGATTTCGCCCAAGCCCGATAGCCTGTTGGCCGGCGAATTGAGGGCCCTGCATCTCAATCTGGCCAGCGACGGCGACTTTCTGATGATCAGCCAATTCGAGGACATGCCGCCGACCGAAGCGGCCGAATCGAAACGGCAGTTCGGGCTAGACGACGACCGCTTCGAGGTCATGTTCGACGTGCTCGGCCGCTGGGCGATGTCCCATTCGTTCCTGCAGAACCAATGTGGGCTGATGACCAAGGAAGAGATCGTCCGCACGGCACTCGAACTCGGCGTGACCTGACGCGTGAGGGCCGCTATGGCCAGCCCGAAAAGGCGGCGAACAGGGTCCGCCAAAAAGAGTTCGGCTGCAAAAGCGCGATCGGCGAAGACAGTCGTCTCGCGACCTAAGCCCGCGGCGAAAAAAGCCGTGTCGAAAAAGGCCACCGGGACGAGCGGTCGCGCGAAGAGCTTCGCACCGCAGAAGGCCCGCGTCAAGAAGCCAGCCGCGCGACGCAAATCGACTGGCTTCGGCCGTGTGCGAGTCCCCGTCGATGCGCGACTCGATCTGGTGTTCCAGAAGGATTACCAAGCGCGGGAAGTCTTCGACTTTCTGAAGGTGCAATCGATCCGCGAACTCGAGCAATTCGGACCCGCCGAGATCATTGATCGGCTGACCGGTCCGATGCAGCAGACCGTCCTGCGAATTCGCAAGACGCTGGCGCTGGTCAACCGTCATCTGGCCAAGGACGAGAAATTCGCGCAGGACTTCTTGCGCGAGGTTTCACCAGGTTCCGTAAAGCGCCGCACTCCGCAGAAGTAGCGACTCCAGCTCCTGTTCCGCGGACCTTTCTTACGAAAATGAAACGCGCCGAGTTCAAGTCACTCGCCATCGCTTAACTGCTTTGCTGGTTAGAGTTCGGTCTGGCTCGATTCGCGGATTTCGCATAGAAATTCGACCCCCGAAAAGCACTTCTGTGAGGGTCGAATGGTCAGTAGACCATGGTTCGTTGTGGCGTTCGCGCTGGTCGCCACAATTCTCGGCGCGGGACAACTGCTGGGCCAGGGGCTCAACGGTTCCTCAACACCACCGCCTCCTTTGACGCACGAAGGATACTCGTCGCCGCCGAGCCCTCAGCCGCCCGACGATCCCTCGCCGAATCCGTACACGCCTTCGTCGAATCCGTACACGGACACGCCGAGCAGCCGTTCCGGTAGTGACAACTCCGGCCCGCCGGGCTATCCGCCGCCCATGACGGGATCGCCCCCGGGTTATGGCCCTCCCCCTGGTTATGCTCCGCCGCCCGGTTACGGACCGCCTCCGCCAGTTTATGGTCCGCCGCCCGGCTTCGGTCCGGTCCCCGCTTATGCGCCTCCCGTGGTGGGATGGTTTCCGACATTCAGTCCCGATCCGCCTCGCTTCTGGTTGCGTTCGGATTACCTGGTCTGGTGGACGAAGGGTGCTCCGCTGCCGCCGCTGGTGACGACGGGCAGCACGAGCGACTCGGCGCCGGGCGCGTTGGGGCAACCCGGAACGAGCGTCTTGTACGGTGACGGCAGTGCCAACCTCGGAGCGACGAGTGGTTGGCGGCTCGATCTCGGCGGGTACATCGATTCTCACGAGACCTGGGGGCTGCAATCCGTCTTTATCATCCTCGGTCGGCAAGCGACAGGCTTCGACGCCTACTCCGACAACAGCGGGAACCCACTCATCACCCGACCGGTGGTCAATGCCAACGACGGAACCGAGACCTCCTATGCCGACGCGTTTCCCGGCTCACTCGCTGGCGGCGTTTCGATCACCAGCACGAGCGAGTTCCTGAGCTGGGAACTCAACGGCTTGCGAAAGATCTTCCAGACCGATCATTGGCGCCTGGAAGGGCTCGCCGGATTTCGCTACATGAATCTGACGGAGACGCTCGAGATCGACGATCAACTCTACCCGCTCGCGTCGGGAGCTCTGACCTTTCTGGGTCAGCCGGTCGACACGTCGAGCACGATGTTCGACTTCGATCGCTTCAAGACAACGAACAATTTCTTCGGCGGGCAACTGGGAGGCCGGCTGACTTGGAACTCCGGCCCCATTTCAGTTGAGTCAGTGACGAAGCTCGGATTCGGAGCGACCGAAGAGCGTACCGAGATCAGCGGTTCGACCGCCGTGGTGACCGGCTCCGGCGGCGTGAGCAGCGCCCCGGGCGGAGTGCTGGCGACGACCGCCAACATCGGCAGCTACTCGCAAAGCCGCTTCTCGTTCGTTCCCGAGGAGGATTTGAATCTCAGCCTGGCGATCACGCCCTACATTTCAGCCCGCCTGGGGTATTCGTTCCTCTACTGGACCAACGTCGTTCGACCAGGCGACCAAGTGGTGCGCGCGGCCAGTCCGACGTTGGTGCCCTCCGACCCGGGCTACGGCACAGGCGGCCCCAACGAGCCCGGCAATGCCTTTCACACCACCGGCTATTGGGCGCAAGGCCTGAACATCGGCCTCGATTTCCACTTCTAAGTCGGCGCGATGGACGCTTAAGCCGGTGTGACACACACTGCGCTTTGGCGCTGAAGCGAGTTGCGATTCATTTCCTCTTCCTCCCCTCGCCCCTTGCGGGAGAGGGGCCGGGGGTGAGGGGTCCGGACGCAGCTGGCCGCATCAGACCTTCGAGTCCCGTCCCCACGTAGGGTGGGACCAGTCCGCCGAAGGCGGGCGCCGGCCCACCATTCTCGTGCAATTCCATGCGAAGGTGTGCCTGCGGCCGCAAAGCGGCCTTGTCGACACCCTACAAAACCGAGTCCCGTCCCATCAACAAAGTGTCCGGACCTGAGTTCGACCCCCCAGAGTCGGCTCGCCGAGGTCGCCGGGGATCTTTTCTCCTCCTTAGTGAAAAAGGATCCCCACCCCGCCGGGGATCCTTTTTTCGTCCCCGCCGGGGATCCTCTCCCCGGCGCGCCGCGGCGACATCGAAAGTGTCCTGACCTGAGTCCCGTCCCAACCACCGGGTCACCGGGTCAACTCGCTAGTGAAACAATCGGACCCGACCCGGTGATCAGATTCTGCACACCTCGAGTCCCGTCCCGGTTCTTCACCCTCGCCCAGTCCGCTGGAAGTGAGGGCCGCCTTTTATTGGCGCCTCGTGCCTTTGTGGCGAGAAGTCCGCTCTCCCCCGGTCCCGTCCCGCACACGAAAGTGTCCGGACCGCTCCGTGTCTCATCCCGACTTTGGACCTTGGACTTTGGACAAAAAAAGGGGCTATCTCCATTTAGCCACAGAAGCGAGATTCATCCAAGATCGATTTGCTCGGAATCGGAGATTGACGCCGCGGATCAGCCTGGTCGGTTGAGCCAGCATTCTTGCCGCTCCGCCGGGTGCCATGCCCACCGCTTTGGGTGGGCATGTCCGAATCGGCCGGATTCGCGACCGAGGCCCTGGTCTCGACGATGACTTTTCTGCTCGCACGCCTTAAGACCGAAGACATGCCCACGCCGAGCCGTGGGCATGCCACCCGCCCGCAAGTACAGGCTATTTTGAATTAGTCCCGGTTGCGGGTCTTAGGCGGGCGTGGTGCTTTCCTTGGGCACCCATCCTTCAAGGCCTCCGGAGGTGCTGCACCACAACCAGCCACCCACCTCAAAGTGGGCGAGCAACGTGTCCCCTTCACTCACGGTCAGTTCCGTTGAATCATAGTCCTTCAAGAGAACGCAGGAGTTCTTTTCAACCCTTACATAGTCTTCTGGCACCCAAGCTTGAATGCCGTTTCCGCCGGTACACCACAGCCTCCGGCCACTTATTCTCGCTCCTCTCTGAGTTCGCCTTGTCGGCCGAGTCATAAGTGAGTCTCTCTCCAGCCCGGACCACAAGAGGGGTCGGATAGGCAGCTGCGTAAGCTCTCATAACGCTCACAGTGAGCGGCTTCGACATTGTGTGTCCTCCCAGGGAGGCTTACGCCAGCTTGCGGGCGATTTGCTCGACCAACTTTGGAGCCGTCGGATACCCATCGGGCTTGCTCGCACCGTCACCCAAAATGAAAACCATTGGACCTTTAATGGCGGCGGCTCCTCACTTCGGAATCGAGTCAAGAAGGGTTTTCGCGTGGTCCGCCTCCGGTGTCCTCGGTGCTTCGTCGATTATTCCTTGCAGGTTCTTACGTGCGGGCGGATAGACCTTGGCTTTGATGAGGTTGCGAGAAGTCGACAGCGTCGCCTTCATTTCGTAGGACGCAGGTGCGGGCTTGTTGGGTGGTGGATGAGCGGACGGGAAGAAAAGCCCCTTGATGAGCGTCACCGACACAAGCACAACCACGAGTAAGCAACCCCATTCGCTGCCTCGCGACCGGGGTGGAGACGAAAACTGATGACCGCATTCGAGGCAAGTCCAGAAGGCATTGTGTTGCGGACAGGTCTGAGGCTCGTGTGTCGTGAGTGACAGCGTGGACACGGAAAGCCCATTAATTTCACTCCGCCGAACGCTGAACCACCCTAACAGCGGGCCAGTTGCCGAGCAAACAAGTCACCACCGCGACAGTTTCCAATCGACAAGCCGACTGGTTACGTTCGCTGGGCAAATAACTCGACGCAAATGCTCGGTTTGACGGACAAGCGGACGCCAACAGGAATGAGGTAGTCGCGCTGATACCGGTCGCCAAAAACCTGCGAGGGTGCGAATTCGAGGTACTCGCCGCGCGAATCGTTGACGTATCGCGTTCCGCTGCAATCTTTAATCGTGAACGCGATGACCGGTCGCGCCACACCGGCACGATAGACCGTAATGGCGATGTCGCTATCGAATTGGAAGACGGATAGCTGCAAGCGGAAGCCGTCCTTCGAAACAGAGTAATGGTATCCAGTCTCGAACTCATCGATTGTCGGCAGAACTTCGAGGCAGTTGAGAAAGTCGGTCTCATCCCACTTTAGTTGCGGCATGACGCCATCCTAACTTCGGGTTCGTCGCTCATGCCGTCATTCTCGCACGCGAGACCGTTAGCGTGTAAAACTCAGCATGCCAAGGCCATACTCGCCATCGCCGGGGTAATACAATTCCACGGTGCGTCGGAACAGCTTTGATTCCAGCATTCCAAGCGGAGCGTAGGCGGGGCGACGATGCTTGACGGAAACGTCCGCAACACCCTTTTGCTGGCGGACCAATTGTCCCTGGTCCAATTGTCGTTCAGCACGAAATAGCCGCCGACGTAAGCCAGCAGCAAGAGCAGAGTTGCGGACCGCCACGGCCACGAATGCGATTTGCGGGGTTCGTCGCTCATGCGACTCATTTTACGACACGGCGGCTCCGTCGCGATCCAGCACGGCTTCTCGATTGGACCGGCTGCGCGCCGGGTGCCATGCCCACGGCTCGGGCGTGGGCATGTTCATGCTGACGTAATCGTTACGCTAAAAAATGCGTAACTCAAGGCCGTGAGCATGGCACCCGAGCGCAGTCGAAACTCTTGGAGGAGATCTGTGGAGGACCAACACTTAATCTCAGTCGATGAGCTACGGGCGGCTGGCGCTCTTGATGTGCCCGCGGCGTGGCGGAAGTCGCTGCACGTCGAGCGCGATCTGTTCAGCAGCTTGTTCAAGGACGACGATGCCGCCGAGCAACCGCAGCCCGCGGGTGACCCGGACAACTCGTTGTCCGAATCGCGAAACGATAAGAAGTCGCAAAGTTAAATCTTTGTGCCAATCCGACAAACGTCTTTTGATTGAACAGCCTCTTGCTCCTTCGCAGCCGGGACAACAAGTCGTCGCGGCACCCGCCGACCTACCCCTCACCCACAACCCCTCTCCCGCAAGGGGCGAGGGGAGAAGACGGGAACAAAGTCGAGAGGACAAGGCGGCCCTATAAATAAAGCGGGTGCCATGCCTGCGGCTCGGCGTGAGACCGTCCGGGAATTCGTGGGCCCATGGATTGGTTGGTCTTGGGTCGGGAAGCCCCGGAGGGGCGAAAGAGCATAGCCCAAGGCGCAGCCCTGGGAATGCGATGCAAAATGACATGAGACTCTTGAGCCCCCGCCAGGGGCGACAGAAATTCGGCGAGCAGGTGCTTCTGTCGCCCCCTTGCGGGGCTTTGAAGAGAGGTTGGTTGGGCCTTCTCACCCAGAGCTTCGCCCTGGGCTATGCTCTGCCGCCCCCGTTCGGAGGCTACCGACCTGAGTACCGAGAACCTCAGCCCGAATTCCCGGACGGTCTCCTGAAAGGCCGTGAGCATGGCACCCCAGGCGCCGTGTGGCGCACGTCACGAACGGGGGTCGAATTCCCGACTTGCCGCTGGTAAAGTCTCAGCAGCGACGCGATGCGCCACTCGACTCCTGAGGGGAGCGTGAACTCGCCATGAGCCGACCGTTCTTCCTGGCTCGCTGGGGCTTGTTGCTGGTGCTGGCGGCGACTGCCGTCGTCGTCCGCGCAGAGCCGCCGCGAGCGGACGCGCTCGGTCCCTTTCGCCCGCAGTTGCAGGTCGAGCTGCAATTTGTGCGGAAAATCTGTGCTCCTTCGAAGCAACAGATGCAAGCGATCAAGGGAGATCTGGAGAAATGTCTCGCGGATGCGGCGAAGAGGTCGGGGCCCACTTCCTGCGATTTGCTTCCGCCGAAACTGGCCGACTGCGTCGCGAATCATTTGTCGAAAGAAGACGCTGTCCGCTATCGCGCCGAGGTGATCAAAAGAGACGCACAGGAGCGGGAGGCCTGCGTCTACACCTTCGTCGCACTTGTCGACCCGGACCTGAGGTTATCCGAGCAGCAGCGCAAGGCCCTCGTGGCTGCGCTGATCCCCGTCTGGAAGCCCGTCTGGTCCCAGATGATCGAAATGAACGTACGCTGGGCAACGCGCCGCGTTCCCCCGATTCCAGACGACGAGATCTTGCCACTGCTGAATGCTGACCAGGTCCAAGCTTGGAAGCGATTGCCCAAGAACCTCGAGACTCAGCAGGCTTTCGACGCCCAACGGATCGGCGCGATCGGCACACCCGATCCGCGACCCGATGACGAATAGGATAGACATGCGCTGGTCGATCGGACGATTCGGTTTGCGGGCTGTCGCGGCGGCGATTGTGGGGTTGTCCCTCGCCGGCGCGGCGCCGCCGTCCGGCCCAGACGACGATTTGGTGGATGAGTCAGCGAAGAAGCCCGTCGAAGAAGAACTCGTCATCAATGCGAACGGCAATATCAATATCGCAGCCAGCATCGATCAATTGGTGTATGGAAATCCGGCTCAGAACCATTCGCCGCAAGAGCGGCTGGAACTGCGGCTGCAAAGGAGAATCGAGCTGCTGGCGCGCGACGCCACACTTTCGGAGAATCAAAAGCAGAAGCTGCTCTTCGCCGGAAAAGGAGACATCGGGCGCCTCGTCGAGCGGGTCGAACTGTTCAAAACTCGGTATCAAACGCCCAAGGTGGGAGCGAACGGCTTGGATTGGAATCAGCTCTCAAAAGAGGTTCAGCCATTGGCCGCCTCGCGGGTCAACCTCTTCGCCAACGAGTCGCTGTTCGCAAAGACGCTGGCCAGAGTGCTGACGGCCGAGCAGTTGGCCCGCCATGAGAAAATCGAGCGCGAGCGTGCAGAGTTTCAGCATCGCACCGGCGTGCAGCTGACAGTTTTGCGGATGTCGACCGCGCTGGGGCTGAGCGATGATCAGCGGCGGAGATTGGAGCAGCTCTTGCTCAAAGAGACGCGTCCCGGCCGGAGTCCCAATCGACTTTACCCCACTGCCTGTTTCAATATCGTAATCGTCCAGATGGCTCATCTGCCGGCCGAGCGGCTGAAACCGCTGTTCGAGCCCTGGCAGTGGCGGGCCCTCGAGCGCAAACTCAAAACCGCTGCGCGGTTTGAGGAGGGCCTGGAGCGCAACGGGGTCGTCCTCGACGGGGGAAAAGGTCCGCAGTTCGGTCGGCCCGCCCAGCGACAATAGCGCACGTCCGGTTTAAGAGCGACCACCAAATAGGCATTCGGCTGC
The DNA here is from genome assembly GCA_035687365.1 of Planctomycetaceae bacterium. Classification (GTDB taxonomy): domain Bacteria; phylum Planctomycetota; class Planctomycetia; order Planctomycetales; family Planctomycetaceae; genus DASPSM01. The sequence goes on along the minus strand of DASRXU010000458.1, from coordinate 1,053 downwards.
GCTTCTCGGGCTCCCGCGGCTTTGCATGGGCATGTCTTCCCGCGACTCCTCGCTCACCTCCAGGCGCGCAAAATAAAAGCGGCCTCCGGAATTACTTCCGAAGGCCGCTCTCTTAGTCAGTCAGTCTTTCCGATCGGTCTATTCGACTTCACTGTCTCGCCGGTGCCGACCCCTCGGTCCAAGCGACCGGCGAATTTAACTCTCGCCGGTGCCGACCGCTTAGGTCGCAGCGACCGGCGAACTAACTAGTCAAGCAGGCCGAACATGTTGGAAAGGCTCTTGGGCTGAGCTTGGGTCTGCTGATCGCGGAGACGCGAAGGGAAGTAGGCCTTCGAGTCTTCCGGAGGAGCAGGTGCCGGAGCCGGGGCCGGCGCAGGAGCCGGAGCGGCGGCCGGAGTCGGGGCGGGGGCCATCGGCTGACCCGTAGGACCCGACGCACAGCCGGCGGCACAACCACCAACCGGGCCACAGCAGCTCGGTTTGCAGCAACCGTCGACGACGTCGTAGCCGCACTGACGCAGGGCCTTCTCCGCGTGCCGACGGACGCTCTTGTCGCAGTCCGCCAACGCACAGGTCAGGGCCGCAGTGACTTCGCGGCTGCAGCAGCAAGGATTCTTCTTCAGCTCGTGACCGATCTGCTCGGCCGACTCGCGTCGGACGTGCTCGTCGGCGTCATTCAGGCCGTAAACCATGGCGCACATGATCTCGGGATTGCACTGGCAGTCGTACGCACCCAGCTTGTGGATCGCGTGAGCGCGCTGCTTGCCGTAGCACGCCGTCTGCGACTTGTAGATCAGGTCCGCAACTTCACAAGGATCCGCACAGCAAACTTTCACGGTCTGGCATTGCGTCTGGTAGCAAACGCCCTTGCTGTGGTGGAACATGTCGAACAGGCTGTGCGAGCCACACGTGTTGCAGCTATTGCAGTTGTTGCAAGTATTGCAGGTGTTGCACGTGTTGCAGGCCGGGGCGGCCGGAACGCAGCAGGTCGCCGGAGCCGGAGCGCAGTACTTCGGCGCACAGGCCGGAGCACAGCACGAGGCCGGAGCCGGG
>DASRXU010000457.1:0-3698 GCA_035687365.1 Planctomycetaceae bacterium | reverse complement strand
AGCTTGGGCAAATCCATGACCGGGGCAAATCTATGCCGTGGCAAATCCGTGGCGGGGAGCAACGTCCTCCTGTTTATTCGCTCCGGGCCAGTTCGTCATCGATGCGAGTTTTGCGAGGCGCGCTCTGCACTATGCTCCTTCCGACGGTCGTTCGGCTGACTTGCGCGGTCAACACCCGCGTGTGGAAGCCGGCCGAAAGGCTCTGTCGAAACAGCCGTCTCGGCGGTTGCGACGACTCGGCCGCCGACTCGAAATTGTCGGTCACGTCGACGGGCGCCGCACCGATCGATCCAAGCGGCCGTCGCTCGAAGCGGGTTCCCTTTTCGTCCGGCGGCTGCGAAGGCCGCTTTGGAATCGGAGCCGGCGTGACTCCCGGAATTGGCTCACCAGGAGCAGCGGCCGGCGGATAACCGGGGCCGTTCGTCGATCCCGGCGGAATTCCGGGGGATGGCTCGTAGGTTGGGCTCGCTCCGCAGCCCGCCCCACAGGGACTTGGTCCCCCCACATAGGTGGGCCCACAACTTCCGCAGCATCCCGAGGCGCACGGGCCGGCACCGCAAGGACTCGGGCCACAAGCCAGACCGCACACGGGACCACCGCAAGGGCTTCCGCAACACGGCGCATATCCACAGGGCCCGCAGCCACACGGCGAACCACAGCCGGAACCGCACATCGAAACGCATTGCGGACGACCAACCGCACCGCACGGTCCGCCGCAACTCGGAGCGCAACACGAGCCGCACGGAGAGCAGCAGCGTCCGCCACCGAACAATCCAAAGCCGAATGGCGACCTAGGACAACCGCAGCCCGACGAGCAAGCAAGACCGCAGCCGCCCGACGGACAACAACAACTTGGCCCACACATCGACGGCCCCATTCCGCAGCCAGAGCCACAGGGGGAAGCGCAGCCGGAACCACAGCACTGGCCGAACGCGGACGTTGAGCAAACCAGCATCGCTGCGACGAGCGCAGTCAGAATGAAAACTCTTCGCGGCCAGGCGTGCAACTGCGAAACGGGCGCGCCGAAAACAGTCGAATCGAGAGTGGCGGGGACCGGATAAGACCACCAAAGCGACGCCGCCTGCGGACGTGACGTGCCTCTCCCCGAGGGAAGAGCCACGGGTCGAGCGGGGTTCGGAACGGGAGCCAGCACGATCGCCAGCCGGCTATCACCCCGAAGCGTGGCCCAGCCAATGCTCCGTCGCGTCGTGGGGGGAATCAGCCAGTTGCGTAAACGGCGATGGCCCCAAACGCGTCCGATGTGGCGTACCCAGTGCGAGATCCCTCGCGCAGCAGCCGCGCGGGCTGCGACCAAGGCAAACATAAGCAGACACCTCCGACGAAGCGCCGATCAAGTGAAACCAGCGGCCCCGCAGGGAGTGCTGTCACACGGACACGCCGCGGCAAGCTGACTCTCCGCTTTGCAATCAACGTGCCGCGAGAGCAGGGCGGGAACGGCTGCTCGCGCACGGCCGTCAGCGACATCGCCCGCAGGGACGCGAAAGCCCCGCGTTTTTGCGAAGAAGGGCCAAGGCGCGAGCTTCGGGCGCAATCGGCCAGCCGCGTAAGCCGGTCAATCTTGAGCCGTCGAAATTGCAGTTTTTGCACGCGCGAAATGCAGAAATCGCACCGACGGCCTCCTGCCCTGCCGACAGCGTTCCCCCTCAAGCGGTGACAAAACTCATGTGCAGCTCGGCGTGGCGGAGGCACATGCGGTCGCACTCGTCGAGAGTCATGAGGCCGAGGAACGGGTGGGGAGCCCGTTTTTGTTCCGACTTGAGTCGCTCGGTCGATTTGCGGAGATGGTCCAGCCCGGCCGCCGCGTCGGTCTCGCCCGGCACGAGGATGGCGGCTGCCTTGGGTCGCAGGTTGAACCCCGGCGTCAGCCCCTTCTCAAGCACTCGCTTCTTGAAGACCAGCCGCCCGACAGTTCGAACGGGCCACGGCGTGCTGAAGCCAAAGCCGTCGATCATTTTCTCGTTCGCAATCGCCAGATGCTCGAGAATCTGGCCCAGCGACCAGTTGCCGGTCGTGGCGGAATTGGTGCTGACCGCCCGTTCGGCATCGGAAACCAGTTCGTCGAGAGAGGCGTAACGCACGCGCCGCCGGGTCGGTGTCGCAATGGCCATAGAGCGTTCCTGAATGATGTGAAAGGGGTGACCGCCAGTATACGGACGCCGCATTCTCGAGTGCAAATTTGTAATCGAATCAACGGCCGCTGAGCGAATTCCTCTGCGTTTTGCCGGTCGAACGCGTCGCTTTGCGGGGATTTTGGATGACTCAGACAAGCAGCTTTGGTAAAACGTCACTCAGATGAAATCACTGAGATCAGCAGCACTAAGATGAAGTGGCGTTGGCCGCGCAAGGAACGATCGATGGCGGGGCTCGAGCAGACGCAGTTCCACAAGGTCTTTCTGGCCGAAGTTGAGGGACGCACGCTGGTCGTTACACCGCGGGGCGATTCGATCGGCTTTCGCGACACCGACGTGTCGGGCGAGCTCAACACTCTGCTGTCGCTGATCGGAACTCCCGGCATCGTCAATCTCGTGGTCGACTTGGGGAACGCGGAATACTTCGGCTCGACGATGATCGGAGCCATCAACCAACTCGGCGCGCGGTTTCGTGAAATCGGCGGAAAGATCGCGCTGTGCTCGCTCTCACCGCAAATGTCCGACATGCTCGACATCATGCATCTGGGCGATTTGTGGATGAAGTTCGACACGCGGAAGATCGCCCTGCGCTTCATGAGCAAGACTTGAGCCGCGACATTTTGCTCGCGACGCTCAACGCCCGCTATGCGCACGCGGCGTTTGGCCTGCGCTATCTCATGGCGAACATGGGCGAGCTCGCGCCCCGCACCGACTTGCTCGAGTTCGTCGCCAGCGCGCCGACCGCTCAAACTCTCGAAACGGTACTGGCCCGCAATCCCAAAATTCTGGGCCTGGGCGTTTACATCTGGAATGTCGACGCGGCCACCCATCTCGTGCGTGAGCTGAAGCAGCGCCGACCGGAATTGATCATCGTGCTCGGCGGACCGGAGGTCAGCTATGAGACCGACGAGCAAGAAATCGTACAGATCGCGGACTATGTGATCGCCGGCGAAGCCGACCTGGCGTTCGCCGCTTTGTGCCGTGAAATTCTCGCGGGCAACGCTCCAGCGCACAAAGTCATTGCGGCCGAGTTGCCGGTGCTCGATCGGCTCAATCTGCCTTACGATCTCTACACGGACGAAGATATCGCACGGCGGGTGATCTATGTCGAAGCCTCGCGCGGCTGCCCGTACTCCTGCGAGTTCTGTCTCTCGGCACTGGAAATTCCCGTCCGTCAGTTCGCACTCGGCCGGTTTTTGTCGGCGCTCGGATCGCTGTTCGACCGCGGCGCGCGGCAATTCAAATTTGTCGATCGCACCTTCAACCTCAACCTCCGCACGAGCCGAGCGATTCTCGATTTCTTTTTCGAGCGGTATGAGGCGGGATTGTTTCTGCACTTCGAGATGATCCCCGACCGCTTCCCGGAATCGCTGCGCGACTCCATTCGGCGTTTCCCTCCGGGCGCTCTGCAATTCGAGGTCGGGGTGCAGACCTTTAACGATCAGACTGCCGAGCTGATCAGCCGCCGGCAGGACAATCAAAAGCTCGAAGAGAACCTCCGATTTCTGCGCGAGCAGACCGGCGTACACGTCCATGCCGACCTGATTG
>DASRXU010000456.1:0-16568 GCA_035687365.1 Planctomycetaceae bacterium | reverse complement strand
GGGTTGGATGGCCGCTGCGCTGCGCGCGCCGGGACAGGAGCTTTACGGGGGAGCGGAGGCGGTTCGTCCGCGAGTGGCACGGTGTGGATGCTGCGGCAATTGGGACACTGCGTCTGCTCGCCGGCCTTGCGGCTGGAGATGCTCAGGAGGCGCCCGCATTGTGGACAGTGATATCGAATAGGCATGGATACACGAACGCTTCACTATCGGCCGAGGGATCCCAGCCGGGCGAAGCCACTTACTGCAATTTCTTGTCCAGCACGCCCACGCAAAACCGAACGCCTTCAACCGACGTAATCGCCTTCGCGACCTTTTGAACCAGGCCGCAGGGGATCTTGCGGTCGGCCTTGATCACAACCGTCGAGTGCCCCTTTCGCAGTCCCTCCTCGACGAACGGACGAATGTCTTCGAGGGTGCTTTCGCGATCGTCGAGATAAATCCGAGGATTCGGCTCGGCCTCGCTAATGCGGACCGTTGTTGCCGAGCTGGGGTTGATCGGTCCACCGTGCAGCGCGGTCGGAAGATTCCGGTCGGGGTTGCCCTTCATAGGCGACGTCATCATGAAAAATGCGAGCAGCAAGAACACGCAGTCGACCAGCGGGGTGACGTCAATGTCGGCTTCGGGGGGCTTGCGATTCTTGGTCCCCCATTGTTGTTCGGCCGACTCACCCGAAAGGATCGAACGGCGCGTCATACGTTCTTACCTTTCGCCGCGGGACGGAAGGCTGCTTCATACATTTCTAGGAATGCGCCCAACTGGTGCTGCACCGCATTTTGCAGCCCGCCGAGGCGAACGTGAATCATGTTGCCCGCGAGCGTGAGCGGGATGGCGATCGCCAGCCCGAATGCGGTCGTTAACAGGGCGTGTCCGATGTCGCCGGCCAGGGCGCTCGGGTCGTTCCCCTGAGTCTGAACGCTGGAGATTTTTTCAAACGCCGCGATCAGCGCCAGCACGGTGCCCAGGAGGCCGAGCATGGGAGCAGCCCGCACGATCGTCACGATCCAGGACGAACGAAAGTCGAAGTCGGCCAGGACCTCGCGCTCGAACGTCTCACCCAGATGTTTGCGAAGCTTCTGAGGGCTGAGCTGCGGGTTCTGCAAGGCGACGATCACCAACTGCGGCACGGCTTTGGCCCAATAGGCGGGCGAGTCGCAGATTTCGGCGACGCCGTTGACGTCACGCTGCTGCAGCTTTTCGTCGACTTGTTCCAAGAATTTCGCAGCGGCGGCTTGATTCGAAAACTTCTTGCGCGACAACTGACGGAACATCACGATCAAGAGGTAGACGCCGTAAAGCGCGATGATCAGCTGAGTGATATAAACGCCCTCGCGGGCGTGGATGATCATGTCGGAAATATTCATGGATCGATCTCGACCGAGAGCGAGAGAAGAGAAGAGGGCCCGCCGGTTTGATCGTAATTGGACGCTCTGCGGAGTGTCAACGATTTTAGCACGCCCTGTGCCGCGAATTCTGCTCTCCATCTTGCTCTAATAGCCCGTTTCGGATCCCTCATGCCCCGATTCCTCACGCCCGATCGAAGCCATTCATGCGCAGCCTCATAGGTGTCCCTTTTCTGCTCGTACTCGGCCTGCTGCCAGTGCTGGGGAGGCCGCTTGCGGCCGCTCCGCCGCTCAAGACGCGGAATGTGATCTTCGTCATGAACGACGGCCTCCGCTGGGAGGAAGTCTTCCGGGGAGCGGAGGAATTGCTCTTGAGCGCGAAGGCGGGGGGCGTCAAGCAGCCGTCGGCCCTCAAGCGGCTGTTTGATCGGCCGACTGCCGAGGCGCGCCGGGAAGTGCTGTTTCCCTTCCTCTGGAAAACCGTGGCACGTCAGGGACAACTCTTCGGAAACCAGGACAAGGGGAGTATCGCCCGCGTCACCAACGGCTATAGCTTTTCCTATCCCGGCTACAGCGAGACCCTCTGCGGATTCGCCGATCCTCGCATCAGCAGCAACGACAAACGCAATAATCCGAACCGCACCGTGCTGGAATGGTTGTATCGCAAACCGCGTCTTGAAGGGCGCGTCGCTGCGTTCGGCGCGTGGGATCGGTTTCCGTTTATCTTCAACCGCGAGCGCTGCGGCTTTTACATCAACGCGGCCTTCGAGCCGATGCGGGAAGGCGAGATCACGTCCGAGATCTTGCTGCTGAACAAGCTCAAGCAGGAGATCCCGTCGCACTGGCCGAACGAGCCCTTCGACGCGTTGACCTTTCGCACCGCCTGGGAGTATTTCCGGCTGCACGATCCGCGAGTCTTTTACGTCTCTTTGGGCGAGAGCGACGAGTGGGCACACGAAGGCCGCTACGACGAGTACCTGTGGTCGGCTCATCGAGTCGACGGATACCTGGCCGAGCTTTGGCAAGCGGTGCAGTCGAACCCAAAGTACCGCGATCAGACGACGCTGATCTACTCGCCCGATCACGGACGGGGCCACGGTCTGGAAGCCTGGAAGAGCCATAGCAATCGGTTTCCGGGGTCTGAGAACATCTGGATCGCAGTCATCGGCCCAGATACGCCGCCGTTGGGCGAGCGGTCGCATTGCCAGCCGGTCACTCAAAGCCAGATTGCCGCGACCTTGGCCCGTTTTATGGGTGAGGACTACTGCGCGGCCGAGCCCAAGGCGGGCAAGCCGATCGAAGACGTCTTTCCGCAATAGCCTTTTTCACGGCAGCCCTCGGGCAAGTTGCCCCAACCGGTTGGCGAATGTCCTCTCTTGTTGACCGAGATGTTATCCTAGCTCTGAGCCAAGGGTTCACGCCCGAGGCGAATCCCCCCCGGTATTGCGGTCGCGGCAAAGCCCGCGATCACGCCGAAAACAGGTCCGCTGACGCGGGCCACATGCCACGAACCTCGCGCGATGTGATTGCTGGAGATCGGGTTTGCGCTTTCCGATTGCAGCATCGGTGGTTTGCCTCGCCGGAGCGATCTGCGGATCGGCGGCCCACTCGTCGGCGCAAACCGCGCGGATCAGTTTTCAACGCGACGTGCGGCCAATCCTCGCCAAGCACTGCTTCGAGTGTCACGGCCCCGACACGCAGGAAAGCGGTCTCCGCGTCGACCGTCGGGCCGACCTGCTCAAGGGTGGCAAGTCCGGCCACGCGGCGATCGTTCCCGGGAAGGGTGCAGAAAGTCGATTGCTGCAACTGGTCTCCGGCGCCGACAAGAAGTTGACAATGCCCCCCGAGGGCGCGCGGCTGACCGCCGACGAAATTACCACGCTGCGGATGTGGATCGAGCAGGGGGCCGCGTTCGACGAAGGTGCGGCCGATTCGGGGCCGAGTGCCGATTTCTGGTCGTTCAAACCCGTGCACGCCGGGCGGCCTCCGCAAATCGACCGTCACCGCAGTGATAACACCGGGTCGTCTCCAGATCCTTCGGCCAATCCCATCGACGTCTTCATTGAAGCGAAACTCGGTACGGCGGGACTGAAACGGTCGCCGCCGGCCGACCGACGAACCTTGATTCGCAGACTCTATCTCGACGCGCTCGGCCTCCCCCCGTCGCCCGAGGAAATCGCACAGTTCGCTGCCGACGCGGACCCCGCCGCTTGGAATCGGCTCGTCGATCGCGTGTTGGCCAACCCGCATTTCGGCGAACGGTGGGCTCGTCATTGGTTGGACGTTGTCCGCTTCGCCGAGACCGATGGTTTCGAGACCAACGTCGAGCGGCCCAACGCCTATCCGTATCGCGATTACCTGATTCACGCCTTCAATGCCGACAAGCCGTACGATCGGCTGGTCCTCGAACAATTGGCGGGCGACAGCGTGGGTGAAGACGCGGCCACTGGTTTCCTGGTCGGCGGTCCCTGTGACAAAGTGAAGAGCCCCGATCCGGTCCTCACGCGGATGCAGCGGCAAGACGAACTGACCGACGTCGTCAACACGACCGGAACCGCTTTCCTGGGTCTGACGCTGGGCTGCGCGAAGTGCCACAACCACAAGTTCGATCCGATTCCCCAGCGAGAATTTTATGCGGTCCAAGCTGTGTTTGCCGGCGTCCAGCACGGCGAGCGCTCGCTCGGCTCGCCAGATCAACCCCAGCGTCTGCACCGGCGCCAACAACTCCTCGCGCAAATCGAACGAACCTCACAGGCGTTGCAGTCGCTCGGCCTGCGTCCGCCGGTTGATTCCCGCCTCAACGACGAGCATTTCTCGCCCCTCCGCACCCGTCGAGTGCGTTTCACAATTCGCGCGACGAATGACGGCAGCGAACCGTGCCTCGACGAATTGGAGATTTTTGGCGCTGGGCCAAACGGGACGCTCGAAAACGTCGCACTGGCGTCTGCGGGAGCGAAGGTCTCTGTGTCGTCGGTGCTTCCCGGTTCGAGTTATCACAAGCGCGAACATCTCAACGATGGGCGCTTCGGCAACGAGCGAAGCTGGATTTCGAACGAACGCGGCAAAGGTTGGGTCATCGTCGAGTTCTCGCGCGAATCCACGATCTCGCAAATCGAGTGGGGCCGGGATCGTCATGGAGCATATAAGGATCGGCTCGCGACTGATTATCTGCTGGAGGCCGAGACTGCGGACGGACGTTGGACCAAAATCGCCAGTTCCGACGGCCGCCTGCCCGTTGGCTCTGTCGACTTGACCAGTGCTTCCTTCACGAAATCTCTCTCGCCCGAGCGAGCGAAACGAGCGGCCGCGCTGTTCGCCGATTTGACGCGGCTGCGCGAGCAACGCGAAAACGCGGCGATGACCGCTCGGGTCTATGCCGGCACGTTCGAACAGCCGGCGCCGGTCCATCGTCTGTATCGCGGCGATCCGGGTTCGCCTCGGGAGGTTGTGAATCCGGGGGGAGTTGCGACCGTCGGCCCCCTCGAGATCTCCGCGACGGCTCCCGAGCGCGAGCGACGCGTCGCACTGGCCAACTGGATTACGCAGCCGCAGAACCCTTTGACGGCCCGTGTGATGGTGAATCGATTGTGGCACTACCATTTCGGCCGCGGCATCGTCGAAACGCCTTCTGATTTCGGACACAACGGCGGCCAGCCTTCGCATCCTGAGTTGCTCGATTGGCTCGCGAACGAGCTTGTCCGAAGTGGGTGGTCGCTCAAACACGTGCATCGCCTGATTTTGACCTCCGCCACCTATCGACAGTCCTCTGCACCGAACGCGGACGGACTCAAGACGGATGCCGCAGCGCGGCTGCTGTGGCGATTTCCACCCCGACGGCTCGAGGCCGAAGCGATTCGCGATTCGATGCTCGCCGTCAGCGGCGTTTTGGATGAACGCATGGGCGGGCCCAGTTTCAGTCCCTTCAAGCCAAACACCAACTACGTCCGCGTGTATCAGCCGAAGGAAGATTTCGGTCGCGCCGATTGGCGACGAATGGTCTATATGTCCAAGGTGCGAATGGAACAGGATGCCGTGTTCGGCGCCTTCGATTGTCCCGACGCAGGGCTGATCGCGCCGCGTCGCACGCAGTCGACGACGGCCGTGCAGGCGCTCGGATTGTTTAACAGCCGATTCACGGAGCAGCAGTCCGAAGTCATGGCCCAGCGTTGCCGACGCGAAGGGAGGGACAGCGCCGCGTCGCAGGTGCAGCGGGCTTTCGACTTGGCTTTTGGCCGGCCTCCGGACGATTTCGAACAAAGCGCGGGAGAGCAGCTGGTCACGAAGTATGGCTTGAGCGCGCTGTGTCGGGCCTTGTTTAACGCAAACGAGTTTCTGTTCATTCCCTGACGCGAGGTCGATCTGTGCCCGCTCGCCGCGGCCAAACCTCTTCTGTCCTGTCGAATTCGGGCCGTCGCATGCTCGATCGTCGAGGATTTCTCGCGCAGACTGCCACCGGCCTTTCGGGAATCGCACTGACCCATCTGCTCGCTCGCGACGGGGTGCTAGGGGCTTCGGCAACAACTCAAGCGGCAAAGGTTCCGTTCCGCCCGGCGATCGATCCGGCGCATCCGTTCGCCCCACGACAATCGCCGCTTCCCGCCCGGGCCAAGAACGTGCTGGTGATTTTCTGCTCGGGGGCGTGCAGTTCGATCGATACCTGGGACTACAAACCCGAGTTGATTCGTCGTCACGATCAGCCAATGCCGGGCAGCGCTCAGCTGGTCACCTTCCAGGGCGAAAACGGCAATGTGATCAAGAGTCCGTACACGTTTCGTCCGCGGGGCCAATCGGGAAAGATGACGTCGGATCTCTTGCCGAGGCTCGGCGAGCTGGCCGACGAGATGTGCTTTATCCATTCGCTTACCAGCCAAACCAACACCCACGGGCCGGGCGAGAACTTCTTGTCGACGGGCTTCACGCTCGACGGCTTCCCCAGCATGGGAGCCTGGGTGAGCTATGCCTTGGGGACAGAGAACAGCGATTTGCCGGCCTTCGTGGCAATTCCCGATCCGCGCGGCGTGCCGCAGTCGAGCGTCAACAATTGGGGGCCCGGATTTTTGCCCGCGGTCTTCCAGGGAACCCCGTTCAATAGCAGCCAACCGATCCGCTATCTGGATCGGCCGACCGGCAGCACTCCCTCGAGCGATGTGGCAACGGCCGACGTGCTCAAACTCCTTAACGAGCGGCACCTCGCGCGTTTCCCGGGCGACAGCGAGCTTTCCGCGCGAATCGCCAGCTACGAGATGGCCGCCCGGATGCAGCTCAGCGTTCCGCGCATCATGGATCTTTCGACCGAGACCCGTTCGACGCTCGCCGCGTACGGGGCAGACGATGTCGAAAACAAGCTCAAGGCTGGCTTCGCTCGCAACTGCATTCTCGCCCGCCGGCTGATCGAGTCGGGCGTGCGCTTCGTGCAGCTCTTTAACGGCGCTTATGCAATGGGAGAAGGCGTCGGCAACTGGGACGGCCATCGCTTCCTCAAAAAACAGTACGACCTCCATGGGCCGATCCTCGACCAGGCGGCGGCCGCTCTGCTCACGGATCTCAAGCAGCGCGGACTTCTGTCGGAGACGTTGGTCGTTTGGTGTACCGAGTTCGGCCGCATGCCCACCTTTCAAAAGGGCGCCAGCGGCCGCGATCACAATCCGCACGGTTTCACCGCGTGGTTGGCCGGCGCCGGCGTCAAACGGGCTTTCTCGTATGGTGCGACGGACGAGTTCGGCTACAAAGCGGCCGTCGATGTTTCGTCCGTACACGACCTGCATGCGACGATTCTCTGGCTGCTGGGCCTCGATCACACGCGGCTGACGTTCTACCACAACGGCCTCGAGCGGCGATTGACCGACGTCCACGGCCGTGTGCTCGAAGACGTGCTCGCCAAATAAGAAAGCCCGCGGACGATTGGCGTCCACGGGCTTGATGCATTCGGCGAGCAGTCGGATCGTCGGCTTTACTTCTTCAACTCAGCCTCGATGGCCTGCACGACTTGCGGGCTCTCGGGCTTCACGCCGCTGCGGAAGCGGGCGATCACTTTGCCGTCTTTGCCGACGAGGAACTTCTCAAAGTTCCATTTGACATCGCCCGGATCGGAGGGCGTGCCGTCTGCCGAGGTCAGCCACTTGTAAATCGGGGACTGGTGCTTCCCCTTCACGTCGATCTTCTCGAACAGATCGAACTTCACGTTGTATTTGTCGGTGCAGAATTCGCGAATCTGCTGCGGCGTGCCCGGCTCCTGGCGCAAGAACTGGTTGCACGGAAAACCGAGAATGACCAGGCCGTCCTTCGAGTACTTTTCGTGCAGCGACTCGAGGCCCTTGTATTGCGGCGTGTACCCGCAACGGCTGGCCGTGTTGACGATCAACAGCACTTTGCCGTTGTACTTCGAGAGGTCGACGTCCTTGCCTTCGAGCGATTTGGTTTTGAATTGGAGCACGGGGGGCACGTCCTTCGATTTGTTCTCCGCGGCCGACAAGGTCGTCTGCGAGAGGAACACTAAGCCGACTACGATCGCGAGCAACTGCCGAGACATCATCTTCGCTCCTGAATTCCGAGGGAACATTTTGCCAGTGTTGACCGATTCACTGTACACCCTCGCTCTACCGGAAACAAACGAGCCGGCGCGCCGCGAACGCCAATCTGTGTCGGATTTCCTCGCGACATGGTACACCTTGACAGAGGTTCCTCAGCGGCCGATTCCGTTCGATCTCTGCTGGCGCTGGCACCGTTTCGAAGGCCTTGCTCGATGTCCCAGTCCTCGCAAAACGCGGCCAGAATTGGCATCGTCACCGTCTCCGATCGCGCGAGCCGCGGCGAATACGAAGACCGCGGCGGACCAGCCATTCGCGTCTACCTCGAGGGAATCCTGACATCGCCTTGGGTCGCCGTCGTAAGGGTTATTCCCGATGAGCGTCCGACCATCGAGGAGACACTGCGGCAACTCTGCGACGAAGGCTGCGCCCTGATCGTGACGACCGGCGGCACGGGACCCGCACTTCGCGACGTCACCCCAGAGGCGACCGAAGCGGTGTGCGAAAAGCTGATGCCCGGCTTCGGCGAGTTGATGCGAAAAGTCTCGCTCGAAAAAGTCCCAACCGCCATTCTTTCACGCCAAACGGCCGGCATCCGCGGGCAGACTTTGATCGTCAACCTCCCCGGCCAACCCCGCGCGATTGCCGAATGCCTCGACGCCGTCTTCCCGGCGATCCCTTATTGCATCGATCTGCTCGATGGCCCCTATCTGACGACCGATGAATCGAAGCTCGTCGCGTTTCGGCCGAAGAAATAATCGGTCGGCGAGCGGTTCACCGCGGCGGATCAACTTGTCCCGTCTCAGTTTCCGACGTCCTGCGGGCCGAGCAAAGCGCCTGACTTTCCGCCGCTCGTGATCCAGTGCCGTGTTTTGTCGTTCTGATAGTGGCGACCACGTGACTCAACCAGACCCTAGGGCCTTGCGTCGTGCAGTATCGCATCCGTTCCGACCGGATCGAATTCGTAATTCTTGGTGCGCTGTCACTGGGCCACATCCGGTTGCGCGATATCACAGACATCCGCAAAGTCTCATTCCTCGAGGCACTTAGCTTCGCCAGGCTGTCGCTCCATAACCGCGTGTTCGGCCCATGGGTAGTCATTTCGAGAAATAGGGGCCTTTTCAGAAGCATTCTTATCACGCCCGCAAACCCGGATGAGTTCATTGCAACCGTGACTCGCAACCGCCTGAGTTCAGCGCCCGCCCACATTCTCGCCCGCGACCATTCGGTGCGGAATCGTGACGAGATTCTGGCCAGTGAGCTGTGCGGCTGTTTCTACTGCACTTCAGTCTTTGCGCCCTCCACCGTTGTCGACTGGGCGAAAGACGAAGGGGGCGATACGGCGATCTGCCCAAAATGTGGGATCGATTCCGTGCTAGGAGACCGCGCAGGATATCCCCTTTCGGAAGAGTTTCTGCGTCGGATGCATGAGGCTTGGTTTTGAAGGCACTCACCCCGCCGGCGAGGGACAATCGCCTATAAGAGGACCGACACCTGCGCCAACCAGACCCGTTAGTCGAAAGTGTCCGGACCTGATTCAGGTTTCGTCGCAACCAGTCGTCTGATCGCGATTTGACTTCGGTCCGCCCCGGCTTCAGAGCATGTGGACCGGACCAGTCGTGGTCCCGTCCCGCTCGTGTCCCGTCCGGTTCGAGTCCCGCCCAACAAAGCCCTGAAGGGGCGAGATTCTATAGCCCAGGTCGGAGCGCAGCGCAGGCCTGGGATACGAAAGGCCCCCAAACCCGCGCCCGTCTTGAGCCCCATCGGGGCGAGACAAACAAAATCGCAGATCTGCCGTTTAGCAAATGTGTCCGGACCCGTGTCCGCACCGGACCCACCGCCATCTTCGTTCGAGTCGCGTACCCGTTCGAGTCCCGTCCCGACCACCGGGTTACCGGGTCAGATCCCTAGTGAAACAACGTGACCCGACCCAGTGACCAGATTCTGTACAGCTCGCGTCGCCACCTCAAAGCCTACTCGAAGTTATTGGAACAGGAGGACGCGGAGATCGCGGAGGTTTGAAGAAGCAAATCCTCTGCTACCTCCTGTCCAAACGAATTGAGCGCCATCTTCTGGTCGGGTTCGCACATCAGCGCGGTGGGTCAACTGGAGTCCCCTATTCAAAGAAAGTGTCCCGTCCCGGCGGGACTGTCCCGGCGGGTCAACTTGACCCACCGCGCCCCTCCGGTCGTCAGACAGTCTGCCGGAGATCTTTTCCCCGGCGGCGGCTGTGAGCGCAACCGCCCTCTGTCGTCAAAAGACACTATCTCCATTCAGCCACAAAAAGCTCATTCATCCAAGATCAGTTTTCTGCAATTCGGACTTGACCGAGCGCATTGGGCGTCGCAATTCACTCCGTGCGCACCGAACGTGTTTGATCGTCGACGGCCACTCGGACTGCCCTGCTGAAACTCGGCATAATCTCGAGCCTCGTTTGTACCCATTAACGCCATGTCCAATTCGGAATGAACCTCAGTTCTGGCAACTGCGAATCGCAACCGATAGGATTCGCTAGGGAATTGGAACAATGCGGAGATCCGATCTGTAGGAGTCACGATGTCGGCCGAACAGTGGGAAGCGATCAAGAAAGAACTGCGGAACGACGCTGACCGTGAAATGGCGGCGTCGAAGGATCAGGCCCAAAAGGATTCGATTCGAGCTGACCTTACGTCCTTTGTCCGTCTTCCGGCTCCCACCAGTGATTACGAAGTCGACCAACGTCGGTTGCGCGCCAGCGAATACCGGGCGGCATGGTCCAGCGCGGGAAAAGACGGCCGAATGCGTGATGCCCTCTTCGGCTGATGAACAAACCCAACCACGAGCGTGGTTGATCATCGATAGCCAAGCCGGTCACCTTCCTCGACTCCTAAATCCCAGGCGTTCGATTTCCTTAGCCGTCGCCAGGATGGAGACGGTTTCATCGGAAATTTGCGACGGGGATAACGTGCGCCCGACAGGGTTTACGGGCATCTCCCTTTTTTCGGTGCTCGGCCCCTGCGTTCGAAGGTCGATATTAGACGTAAAGGGCCGCCCAGAGCGTCGGTTTCGCAGACCGACAGCGGTGCTATATCCCTGGGTAATTTGAGTCAGGGCCAAAAGCTGAGCTCTTTGGCACAGCAATGTTCGTGCATTTCCCCTACAATTGGGAATTCGCACTGGATTCAGGCCAAGGCCGCGAATCGAGCAAATTTCATCTCCCGGAGCCATCGTTCATGCCACGTCGCTACAAAGGCTGGAAGAATTGGGCCATCGCACTTCGCAAACGCATGTATCAGGACCGTTGCACCGAGACGACGGTGACGGTCGACGAGGTCGCCGAGGGCCTGGGCGCCAATCCCGCGGAGGGGATCGGTAGCAAGCGGTTTTGGGACGCGTGCAGTGGCCAAGGGAGTTTTGACACGATCGCAAAGCAGGGTCTGTTGGTCGAATTTGAACCGAAGGCGGACGGAACAGTGAAAAAGGTGACCTTTCGCCTAAATCCAACGTGGATGAATCACTTCGAAAGAGTGCGCAAAAGAGAACTCAGCAAGCAGGCCCACTAGACGACCAAAAAGTCCTTACGAAGATCAAAAAGGGACAGGCGCATAGATTGGGCTGATTGATGCAATATCGTGTCCTAGAAGCTCCCTTTTAAGACTGAGCCTGACACCGTTGTTGCAACCCATTAAACGCGCCTGTGCCCTTCCGTGGTGGCAACGCGAGCGCCACGCCTTTCGGGGTTGAGGCTGGCTACTCCACCGACCACGCAAACCCCGCGAAGCGGTCCAGCAATTGTCGATGCGTCATGTCGATGTGTAACGGCGTGAGCGTGGCGAAGCCTGCCGCCAGCTCGACCAGGTCGGTTTCTGGCAGCATTTCGCCAGGGGGGAGCGGTTCCGAATCGCTCCAATAGTAGGGGCGGCCGCGGGGGCTGATGCGCTTCTCCATGAGTTCCCGGTCGCGCTTCACTCCGATCGGCACCACTTTGAGCCCGCGAGGCCAGCCGGGTTTTTGCACCGGAAAATTCAGATTCCACAGCGTGCCGGGTCGTGCACCGTGGGCGAGTAACTGTTCGATCACGCGCACGGCCCGCGCGGCCGTGGCTGCGTAGTCGGGCGGCCGTTCGTCGTATTGCTGCGAGACGGCGACCGATGTGATGCCGAAGAACGCGCCTTCGATGGCGGCGGCGACCGTCCCCGAGTAGAGCACGTTGATGCCCGCGTTCGCGCCCGAGTTGATGCCGCTGACAATCAGCGTCGGCCGTTCGCGGCAAAACTCCAGCACGCCGAGCTTCACACAGTCGGCCGGACTGCCGTGCACGGCCCAGCCCCACGGTTTGCCGTCGCGTGTCTCCTCGTGGACCATCACCGGGTGGCGATACGTGATCGAGAGGGCGACGCCGCTCTGCTCGGAGGCCGGGGCGACGATCTGCACCGTTCCCAGCCGTGTCAGCTCGGGGTAGAGGGCACAAAGGCCAGCGGCTTGAATGCCATCGTCGTTGCTCAACAGAATTTGCACGAATGGGGCCCGCTAAGTTCGAGAAACAGTTGCCTCGGCGGCCAACGCGTCGAGGCCGACGATCTCCGCGCGATTCTTGGATCGTTCGACGAGATCGCAAATCAATTTGAACGTTTCAAAGTGGGGGTCTTCGACGACCATGCAGGACGGATGGGCCAATAGGTCGAAGGTTACCCGCTCGGCAATCGCCCGTTCGACGCCCGTCCGAATGGCTTTCAGAAACCAGTCGCGTTTCCAAAACAGGCTGCGAAACGCGTGCACGTCGCTGATCGGACTCATCGGGACTTCCACGAGGCCGCTCGCGTATGTGTAGGGCTGGGCCCGCGAGAAAGCCTCGCTCAGCTTCGCGTAGAACGCGGGGCCGGGCTCTTCGTGCGGCTTCCCCTCGAACGTGAGGGGATATTTCGAGCTGACCCATTTGAAGCCCAGGCCGCGGAGCATTTCCTGCAAGTCGGGCCGATCGTCGAGACCGTTGTAAAAACCGCCCGGCGTCCGGAAACCGTCCGGCACCAGTCCGGCGCGCTCTTTCATCGCGAGCGTACACTGTTCGATATTTTCGTGAACGATTTGCGGCACCGTTTTGCCGCGCACCAGCCAGGGCGCTCGCTGAAAGCGAAACTGACACTCCGCCGCGGTCTTGGCCCGGACGTTGACATGATCGTACGTGTGGTTGCCGACCGGATGACCGGCCGCCGCCAATCCCGTGAGCCACGAAATATCCGGCTGCTCGAGGGTGCGGCCGACGCAGAAATAATGGATCACGCCGCCTCGGTCTTTGACGATGTTGCCCGCTTCGACCGCGTAGCGTTTTGTGTCGGCGTCGAGATTGCCCTTTTCGAAATCCCACTCCATCATGCCGCGCTTCGGATAATGCCGGCTCATTTCGAGATCGAGTGTGATCGCGATCTTCGCCTTCCGCTCGGGCGCGACCGTCCGCCCGCGTCCCCAAACGGCAGCCGCCCCCATCGTCGCGGCGACAGCGCCGGCGAGAAATACGCGGCGGGTAAGTGGACTCGTGGAGGGCTGCGACACAGGGTACTCTCAAACGGCGTTCAATTTAGCGCGATGGGCGCACGATCATATCGCATTGTGCCGACCGCTTGCCAAGCCCCGCGCCACCTTAAAGTGTTGCTGACGACAACGGATGGCTTGTGAGCTTCACCATGAACGATCCGGAAGACATCGAGCGCCGGCTGAATGCCGCTCGAGAGCGGCTTGCGCGCACTCCATTTCCCCTTGATGGTCGCACGAGCGCAAAACGGCGTGAATATGAATTCGCCAGCAGCGAGGTCTTACGCTTGGAGCGTTTAGCTGCGGCAGTGAAAGGTGACGAGTACGCGGAATCGATCGCGTTCCCGATGCGTTGGGACATAGGCGCTCCCTTGCCCCATTTGTTCGTCAACGACCACAAGGCTTTGCTGGCGTTTCTATTGAGCGAGCCGGATCCCACCTGGGACGGTTCTTATGTGACCATAAAAAGTCCCGCCGCCGAGCATCCTGAGCCTTTGGGGATCGTTGAATTCGAGGGCTGTTCCTCTGCAAAACTCGGAAGTCCCAACGACGAAGTCTTCGGAGGACATCCGCTGGAGGGGAGGGGGCTAGAGTGTTATGCGGCACAGCGGGTTGTAAATTCGCGTTGGCTCAAGGAGGTCGAACGAATCAACAGCGTTCACCCGCACTATCGACCGGAGGCGTGGCGCGATCTTCAGCACTATATTTTCTGGTTTCATGATTCTACGTTTGAGTGCCTGGCCAAGTCTTTCAAGGTGGAAGTCCATCGGTTCCGTTCCGGGACTTATTGAGCCAAATGGTGGATCGCCTGATGTTCTAGGTGATCGCTAAGAAGTCCCGCTTAATGCGACTGACGCGATTTTCAGACCGCGGCCAGATTCTCCGCGATCCGCTCAGCGGCCCGGCCGTCCCAAATCGGGGGGACGGTTCCGACGCGGTTGGGACCAGACATCGCGGCGTCGATCGCGGCGACGATGGCCTCGTAGCGCGAGCCGACGAGGCGGCTGCTGCCGATTTCGACGGTGATCGGTCGCTCGGTGTTGTCGCGCAGCGTGATGCACGGGACGCGCAGATAAGTCGTCTCTTCCTGCACGCCGCCCGAGTCGGTGAGCACGAGGCGCGCCTTGTCGATCAGGCCGATCGTGTCGAGATAGCCAAGCGGTTCGACGATCTTCACGCGACCGCCGCCGATCGATTGGGAGAGGCCGAATTCTTCCATTCGCTTGCGGGTGCGCGGATGCAGCGGCAGTAGGACGGGGATTCTCTTGGCCGCATACTCGATGGCGGAAAGGATCGAGACCAGGTTTGCGCGAACGTCGACGTTCGAGGGGCGGTGCAGAGTGGCCAGGGCGAATTCGCCGGGCTCGAGATCAAATCGGGCGTGGGCTCGGGCCGCTCGGGCTCGTTCCAAATTGGCTTGCAGCGTGTCGATCATCACGTTGCCAACGAGGAACACACGGCTTTCGTCGATTCCCTCGCGCTGCAGGTTTGCGACCGCGCACGGCTCTGAGGCGAACAGGCGATCGGAGAGCGCGTCGGTCACGATGCGGTTGAGTTCCTCCGGCATGGTGCGGTCGAAGCTGCGCAGGCCGGCCTCGACGTGGGCCAAGCGCACGCCGAGCTTCGACGCCACCATCGCCGCGGCTACCGTGGAATTGACGTCTCCGACGACGACGACCCAATCGGGCCGGTCGGCGACGAGCACGGGCTCGAAGCGTTTCATGATCTCGGCCGTCTGGGAGATCGGGGTGCCGGCGCCGGCTTCGAGATTGGCGAAGGGCTGCGGGATATCGAGCTCGCGAAAGAACGCGTCGCTCATCCGCTCGTCGTAGTGCTGGCCGGTGTGGACGATGCCGGCAGAAATCCCGCGGGTCGTGAGTGCTCGCACGACCGGGGCAATTTTCATGAAGTTCGGCCGCGCTCCGGCGACGACACAGACGCGCACCAGGCTCCCTCCGCGTCAGTCCAAAAGCCCTGAATTTCGCCCGAGGATATCAAGCGGGCGAAAACCTGTACATGGGAGGGCTGAGCTGCTTGTTTTGTCCGGCGCGGGAAGAAGAGCACAGGCAAGAAAGGCGAGAAGACGCTCGTCAGGAGCGTCGCCCTCCCGTTCGCGAGCGCCCCTGTCACAGGTATTCGGCAAAGACGGTGTCAGCCAGAAATCGGCCTTCCCGCGTTAATCGTACGCGACCGTCACGCTCTTCGAGCATTCCCCGTCGCAAGTGTCGAGGCAGGGCTTCGCCTGCCAGTTCGTGGAAGTCGAAGCCCGTTTGCTCGCGGAACTCGGCGAGCGCCAGTCCGTCGCCACGTCGCAAGTTGAGCATGACGAGCTCGCGGGCTCGCGCTTCGGGTGACAACTCCTCGGACTCGGCGATCGGCGACCGGCCCGCGAGCACCCGGTTGATCCACGTCGTCACGCTCCGGTGATTGAGTTCGCGACGGCCGGCGGCGTAACGGGCTGCCCCAGGTCCGAATCCGAAGAAGGGCCGCCCTGCCCAATAGACTTCGTTGTGCCGGCAGCGAGAGCCAGGTTGGGCGAAGTTGGACAGCTCGTATTGCTCGAAACCGGCGCGCGGCAACTCGTCCATCGTCAGCGCGTACATCTCTCGTTCACTCTCCTCGTCGCAGCGATGCAGCAAGCCTTTGTCGAGCCGACTTTGGAACGCTGTCCCTTTCTCGAACGTCAGGCCGTAGGTGGAGAGGTGCGTCGGCCGAAGCTCGATTGCGGCTGACAGCGTGGCCCGCCAGAGTTCGAGAGTCTGTCCGGGAACGCCGAAGATCAGGTCGAGCCCGAGATTCGGAATCGAGCGACGGACTCGTTCGACGACCGACGGGATGTCGGAACCGCGATGATCGCGTTCGAGCAGCTCGAGCACTTTGGTGTCGAACGACTGGACTCCCAAGCTCACGCGATTGACGCCAGCGTCGGCAAGTACGGCAACTTTGTTGTCGTCTAATCCGGCCGGGTTGGCCTCGACGCAGATTTCGGCCCCGTACGCGGGAGGGAACCAGCGTCGGGACAGCGCCATCAAGCGGGCCAGGTGGGGCGCCGGCAGATGCGTCGGAGTACCGCCGCCGAAAAAGAGCGTATCAACTTCCCGCGGCCGTTCCAGACGCGCGAAATCGATCGCCAGCGCTTCGAGATAGGCGTCGATCAGGTCATCGCGGCGCGCGACGAGCGTAAAATCACAA
>DASRXU010000455.1:0-17440 GCA_035687365.1 Planctomycetaceae bacterium | reverse complement strand
TCAAAGAGCCGCGCACGAAGTAAGCGGTGTATTGATTTGGAAGCGGAAATTACCGCTTACTTCGTGCGCGGCTCCTTAATACATGAAAACGGCTCAGCCGGAGCTTCGCCCTCCCCACCTCCTCGTCATTAGTTGAAACGTCTCCCATGACTTTGACGCGCGTCGCCGAGATTTTGAAGAACGGTCAACCGGGGCAGTCGCTCGAAGTGGCCGGCTGGGTGCGCACGCGCCGCGACTCGAAGCAGGGCTTCTCGTTCATCGAGCTGAACGACGGAAGCTGCATGGCCAACTTGCAGATCGTGGTCGGTGCCGAAGTGCCCGACATGGTCGAGAACATCAAGCTGGTTACGACAGGAGCCAGCGTGCGGATTGGCGGCGAGTTGAAGGAAAGTCCGGGCAAAGGGCAACGCGTCGAGCTGGCAGCCCAGTCGCTGAAGATCTTGGGAACGGCCGACGCTGACGCTTATCCACTTCAGAAGAAGCGTCACAGCTTCGAGTTCTTGCGGGAGATCGCCCACTTGCGGCCGCGGACGAATACGTTCGGGGCGATCGCCCGCGTGCGAAACGCGGTTTGCGCGTCGATTCATCGCTTCTTCCAGACGCGGGGCTTTCTCTACATTCAGACGCCGATCATCACGACGAGCGACTGCGAAGGGGCCGGGGCCATGTTCCAGGTCACCACGCTCGACCTGGCTCGGATGGCGGCGGCGCCCGCGTCGGCTGCCGGCGGTCCAACTGAGATCGACTACACGAACGATTTTTTCGGCAAGCGCGCGTCGCTGACGGTGAGCGGCCAACTCGAGGCGGAGATTTTCGCGACGTCGCTGGGGGCGTGCTACACGTTTGGCCCGACGTTTCGCGCCGAGAACTCCAACACGACGCGGCACCTGGCCGAGTTCTGGATGATCGAGCCAGAGATGCCGTTCTTCGAACTCACCGACAACATGCAGTTGGCGGAGGACTTCATCCACGCCATCGTTCGCGACGTGCTCGAAGGCTGCCCGGAAGACGTCGCCTTCTTCAACGAGCGGATCGAGCCGACGGTCCTCGCGAGTTTGCAAAACATCGCGGAGAACGAATTCGTGCGGCTGCCGTACACCGAGGCGATCGACATCCTGACGGCCAGCGGCCAGACGTTCGAGTACGCCGTGGCTTGGGGTCGCGATCTGCAATCGGAACACGAACGCTATCTCACCGAGCAGCATTTCAAACGGCCGGTGATTTTGTTCGATTACCCCCGGTCGATCAAACCGTTTTACATGCGGTGCAACGAAGACGGAAAAACGGTGCGGGCCATGGACGTGCTCGTGCCTCGCGTGGGCGAAATCATTGGGGGCAGCCAGCGCGAGGAGCGGCTCGACGTGCTGATCGAGCGGCTGAAGGAGTGCCACCTCGAGCCCAAAGACTACTGGTGGTACCTGGACTTGCGCCGATACGGCTCGGTGCCGCACTCGGGTTTCGGCCTGGGCTTGGAACGGGTGATGCTGCTCATAACCGGAATGGCCAACATTCGCGACGTAATTCCCTTCCCCAGAACGCCTAAAAACGCCGATTTCTGAGCGGCCGCCTTCTACGAACGGTGGGCCGTGTGTATAATGACGGACCACACATGACGCGGGGTGGAGCAGCCCGGTAGCTCGCGAGGCTCATAACCTCGAGGTCGCAGGTTCAAATCCTGTCCCCGCCACTTGAACCCCACGGTTGCGAAACTGCGCGACCGTGGGGTTTTCTGTTGCGCTCCCGTAGAGACTGCGGTGACTCACCCGCGTGAGAGAGAAGGATCGGAGTGTTCTTCTCGACGACCGAACCGCCCCTCTGACGCCGAAAGGCTCTGTCATCAACAGAGATACTTCGTTCGGGATATGAGGTTGGTTCGGACCGCTCGGGTAGTTTCGGTCTCCGAAGTCGAGAAAAACTCTGAGTGGCGGGTCGTGTGCGGCGCCGCAATCTGGGTTGTCGATGCATCTTGACGAGCCAATGATTCGGGGGATGTGGCCGAAGCGCGAACGTCCTGCCTTGCTTCGGTGTGAGTAAGGAATCAACGCTCGCCGCGCGATCGCGTGCCCAGAGCTACCGTTCGCTAAGCGCGCGTCGCCGAAAGCAGGCTCTATACATCTCGACGATCAATCGCCGATAAAATTCTGCAACCAACCCTGCGCGGTCCATGGTGTATAAAGGGCGAGCATGATCACGAACCGAGTATTCGTCGATGATCGCGCATTCCTCATGGGCGTTTTGCTCTGATAGCGTGGCGAACTCTTGCCGAAGGTAACACGACAATGAAACTGCTCACGCCTTGCGTCCTCGGATTCTTCCTATTTTGCTTACCATCCGCGAAAGGCGACGAAGTCGTCGACCCCTGGGAATATTGGTCGTCCAATACTGCGAGGCTTTGGGGAGCCAACATTTACCAGCAAGTCGATGCGCAGGATCGAACCAAGTGGGGGCCGCTGCTGCAGCGCAGCGACCTTGAAGACTTGCGCAGTGCCGGGGCGAACTACGTCAACTTTTCAGTGCCCGGACCGTTTGACGTCGTGTCGGGTCGCTGCAATGCGGACGATTGGAGGCATCTCAAACAGCAGGTTGCGTGGGCGAAGGCGGCAAAGCTGAAAGTCGTGATCGCGTTTCGCACCGCCCCCGGCCGAAACGAGGCCGACATTACCGACTATGCCCCAGTCCAACGAGATCTCCTCGATGACCCGCATTCGCCCAACATCGCAAAGTTCTACGAAATGTGGCAAACCGTTGCAAAGGAGTTCGCCAACGAACCGGCCGTCGTCGGATTCGATTTGCTCGTGGAACCACACGCACCTGTAGATAGCAACGAGTACGCTTATCGCAAGTCGCAGCGCTGGCACGATGTCGCGGCATGTGCGATCAACGCGATCCGCAGCCAGAACGCGCGCACCCCCATCCTCGTCGAACCCGATGCGTGGGCAGCTGCCGCTGATCTCAACGATGCGGACGGCCGCGACCCGATGGCCCCGGTCCTGGCGTGGACAATGCCGGCCGGCGATCGCCTGGTTTGCGCCGTTCACCAATACCGACCGGATGACTACACGCAAAAAGCGCTGGGCCCCCTCGACGTCACCTTCGGCGACTTGCAGACGGCTCTGGAAGAAATTCCCACTTGGCGGGTGCAAAATCCCAACGTGCCGGTGTGCGTCAACGAATTCGGTGTGCGCCGGGATGCTTGTTGCGCGGCGCTCTTCCTGAGTAAGGAGCTCTCACTTCTGCGGACCCAGAACCTCAACCGAGCAGTTTGGCTTTGGCAAGTTGCCGACCCTCAGACGAACCACGATTTCGACGTGAGGATCGATCCGTGTTTGTACGCCGCGGTGAGGGCCGACTGGCAGGCGAATGCGGCCCCGCGACAGCCCGATCGGAAGGACCAAAAGGCCCGCACCAGGCCGGCTAGCCACTCGGCTCGAGTGAACTTACGCACCCGAGGTGACCGCACGAAACGCTCGCCGGCGCCGAGCTCTTGCGACTGCGATCCGATGCTCTACGATCCGGAACTGAAGAAGCCGATCCCGGTGGCCGACGCGCAGGCCGAATTCCATCGACTGTCCGACGTTACTCGATCGCAGCCCGAAGACCTGCGGCTGATCGCGGCCCAAAAAGCGTCTCGGCGGGCGCGGCATACTCAGTTGGCGCGGGAGGCGGCGGCACCCGCGGTTCCTGACGATGGCCATTCCCGCGCAATCGGCTTTTGGCCGAAAGACAAACAACTGCTGTTCACGCAGTCGACGGCGATCCGGCACGTCATCGTCTTTCCCGATGCTGTCGGCAGCAACTTCAACAGCTTTCTGTACCAAACCTCGACGAATCGCTCGAACAAGGGCGCAGAGGCGCACATCGCGTTCACTTGCTTTCCGCCGCAAGCACCAAGCCCGGCGGAATTCTGGATCTTCGACTGGTCGCTCTGCAACCATCGTCATATCCGACAGGTTCCCGTCTGCAAAATGGATAGGTGGGTCTTTCCCATTACAGTGCAGGGGCTCAAACGTAAGGGCCTCTTGGTTGTGAATCAGACGCGGCTCATCACGGGCACAACCTGGAAAAACTGCGTCTATCTGGGAGTCTTCGACAAAGGCAAACTCGTGCGATACGATGCCGTCTATTCGAATCCATACACCCTGGACGACAATTCAGAACAGCAACCCGACTGCTGCTACGGATTCTGGGGCCCCGAAATCGAGACCTTCCAAGATCTCAAATCGCCGATCAACGCGATGGGCTTCACTGGTTGCTGGATGATTCAGGATGGTAAGCCGATTGCCCTGGACGCAGCCAACACCTGTAAGCACGATGAACACTTCGGATTGAAGATGTTCTACAAAACGCCAAACCGGGACTTCCTCGTAGATTGACCGGCGCCCCCTCGTGACAGATTGCGAGTCACTGCGCGAGAAGGCATTACGCGAGGAGTGTTATTGCGCGGCTGACTTGGCGACAATCACATCGACGACGTCGCGAATTGTTTTGAGCGAGATGGCTTCCTCGTCCGTGATTTGGGTGTTCCAGGCCGCTTCGAGTTCGAACCGCAACTCCAACAAGTCGAGTGAAGCCAGGCCGACATCTTCGATGATTTGCGCGTCCTCGGGCAGCGGATCGACTTTGGCCCTTCCGTTCGAGGCTCTCGACAAGAGAGGCTTCAGTTGTTCGATGATCCTGGCGCGCTCGTCCGTCGTCATTTTTGACCTCCCAGCAGGAGACACGCATTGTTGCCGCCGAAGGCGAACGAGTTTGACAGGGCGATCCGCATGGGACTCGTTCGACCCTCGTTTGGCACGTAGTCGAGTCCGACGTCGGGATCGGGAGTGTCGCAATTGATCGTGGGGGGAACAAAGCCGTGCCGCAGGGCTTCGACGCAAATAGCTGCTTCGATTGCTCCGCTTGCACCCAGCGAGTGGCCCAGCATCGATTTTGTGGAGCTAGTCGGCAAGCTCTCGCCGCGTCGCCCGAAAACTTCGACGACGGCCGTCGCTTCGGTTTGGTCGTTAGCGTGCGTGGCCGTGCCATGCAGATTGATATAGTCGACTTGCTTACTGCCGACGCCCGCGTCGGTCAGACAGGACCGCATCGCGGCGACCTGCCCTGCCACCGTCGGGGCGGTAATGTGATGGGCGTCGCTGGAGGTGCCGTAGCCGAGAACGGTGGCGAGCGGCTGAACTCCCCGGCGCTCGGCAGTCTCCCGCGATTCGAGCACCAGCATGGCGGCGCCCTCGGCGAGGACCAAGCCGTTGCGCTGAGCATCAAACGGACGCGACGCTTGTTTCGGTTCAGCGTGTCGAGCCATGACACGCATGTTCGTCCAGCACGTGAACATCATCGGCGTGAAGGCCGAGTCGGCGCCGCCACACAACACAATGTCGGCGAACCCATCACGGATCAAAATCGCAGACAGTCCCATTGCCGCGGTGCCGGACGAGCAGGCCGAGGCGATCACATGGTTCGGGCCGGTCAGCCCGAAGTGAATCGAGACGTTGCTCGACAGCGAGTTGAACATGCACTTGGCGATCGTAGCCGGGCGCACGGCTCGGGGCCCCCGCGTAAAGAAACCTTCGTAGGGCCCCTCTGATTCGTAACAGGCACCATGTCCGCTCCCAGCAATCACGCCGATGGGGCCCACGTCGCTCGACGCTTGAGGGTTTCCTAGAAGTCCTGCTTGCTCGAGGGCTTGCTGCGAGGCGACTAGCGCCATCTGCACGCTCTTTTCGACACGGACTTCGCAGTGCTTGGTTAGGAGTGCGTCGACGTCGAAGCCGGCAACTTCGCCGCCGTAGCGCACGGGATAGTGTGCGGGATCCAACTCGCCGAGCGATTGGATCCAATCGATGCCGCTCCGGCCAGTGCTCACGCCATTCCACAGGGGGGCGACGCCAACACCGAACGGCGTCACCGCTCCCATTCCGGTCACCACGACCTCTCGGCGCATTGTGTTGAGCCCAAGGATTTCTATGTCGGAACATCGCGGGGTTGATAGTATTCAGTGCCGCGCGTGCGCTACCTAGCCGTTTGAACGTTCGAGAACCTTCCGCTACTAGACCCGATGCCGTTTAACTCATTGGCTTTCGTCATATTCTTCGCAGCGGTGTTAGTTGTCCATTCTCTGCCGCTCCCGTGGATCGTTCGAAAGTCGAACCTGCTCGTCGCGAGCTACCTTTTCTACGCGGCTTGGGATGTCTTCAACGTCACGCTGTTGATGTTTTCGGCGATTCTCAACTATGTCGCGGCCCTGTTAATGTCGCGTTGGGATGGAGACTCCGGGCGGCGTCGCGCGGTGCTTTGGACGAGCGTCGTCCTCAACTTGGGCCTGCTGGCGACTTTCAAATATGGCAATGACTTCCTGTCGCTGGCGCACGCGGCATCGGCCCGCCTGGGCCTTCCCTATTCGCCGCCAAAGATCACGATCCTGCTACCGATCGGCCTGTCATTTTTCACGTTTCAAATGATGTCTTACACGATCGACGTCTACCGGCGGACGATCAAGCCGACCACTTCGCTCCTGGATCTGGGCCTATTTACCTCGTTCTTTCCCGTGTTGTTAGCAGGACCCATCTTGCGGGCTGGCGATTTTCTGCCGCAATGCGCGACCTCGCGCCGTGCGACCGGTGGCGAATTTGCTTGGGGGCTCGCACTCTTCACGCTGGGGCTCTTCATGAAGCTGACGTTGGCCGACCATCTCCTCTCGCCTGTCGTACGCCAAGTCTATGACGTCGGCGTGCGGCCCGACACTCCGAGCGCCTGGACGGGGACGTTGGCCTTCGCGGGCCAAGATTATTGCGACTTTGCCGGCTACTCGACTTGTGCCATGGGCATCGCCTTATGTCTGGGCTTTGTCATCCCGCCCAACTTTCGAGCGCCTTTCGCCGCGGTTGGCTTCCGCGACGTTTGGCAACGCTGGCACATCACGCTGGTCGCTTGGATGCGCGACTACGTTTTCAATCCGCTCGGTGGCGTCTACAAGGGCTACACGCGGGCCGCCGCCAACGTGATGATTGTGATGCTGCTGATCGGCTTATGGCACGGAGCGACCGTGACCTTCTTCATCTTCGGATTTCTGCAGGGCGCGTTCTTGATCGGGGAAACCTTCTTGCAAAGAACCCGGCTGCGCGGCCTGCCGATCTGGCGCGGCGTGTTCGGCAAAGCTGTGCTGTGGGCGGTCACCCTTGCCCTTTGCCTCGTCGCTTTTGTGTTCTATCGTGCCACGAGCCTCGAGCAGGCGCGTTGGATGCTGGTTTCGATGTTCGGATTCGCAGGCGGGTCTTTGAGCTATCGACTCCCCGATGAGGACTTCTTGATCGCGCTGGTTGTCATGGAGTGCGTGATCGTCGCTCATTGGCTCTGCCGCAATACGTCGTTGCAAATGGTTGCGGCGCGCGTTCCCTGGTGGACCGTCTCCATTGGTCTGGCACTCATGTTGTTGGCCATTACGCTCAGCTCGAGCGAATCACAGGGCTTTCTGTACATGCAGTTCTGAGGACCAGCATGGCTCGACGATCAACGTGCCTTCGCCGAATCGGTCGGATGCGCGGCAGCAGGAAGGTCGCAGACGACGCGAAAGCCCCAATCGGGTCGGCGGAATGAGTCGACGCCCCAATAGCGGTACCGAGACCCCGCGACGTGCGTGAAGCCGCCCCCGCGCCCAATCCGCGCGTCGCCCGTGGGCGGTCCCGTCGGATCGTCCGTCGGGGAGTGTTGAAAGTAGTCCGCCGCGTAACGATCGGAACACCATTCGGCCGCGTTCCCGATCATGTCGTACAACCCAAAGTTGTTGGGAAGAAACTTCCCGACCGGACTTGTGTAGGCATACCCGTCCGACGATTTCACGATTTCCTTCCAATGCGGAAAAATGGCTTTCGCCGTAGCGTCGGCTACGTTGCCGATTTTCGTCGTGTCTTCAGCGTCGGCGCTGTAATACGTACGGGTCGCGGTGCCCGCGCGGCAAGCGTATTCCCATTCGGCCTCGGTCGGCAGGCGATAGGTCTTTCCCTCTTTTCGGCTCAGCCAGTCGCAGAAAGCCGTCGCGTCCTGCCAGGCAACTTGAACGACGGGGTGATCGTCGCCTTGCGGAAATCCGGGCGTGCGCCAGGCGTAGGGCTGGTGCGGCTCCCATTTCGTCGGCATCTCGCTGTTATCCAGGCGGATTCCGCCGGGAGACAGATCGGCCAGCGTTTGATAACCGGTGACGGCAACAAACTGCGCGAATTGGCCACGCGTTACTTCGTAAACGCCGAAGTAGCAGGGCCGCGTAATGCGCACGTGGTGTCCCGCGTACGGCCCCATCATGTAGGCACCGGGCGGAATCAGTTCGAGTTTCATTCCGAGCGAGTTGGTCGTCTCGATCGGCACTTTGCAGTACTTGGCCCAAAGCTCTTGCGCTGTCTTCGCAACGGATCTGTCGAACGGCGAAGCCAGCAAATGGGGCCGAGGACCGCGGGCCTTCAAGTCAACGGCCGCGGGCGGTTGTGCCCTGACTTCCGCCTGTTGCGTTGCCGCGACCCTTCCGACGGGGCCTGGCAGAAGGGGAATCAGCGTCAAATCTTGGTCGCCCAACTTGGCGGCCACGGTGGGGCCTGCGACCGAAACCTTCACGACCTGGGTGTTTCCCTTTTCGAGCGTGAACGTGTTGGTTTTGAATTTGAGATTGCCGTGCGTGATCGTGAGTTCGTTTTCACCCGGCTCGACCTGGACCTCTTCATTGCCTGGGCCGGTGAGGGTGACTTTCGAGCCTCGCAAGGCAACCTGCACGCCGGGATCGCTAATCTCGATCGCCAATACGCTCTTGCCCACGCGGAAATAGAGAATTGCGAGTGCCAGCAATCCGAGCAGCGCAACCACCGTCGCGGATGGGAGGGCCCAACGATCCCACCCGCTTCTCGGGAGTTGTTGCGAGGCCGATTTCACAGACGGCTTGCGGACAATCGTCGCCAGCTCGTCGGCCACTGCAGACAGCGAAGGGAAACGATCCGCGGGATCCTTTGCCAGCATCTTCAAACAGACCGAGTCAATCTGCCGATCGAGCCCCGGCCGAAGTCGGCTGGGTGGCGTCGGTTGGACCGAAACAATCTGCCCCATCACCGATGCCAGCGACCCTTCGAACGGAACCTTGCCTGTCAGCAGCTCATACAGGATCACTCCGAGGCCGTATTGGTCGGCGGCGGGACCGATTTTCGCGACCTCGCCCTCGACTTGCTCGGGCGACATATAGGCCGGCGATCCGATGATCATGCCCGTTTGGGTAAGGCGAACGTCCTCGCCGGGCCGCATTTGTTGAGCCAGCCCGAAATCCATGATCACCGGCTCACCCTGACGATCGACCATGATGTTGGCCGGCTTCAAGTCGCGGTGCACGATGCCGTGGTTGTGCGCCTCTTGCAGCGCCTGCGCAATTTTGCCGACGGCGATCAGGATTTGCTGTTCGGTTTGCGGTGACGCGGGATTCACAAACTCGGAAAGGGGCCGCCCCTCGATATACGCCATCGTGATGTAGTGTTTGCCGTCGATGTCGCCGACGTCGTATACGGGGCAAATCCGCGGGTGCCGCAAAGTGGCTGCCAACCGCGCTTCGCGGTAGAAGCGCTCCAGCAACTCGCGCTCAGAGTCGTCAGTGAACTGCGGTGTTTTGAGTGCGATTTGCCGTTCGAGCTGAGTGTCGTGGGCGAGGTAAACCGTTCCCATCGCTCCCTGCCCGAGTGAACGAAGGATGCGATAACGACCGAAATGCCCCCGCAGCTCTCCCGATTTCAATTCGGTCGGGGACGACTGCGGCCGAGCCGCCAAGGTTTCCTTGGCCAGCTGGCCGAACGAACCGGTCGAGATCTGCAAGACATCGGCCCGAGACTCGGCGGCGAACCGCCGGAGTTCGTCTTCCGTCGCGATGAAGAGTCGCAGTTCGGCGGCGATTTCCTGGTGCTGCGCGAGAAAGGACTCGCGATCAACCGGCTCTTGGCGATCGACGCGATCGAGATACTCTTCCAACGCCGCTTGCAGTCGCGGATCGTTCGGCTTCGAGGGGACGGGATCGTTCATCGTTCGGCTTCCACGAATCAGGAACCTGGATGAACACGGGGCATCGGAAAACGCCGGACAGACAGACCGAGCACGTGGAACTGTTCCTTGTGTCGCACGACGGCTCGGCGACAGTCCGCATCATGGGGAATTCGCCCATTGGATGCCAGCTTTCGCGATCAGCCTTGCGCACGCAAGAACGCCGGGAAGTCTTCCTTGCGTTCTTGCCGCACCGGCGTGGCCCGTCGAGCCGGTCATTTGGTCAGATTCGACACAGAGGACGGGCTCGAGGAATCACCTTTGGCATCGTCGATCGAGGGCAGGGCCCCGTTCGCAGCAGGATCGACCGGACCGACAGGGAGAGGAGGAACCGGGAGGACATCGGTCACGGAACTAGTCGTGAACGTTCGGTTAGTCCCGGTGACAACAGGATTCGTGACGTTGGCGGAATACTGGTAGTAGTAGGGGTCGACGACGCTCGAAGCCACGTAGCCGGGCCCCGATCCGCCCCAGTATCCGAGACCGCGATACCCCAGTCCCCAGTTGTGTCCGTAACCCCAACCGTGCCCGAATCCGTGCCCCCAACCGCCGTGGTTCCAGCCCGTGTGATTGGTGTGATTATGAGCGAAGCTATGGTTCGTGCCCGTGTGATGACCAGCATGTGCGTGGCTCGCGTTGTGGTGAGCGGAAGCCGAGTGATGGGCTGCGTGGGCATGCCCACCGTGCGATCCCCCGTGACCACCATGTCCGCCTCCCTTCGCGAAGCTCGGCGTCCCACTCATCAACACGAATGCGAAGACCACGGCTGATCCCAACACGTAGGTGCGTTTCATGATTGATCCCCCCCCATTTCCGTGGATTAGTTGTCAGCGGAACAAACCAAGAAGCCCGGTTCTGGGGAGGAGGAGCGTGATTTTTCAAAAAGAAACCTCAAGTTTTCCGCGACGATCCTGGGAAGCTAGGTGGCTAAGTATTTAGGGCGACGGCCGGCCGTGCCGGAATTCGTGATTTCGGCAAGCAACTGCAAAGAATTCGCGAGGGGCGGCAATCGTCGCTGGAGATGAGTGCCGCGGGGGACGGTCGCTTAGTCCCGCTCCGCCAAGATTTGCCTGAGGCTGGTCATCGCGCACTTCATTAGCCAAACGAGTGCGTCTTTCGTGAGACCCATGGCGGCGGCGATTTCGACCATTGATTCGCCTTCGAGATAGCGGCGTCTAAGCGCCTCTTGCTCCTGCGGCGGAAGCTGTTCGATGGCCCGAGCCAATCGGATCGATTCTTCGCTGCGCACAACATGCTGGCTCGGAGATGTCTGGCGTGCGACGTAGGCGTCCGCTTCGGTCTGCCGTTTTTCGCGATCGATGTTGCGTTTGCCGGCATGCAGCTGGTCGCGCGCGGCATTGCGAATGTTGCGCTCGTGAATCTGACGGAGCCAGGCCGCAAATTGAGGAGCGTCGTGCCCGTTGAATTCGGCGATCTGTTTGTGGACCGACAGGCACGTTTGCTGCACGAGGTCCGAGGCGTCGATTCTCCCGGCCGCCCGATCATCGAGCAGCTTGTCCGCCAGACCCCACAAAAAGCCGCGGTACTTTTGCAGCAGTTCGCCCAGCGCCGCCTGGTCGCCGACCCGCGCCCGCGCGATCAACTCCTGATTGACGGCGTCGGGTTCCACGTTATCTCCCCACCTGCGGACATCGAATCAAGACAAGCGGTCGGCGACTGGGATCACGAACTTGAGCGCGCTCAGTTCGTCGGAGAACGAGGCAATCTTTACGTCGACGAGGCCGTGCGCTTTTCCGGCCGCCATCACCTCGGACTCTTTCACATCCTCAGGGCCCTTCATCCCCTTTTTCCACAACACCCAGATCGCTCCGTTACTTTTGAGCGAGCGTCGAAGGGTCTTCAATTTCGCCAGGTCGGGCCGTTGCCGAGCGCGCAGGAAAATGATGTCCGATTTGGGTTTCACCGACTCTTCAGAGACCGCGTCAGTTCGCTGTCTGAGTTCTTTCACGAACGAGGGATCGTCGAGCCCCAGAATCGAGACGCTGTAATCGGCCTTGATCCCCAATCGATCGAGCAAGGAGGGGGGATTGAGGATGTTCTTGGCTAAACGCTCCGCTTTGCTGCCGACGTGCAGCACGACCGTGTTGTTGTTCCACTTAACGGTCAGCTGGTCGTCTTTGGCTGCGACTGCTTGAATGTCTTTGAGCGGGATCGACAGCTTGAGTTCATCGCGCAGCGTCAGCGTCTGCCTGTCGAGATGCAGTTTGACGCGATACGAAGCCCGCTTGTATTTCGCCTCACACACGATTTCGGTGCCCATCGGCTGGCTCCTGCACGACGCTTGTCGAGCGGCGAAACGACATTCGACGACCGGTACCGATCGTAATCGTGCCGCGGAACAGCGGTCAACGGGCGACCAGCGAAGCCGAGCAGTCAACGCCTGTCGATCGATGACAGGCGGACACTCCTAAGCGGGCTCAATCGAAAGGCGGACGCCAATCCGGCCGAAGGAGTCGGCCAGCTTGTCGATCATCGCCTGCGCCTCGGCCTCAGTGGCAAAGACGGCCGCTTTGACGCGGTCTGACAGCGAGGGGAAGCCACGTTCGTTCAGAGGCGTAATCCAAGAGATTCGCCCGGCGTCGTCGGCCCGGATCACAAAAGCCATCAGACCAATACGGAACGGACCAGCGATCATCCACAGGCATCTCCATATTTCTTCGAACTTGTCGCTTGCAGCTCCCCGGGGTTGACGGAATTTGACCATTAAAGTGCCGGATTCGTAATGTTTTGCGTCAGCCTTAAGGCTGACGCGGCGTGAAAAGTATTTTGGCAGGAGGCAAACTCACTTCGCCCGTTCGATCGGACTCCACTGACCTGCGTCCGAGAGCCTCTCAGGTTAAGATGCTGGTCTCCCAGGAGTTCCGCTATGAATCTGCCATTCCGTTCAGTTCGCACTAGGTATTTCTGTGTAGCACTCCTCTCGACGGCGGGCCTCGCTGCAGCTCGGGAGACCGAACCCGCGTATCCGCCGGTGGCCCAAGTTAAGGCGTCCCTGCTTCGCCTGCTTGATCGAGAGAAGGTGCCGCTCGACGTGAAAACACGCTCGAGCGAAACCGATGCCGACGGGCGCCTGATCGAAACCGTCAGCATCGCGAGCGAACACAAAGCCGACGGTACCATCGAGCGAGTGCCTTTGCTGATCGTGCGACCCAAAGAGGGGGCTGGTTCGAAAGCCGGACGGTTTCCGGCGGTGATCGTGCTACACGGCACGGGCGGAAATAAAAAGCAAATGCGGCCGCTGTTGGACGAGTTGGCCCACCGGGGAATCATCGGCGTCGCCCTCGACGCCCGTTATCACGGCGAGCGATCGAAAGGTTCCAGTGGAGCAAAGGCGTATGTCGCCGCTGTCACTCGCGCCTGGAGAACGCCAGCCGGCCAACCGCTGGAACATCCGTTTTATTACGACACCTGCTGGGACATCTGGCGCACGATCGATTACCTCCAGACGCGCGCCGACGTCGACCCGAGCCGTCTGGGCATGATCGGATTCAGCATGGGAGGCATCGAGACATGGCTGGCGGCGGCCGTCGACGACCGCATCAAGGTGGCCGTGCCAGCCATCGGCGTTCAAAGCTTTCGCTGGAGCCTCGAGAACGATGCCTGGCAAGGGAGAGCCCGCACGATTCAAGGCGCGCATCAAGCGGCGGCCGAAGATCTCAAGGAGCCGCAAGTCAACCCGCACGTCTGTCGCGAATTGTGGAACAAGGTCATACCCGGCATGCTCGACCAGTTCGATTGCCCGAGCATGCTGCGCCTCTTCGCCGGCCGGCCGCTGTTGATCCTCAATGGTGAGCTTGATCCGAACTGCCCGTTGGGAGGCGCGAAGCTGGCCTTCGCATCGGCCGAAGCCGCCTTTCGCGAGGCGGGCGCGACCGACAAACTCAAAATCCTGGTCGCCGAAAAATCCGGCCACCGCGTCACCAATGAGCAACGCCAAGCGGCCCTCGACTGGTTCGCCAAGTGGCTGGCTGCACCCTGAACCTCGAGCGAGTGGCGACTGTCGGAACCCGATATGTCGGCCGTATTGCGAGCCAGGGGACGGGATTTTGACGTCGACGCCTTCCTGAGTGGAAGCACGCTCGAGCCTTGTCGCATCTATCGCCGCGGTGAGCCACGTTTTCCGGGTTCGCGGTCGCAGGCACCGCTCCTCGAGAAGTCAGGCATGCACGTTGTCGTGAGTGCCGCAGATTTCCACGAGTTCCCGAAACAAGTTGTCGCCGCGACTGCGTTTCTCTTGGCCGCGGCAGAGGAGATCCACCGCTTGAGGACTTTCCCCGGCGTTGAGGACCTCATTCTCGACTTCGGCATCGAGCGACGTGACGTCGCCGTCCAATCTGATCATCTCCCGGCAGACCTGATCCGAGCCGCGGCAGCACTGGGCCTGGGCATTGAGCTGTCGCAGTATCCACCGCGCGATGTGAAAGACGAACAGAGTCCGCGCTAAGGCGCCGCGACCAGCTTTGGCCTTTCCAAGACGGCAGAAATCAGGCATTGTTCTCGCAGAATCGGGCCGCCCGTCTCTCGGGCACCCGCTACTCAAGGGCGATGCCAATGCTCAAATTCGGAGTTGTCCTCTTCGTGTTGCTCGCTGTTCTGCCATCGGCCCCTCTCGCCGCCGATGAAGTTGAACGGAAGCCCGAGTCGGAGCAAGCGGTTCTTCAGTTCTTGAAGAAGTGCCGGGAGGCGATGGGCGACCTTCATCGCTTCGAAATCGAGTGCCTGCAAAGCCAAGTCGACTCGGCTTTCGGGACCGACGAGCGATCGCGGGTGCGACTCTACTGTGAGCAGCCCGCTGGCTACATCTTTGAGCGACGCGCCATCGACCCCTGCTTCATGCAAACATCGCGGCAAACAGGGAGCGGCGAACTCTTTCGTGTTAAGAGTGGAAGACCCGACACTTGGCTTATGGTCGGTGACCGAGTCACAAATCTCAACTATGAGCACCGGACGTTTGAAAACGCGAAAGTCGAACCCAACGACTGGCTTTTCGGACCGCTTTGCTATCACTTACCCCACGAATTCATTCCGCCATGGTTCGATCCAGCGGTTGATTGGAACATGTTGCAGTCCCAATTGCGGGTCGAGAGTGCGCAGTCAACAACGGGCGAGCTGTCCATCAAGTTCGAGCCTCGGGATAAGCACCGAGCCTGGCAGTATAGGGATGACGAGCGTCTGCTAGTGAAACAAGCAATCACAGTCGATCGTAAGACTCTCCAGCCAAGGAAATGGTGTAGGGCCAATCCACAAGGAACCATGGAGTACATCCTTGTTTACCAACGGTTGGACCTCAATCCGCCACAGCGCGAATTGAAAGTCGATCTGACTGGCTATCAGGACGCTAGCGCAATTCGCCGTCGTGCGCCCCAAGCAGAGCCGAAGTCAGCGCTCAAGATGCAGACACTCGAACTAGGTGCTCGGATTCTTTGGTGCTTGCTTTTCTAACAATGTCCGTCGGACGTAGCTCCAGCCAGAATCGGCCCCAAAATCACGAATGGGAAGGAGCGCCTCCATTTGGCGGATCGGTCGGAAGCAGCGGTTCGGAGGACAGCGGTCCGCCGAAGAGTTCACCGCGGATGCGGTCTCGCTCACGATCGAGTTGTTCGCCCGTGGCGCCCAGCTGTCGCAGGAGCACTTCGATCATCGAAAGGGCGACTTCTCCTTCGTCGGCAAAGGTCACGTCGGCCCCCGATTGTTTGAGATCGGCCATTTCGCGCAAGAAGTTCGTTCGCGCAAAGACGCGAATGCCCGGGTTCAGTTCGCGAGCCAGGCGAATCACTTCTTGGCTGCCGTGCGAGCTCGCCGCACTGAGGACGAGGACGATGGCTCGCTCGATGCCGGCCTCTTGCAATGTCTCCGGGCGAGTCGCGTCGCCGTACACGGCCGCAATCCCGCTCGCGCGTAGCTGGCGGACCGTTTCGAGATTGAGTTCCACCATCGTCGGCTCGACGGAATTTTCTCGCAGGAGCCGAGCGACCGTGCGGCCCACCGGTCCGTAGCCGACGATCACCGCCTGATAAAAGGCTGACGTCTCAGGTGAGATCCCCGAGGAGGGTGGGCGGCTTCCCTTGGCAGGAGCTGCTTTCGCGCTCCGGCGGCCGCCGAGCCATTTCGCGAGTTTGGGTCGGCTCTTCGCTTGGACTTCAAGCCTGTCGACCAATCGGTAGAGGATGGGATTGAGGCTGATCGAGATGATCGATGCGACCACGAGCGTGTTCGTTGCGCGCTCTTCCAAAATTCCCAGTTCGCGACCCAATTCGGCCAGGATGAACGAGAATTCTCCAATTTGTCCCAGAGCCACGCCCACCGACAGCGCGCAACGCAACGGATACCCGAGCCCCAACACGATCACCAACGCCACGAGCGGTTTCAACAGCAGAATGAGCGACAGGGTGGCCGCAATGAGCCCGGGCGCTTCGAGCAGATAAGCGGGGTGAAATAGCATTCCGACTGAAACAAAAAATAACACTGCGAACGCATCTCGCAGCGGCAGCGCCTCCGAGGCCGCGCGGAGGCTGAAGTCCGACTGTCCGACTACCATGCCCGCGAGAAAGGCACCCAGCGCCATCGAGGCTCCGAACAATTTCGCCGCTGCTAGCGCGATTCCCAACGCCAGGACCAAAACCGTCAGCGTGAACAGCTCGCGCGAACGCGTCGCGGCCATTTGCGCGAGCAGCCAGGGAATCAGCCGCCGGCCGCCATAGAGCATCACCGCCAGCAACAAACCAATTTTCAGTACCGACGCGCCGAGCGACAGAATGATCGCCAGGGCTCCGTGAGCGTCCGGCCGGAAGATGACGGGCAACATCACAAGCACGAGCACGGTCACGAGATCTTCGACCACCAGCCAGCCGACGGCGATGTGACCGACTGGCGTGTGCAAGTCGTTATGATCGGCCAGCACGCGGAGCAGCACGACGGTGCTAGCCACGGAAATCGCCAGGCCAAACACCAGGCCGGCCGAGACCGTGCCGCCGAAAGCCATTTCGACGGCACCCGCGACCAGAGTCGTGACGAGAATTTGCCCCAGCGCGCCGGGCACCGCGACGCGCCTGACCGCGAGCAGATCCTTCAGGTGGAAATGCAGCCCGACGCCGAACATCAGCAGGATCACGCCGACTTCGGCGAGTTCATTGGCCAGTTTCGCATCGGCAACGAAGCCCGGAGTTTTCGGGCCGACAACCACGCCGGCGAGCAGATACCCGACGATCGGCGACAACCCGACCCGATAGGTCGCGTAGCCGAGAATCAAAGCGGCCGTGAAAGCACCCGTCAGCGTGAGGATCAGATCGAAGTTTTCGTGCATCGGTCGATCTAAGCCTCGGGACGCCCGGCGATATCCCAACTGAGATGTCTTTAGATTAGC
>DASRXU010000454.1:0-66967 GCA_035687365.1 Planctomycetaceae bacterium | reverse complement strand
GACCGAGAACGCCAACATCGTCGTGAAGACCGAGATCGTGGGCGCAATGACGAACAGCGCCTTGTCGGCAGTCGCGGGAATCACGTCTTCCTTGAGGACGAATTTCATCCCGTCGGCGACCGATTGGAGCAATCCGAACGGACCAACCCGATTGGGGCCGATTCGATCCTGGATGCGGGCCGACAGCTTGCGCTCGACCCAGATCAGGTACATGCACGTGGTGAGCACACCACCCAGCACGATCACGATCGCCGCGAGCGCGTGGATCCAATTCATGGGTTGGCTCCCGCGGGTTGCTTCGTAGCGGAGGGATGCGGTGGCGGCGGCGAGGGTGGGCCAGAGACGGGGGGAGCGGGAGGAAATGCCGCCGACGGTGCCCACGTTGGCAAAGGTCGACCACTGACTTCGGCGGGCTGATTTCCCGCGGAAAGCAGGGCTCCTAACGTGCCGAGGCGACCAGCGCGCAACGCCGCCAGTGCTTCAATTTCAGTTCCCATTTCCGTTCGCAAAGTCGCCGCGTGGAAGAGTCCTCGGCGACCGGCCAATTCCCAGAGGATGCGCCCATCGGGCCACGCGTCGCCCGGACCGCGAACGGAGCGATGAATTTCTTGGGCGAGCCCCGCGTGATTGACGTAGGTCCCGTCCTTCTCGGCAAACGAGCCGCCGGGCAACACGAAGTGCGCCAGTTCGCTGGCGGGCGACGGAAGAATGTCTTGCACGACCAGCAGTTTGAGCGCGGTCAACCAGGGACGATCGGCTTCTTTTAACCAAGGCAGCCGATCTCCACCGACGGCATAGAGCGCGTCAACGCGACCGGCGGTCAGCTCCGCTTTGATCTCGTCAAACGAGATGATCTTGCCCTCGAAGTGCTGCAGGATGGCGGCGACGCCGGCGCGGTTGGGGCATTTCTCGGCGCGGATCGTGAAGTGCGTCTTCTCCAACGGGCGACCGTCGAAGCCCTTGGGATAGCGATCGTCCTCACCGTCGATCGGAACGGGCCCCATCGCCAGTCGTACCTGCGGCGAGAGCGACTTCAAATACTTCGCCAACAAAAAGGCCTCTTCGCAGGTCATCCAAGGAGACAGTAACCCGACCACCCCGGCGGCATTTTTCTCTACCGCCTGTTGGAGCGCGGTTTGAACGGCACTCAGCACCGCGGGCCAGTCGTTGGCCTGTGCTCCTCCTGTCGGTCGGGCAATCGGAGCCGCGAGCCGATCGGGATGATGCACGTATTTGAAGCCGAAACGCCCGTCGTCGCACATGAAGTGACCCTGCGCCTGCGGGTTGTACCGCGGTCGCAGCCGGTAGATCTTTTCGTCGTTCTGGTCGATCGTGATGCTGCAACCTGTGCTGCAGTTGGGGCAGACGCTCTCCTTCATCTGCAGCCACCAGACGCGCTGCTTGTAAAGAAAATCCTTGCTGCACAGCGCGCCCACGGGGCAGATATCGACGACGTTCCCGGCCAGCTTGTTGTTGCAGGGGTCTCCCGGAAAGATGTCGATCTCGGCGTGGCTGCCCCGGTTGATGACTTGAAGCTCGGCCGTGCCGGCGATCTCGCGCGTGAAACGCACGCAACGAGAACACATCACGCAGCGATCGGTGAACAGCGTGATGTGTTCACCGATGTAGTCCTTATCCGGCCGGCGGATTTTCGGTTCGTGCAGTCGCGAGTGAGCGTGGCCGTAGCGGTAGCTGTAGTCCTGTAGCCAGCACTCGCCCGCCTGATCACACACGGGACAATCGAGCGGGTGGTTGAGGAGCAAGTATTCGAGCGTCTGGGCCTGCGCGGCTTTCACCTTATCACTGTTGGTGACGACAACGGTGCCGTCCTTGACGGGCGTCTGGCAACCGGGGACGAGCTTGGGCCCCATCGCAATGGTGCCATCGGCTTTTTTCTCGCCCGTTTCGACCAGGCACATGCGGCAACTGGCGACGACAGTGAGGGCCGGATGCCAGCAGTAGCGGGGCACTTCCACGCCGGCGCGGTCAGCCACCTGAATCACGTTCAAGCGCTCGTTCGCGTCAATCTCGACCGGCGTGCCGTTTACGAGGACGGTCCCCATCAGTTCCTCATGCGGTAACTGCGACTGCCGTTTTGCGGCCGCTTTGGATGTAGGCTTCGAAGTCGGGGCGGAATTTTGTGATCGCATTCTTGATCGGCCACGCCGCGCCGTCGGCCAGGCCGCAGATCGTCGTGCCGGGGATCGTCCCCATCGATTGGGCGATCTCGGCCAGCGTATCGAGATCCTTCATCGTCCCCTGCCCGGCTTGAATCCGTTGCAGGATTTTTCGAGACCAATCGGTCCCCTCACGGCAAGGTGTGCACTGCCCGCACGATTCGTGGGCCATAAACCGACAGCAGTTGAACAACACGTCGACCATGCTGGTGTGATCGTCCACCACGATGACGGCCGCCGTGCCCAAGCCGAGGCAGCCAACCTTGCCCGGACCGTTGAAATCGAGCGGCGTGTCCATTTCGGAGGCGCTCAAGAAGCCCATGCTGATGCCGCCGGGGACACAGGCTTTGACCTTGCGTCCTTTCCAGACGCCGCCGCCGTAGTCGTCGACCAATGCGCGGGCCGTGATACCCAGCGGCAGCTCGACGCACCCCGGCTGATTCACGTGGCCGCTGATGCAATAGAGCTTCGGCCCCAGGCTGCCGGCGTCGCGCGGATTGTTCGGATCAGGGGGGACACCGATCGAACGGAACCAATCAACGCCCCGCTCGATAATGTGCGGCACACAGGCCAGCGTTTCGATGTTGTTGACGATCGTCGGCTTGCGGAATAGTCCCTCGACTGCCGGAAACGGCGGCTTGATTCGCGGCCAGGCCCGTTTCCCCTCAAGGCTCTCCAAAAGACCCGTCTCTTCTCCGCAAATGTAAGCACCGGCTCCGCGGTGCAAATGCACGTCGAGCGAAAAGTCGGTCCCCAGAATTTTCTTGCCGAGCAGGTTGTTGTCGTAACACTCGCGAATCGCCCGATCGAGCGTGCGGTACGAGCGACCAAATTCGTATCGCAGGTAGATATAAGCGGTGTGACACCGAATCGCGTGGGCCGCGATCATGACCCCCTCGAGGATCTGATGCGGGTCGTTCTCCATCAAGATGCGGTTATTGAAAGTGCCCGGCTCGCTCTCGTCGGCGTTGACGCAAAGATAAATCGGCCCAGGATGGTCCTTCGGCAGAAAAGTCCATTTGACGCCGGCCGGAAAGCCCGCTCCTCCGCGTCCGCGCAGCCCAGAGTCTTTGACGATCTTCGTCACTTCGTCGGGGGGCAGGCCGAGCGCTTTCTTGGTCGCCTGATACCCGCCGTCGGCCCGATAACCAGCCAGAGATTGGCCGCTCTCCTTGCCGACTCGTCGCAGAAGGACTGGTTCAAACGTGGCCACAGGTGATTTGTCCGGGTGCCACGGCTGAACCGCTTCGGGTCAGCCGTGTGATTTTTCTAGAACGTTCCAGTGTCGTCGATTCGCTTAGTCTGAGGGCACGGCCCAGCGGCGCTCAGCCGTGGCACTCGATTTCGCTCCGTTATTGCAAGTTGTGAATCAAGTCGCCGGCCGAGGCCGCGGTCATATTCATATGACACTCGTCGTCGACAAGCAGACAGGGAGCCCCTTCGCAGGCTCCCAGGCATTCGGCGAATTCGAGCGTGATCTTCCCGTCAGTGGTCGTCTCACCCGGCTCGGCGCCGAGTTTCGAGCTGATTTCGGCCAGTAGTTCCTCACCACCGCGCAGGGCGCACGAGAGACTGCGGCAAACCCAAACGCGATGCTTGCCCAAGGGGGCCGACTCATCGCGGAAAAATCCGTAAAAGCTGAGGGTGTCGTAAACCTCGGCGGGAGGCAGTTCCAGCAACGCGGCGACTTCGCGCAGGGCCTGGGACGAAACACAGCGGTGCTCGTCCTGCACGATGTGCAAAGCCGGCAGCGTGACAGCGCGCTTGTCGGCGTACTTGGGAAACTGGTCCCGAATCCGCTGCTTGGTTTCTTCGGACAAAGCGCTCATCGATCCAACTCCGCCGCGATGATGTTCAAGCTGCCCAACACGGCCACCACGTCGCTCAGCGTGTGTCCCTTGATCAGGTGCGGAAACACCGCGAAATGGATGTACGACGGCGGCCGCGTGCGGGCCCGGTAAGCCTTGATCGTCCCGTGTCCGACGATGTAGTAGCCCAACTCGCCGTTGGCCGTCTCCTGCGCCGCGTAAATTTCTTCGACCGGCGCCAGAAAGCCGCGATTGGGGATGATGGTCTCGAAGTGCCGGATTAATCCCTCGATGCTCTGATAGACCTCTTGCTTGCCGGGCATGATGGCTCGGCCCTCGGCATCGACGTTGATCGGACCGCTCGGCAGGTTTTCGAGCGCCTGCTCGATGATCTTGTTGGACTCGAGCATCTCCTGCATCCGCATCATGTAGCGGGAGTAGCAGTCGCCGCCGTTGGAGCAGATCACCTTGAAGTCAAAGTCGGGATAAGCCAAATAGGGCTCATCCTTCCGCAGATCGCGAACTACGCCGCTGGCGCGGGCAATCGGTCCCGAGCAACTGTAGTTGATGGCGTCTTCGCGGCTCAGCACTCCAACTCCGCGCAGCCGCGACATGAAAATGCGGTTGCGGGTGAGCAGCCGCGTAATCTCCGCTTGGGCCGCCGGAAAGCCGGCTACAAACGCACGCACGCGGGCGATCCATTTGTCGTCGACGTCGTACATCACGCCGCCGACGCGCATGTAGCTCGAGTGGAACCGCTGCCCGGAAGCGAATTCGCAAATGTCGTAGATCTTTTCGCGCTGCTTGAAGGCGTACAAAAACGGCGTAAACGCACCCAGGTCGAGCGCGGCCGCTCCGACGCAAAGCAGATGGTCGTGGATCCGCATCAGCTCCGCGAAGATCGTGCGGACGTACTTGCAGCGGGGAGTAATTGTGACGCCGACCAGCTTTTCGACCGCGTGAATCCACGCGATTTCGTTGGCGACCGGCGAGATGTAGTTCATCCGATCGACGATCGTCACGTACTGGTTGAAGTCGAGGTCTTCGCCCAGCTT
Organism: Planctomycetaceae bacterium; assembly: GCA_035687365.1. Taxonomy (GTDB): domain Bacteria; phylum Planctomycetota; class Planctomycetia; order Planctomycetales; family Planctomycetaceae; genus DASPSM01. Next base: position 61,927 of record DASRXU010000454.1, on the reverse strand, counting down.
CTCGAAGCCGCTGTGCAAGTAGCCGATGTCGGGCACGGCCCCGACGATCGTTTCTCCGTCGAGCTTGAGCATGAGCCGTAGCGTCGTGTGCGTCGCCGGGTGCTGCGGACCGAAGTTCAGCGTCCACAGGTATTCCTGGTCCTGCGATTCGGCGTCGCTGAGCTCGGAAAGTTGCAGGGACATCGAGGTGCGTGACTCGTTTCTCGTCTTAGAGAACCGGCCGGCTGACACCGGCCGCTCGCCTAAACTTGCGAAACTCCAGGCTCGCTCGGGGCGAACTCAACTTTCTGCGCGGGTAATGACCGGAAAGTTATGGCGCTCACCGCGGCCACGCAAGGGATAGTCCTTACGAAGCGGAAAGGCCGTGAATTCCTCGGGCATCAGAATTCGTTTCAGGTTGGGATGACCGGCGAACCGAATGCCGAACATGTCGAAGACTTCGCGCTCCATCCAGTCGGCTCCCAGCCACATCGGCACAACCGACGCGAGCGTGAGTTCCGGTTCGTCGAGGTGGGTGCGGACGTAAATCCGTTCGGCCGTGACCGTGTTCGCCAGGGCGTACACTACGCGGAAACGATTCCGCGCGTCGGGATATTCGAGCAGGTCGACGGCCGTGATGTCGACCAGTAAGTCGAACCCGCAATCGCTCTTCAAGAACGTCAAGACGTCGACCAGCGACTGGGACGGAATGTCAAAGCGGGTGTTGTCGCGAAAGCGGCTCGACGAGTAACCCTCGCCGGCGAATCGCTGGGTCAGCCGCTCGATTGTGCTCATGGATGTTGCTTCGTGGGCGTGCGGGCCCGCTCTTCCTGGGCCGCATCGTCCTGCTCGGCTTTGTTCAGCAAATAATCGCGACTGCGGCGCAGCTCTTCGAGCGAAAAGGGGGCCGGACCGGTGGCCGTGCGACGCTCGGCGAATTCCTTGCCCGTCATTGTGCCGTGCTTCTTGATCGCATCTTGCAGTTCAATGAGCGAAGCCAACAACTGTTCCGGCCGCGGAGGGCAGCCAGGAACGTAGATATCGACGGGAATAAAGCGATCGACGCCGAGCACGACCGCGTAAGTGTCGAATACACCGCCCGTGCAGGCGCAGGCCCCCATCGAAACGCACCACTTCGGCTCGGGCATCTGCAGCCAGATGCGTTGCAGCACGGGAAGCATCTTCATGACCACGCGGCCAGCGACGATCAACAGGTCGCACTGTCGCGGGCTGAACCGCATGACCTCCGCCCCGAAGCGGGCGATGTCATACCGCGAAGAGGCTGTCGCCATCAGCTCAATGCCGCAGCAGGCGGTGGCAAAAGGCATAGGCCAAAGGCTATTGGAGCGGGCCCAGTTCGCGGCCGCATCGAGCCGCGTCATAAATACGTTGTCGGAGGCGGCTACCGCCATTGAAAGACCCCTTTCCGCCAGGCGTAGACGTAAGGAATCAGAAGCGTCAGCACGAACACGACCATCACCCAAAAGACGCTCGTGCGCATCTGCAGTGGAACGCCGTCTGTCGTCTCGTAAGCGCTGACAGCCCACGGAAACAGAAACAAGAGTTCGACGTCGAAGATCAAAAACAAGATTGCGATCAACGAAAACTTGACGTCGAACGGCTGGCGGGCATCTTCGATCGGGTCCATTCCCGATTCGTAGGGCATTTCCTTAACCGCAGTGCGACGCTTCGGGCCGATCGTATGGGCCAGGATCAGGTTGACGATGCAAAACCCGACCAGAACGGCCGCAAACAGCAGGATCGGCTCAAACGCGTGAAAGTTTTCGCCCACGAAGTTTCTTTTGCCCTCTAAGCCTCGCTGCCCGAGGCGCTCTTCTCCTGTGTCCGCGCGGCGAGTTGCCGGTGTATCGCGGCGCGCTGCGTAATGGCGCGGTCAAAACGACCCCGACCCGCGGCCGCCGTGACTTCTGCGCGTCGTCAACGCGAGCGACCAGATCATGAGTCAATCCCCAAAATTGTTGCGGGGACTGACCGTCGGAGCCGTCAGATGCCGCGATTCTAGCGGCCGATTTGGCGATCGACAAGCGCGCAACTCCAGCGAACGCGTCTGTCGATTGGAGGCACTGCGGCTAGGAGCGATCGGAGCGCCGACGGAAACGCAGCAGCAGCTTTTGGGCGTCTTCGACCGAAATGCTGTCCTTGCCACCGCTGATGCGATCGAATTGGTCTCGCAGCCGCGGGGGCAGCTCGTCACGCGTGATCTTGCCGTCCTTATTGGCGTCAAGATTCTTGATCATTTCTTTCAGCGCTTCTTCGTTCAGCCCGCCGAAAGGCCCCGCGCCGCCGGCCCCGCGCTGTGCGCGGAGGCCGCGACCACCCTCTACATGGGTGCCTTTCGGAACGGCCATGTCGAAGTAGCCGATCATCATTTCTTCGTAAGTTTGCTCGCCCCAGAAGACGGGCGTTTTGGGGTTCGGATTGTTGAGGTTCTCTTCCGAATTGTCGAAATGGGCGATGGCGTGAATCCGCGTCCCCGCGGGGAATTTCAGCGGCTGCTCTTCGCGATAGGAAGTCTGCCAATTGAAGTCGTACTTCGGCACATCAAGTAGCGTCTCGCGTTTGCCGTTCGGGAACACCGCCTCATAGAAGAACGCTTTACCCCGCAGATGCATGTGGGGCATGAGCGTCAGCATTTGGGCGCCTTGAGGCAGACGGTTGGAAGTCGCCTCGACCGGGAAATTGCCATCTCCAGCAGGGATAGCGAAGATCGGATTGACCGCCGCAATCGTCGTCACTTCGTGCGTCACGCTTTTGGGGTTGGCGAACCAAAGCCCGATCCGTGTCAGGTCGTCTTGCGCAGTGCCGTTCGGCGTGTAGTGAATCTGAAAAGCAAGCGACGAGCCGGCCGCAATCTTCTTGGCCATCCCTTTGGGATAGGGGATCGGTCTGAGGCCCGGGACGTAAGCCGCAAGAAATCCCTGCCCGGCCAAGCCATCTCCCCCGAAGCCGCGGCCGTGCGGCGAGCGGCAATGGACCAACACATGATGCACGACGGCCCGATTGCCCGGCATCACCTCCGCCATCTCGATCCACTTATCGTCGGCAAACTTCGTCTCCGCACGAAAGTGCTGGTAGTGCAGCACGCCTTCCGCTTTCACGCGGTACGGCGCGTCGCTCATCGCCAAGATCAGGTCCGGCGGCCGATTTCCATGCCAGCCCGTCGAGGGAAAAGTAGGCGCCGCCGGCAGTTCTTTTGTGTCGCCCTCTGGGGCACCTGCGGCGACCCATTCGTGGATCTGACGCTTCTCTTCCTCGCTCAAGCGGCGATCGTCCGAAAACTTGCCGAACTTGGGATCGGCGTGCCAAGGCGGCATGCGACCCTGGTCGACCACCTCGGCGATCATGTCGGCCCAGCCCGACGCGTCTTGATAGCTCGTGAGCGAGAACGGGGCGATATCACCCGCGTGGTGACACTCGACGCAGCGCTTATTGAACAGCCGAGCAATCTGCTTCGAATACGTGACCGACGCGTTTGCCTGCGGTTCACGGGCTCGGCCGATCAAGCAGCCGACGACCGGCGTCTCGGCTACCGTAACAGTCTTGCCTGCGAGCAGCTCGTCGATCGCCTGCTTCAGGTCACTGTGCAGGGGCACTTTGCGTGTAAAGCCGACGCCATACTGGTCATCAATTCGGCCGTGATAGCGCACAACGCGGGCCTGGTCGAGAACGAACACCTGCGGATTGCGAGTGGCACCGAACTGGGTCGCGACCTCATTCTTGTTGTCGCGCAGTACCGGAAACTCGATCTTGGCGTTCCGCGCGTAAGCCGACAATTCGGCCAGGGAATCCTGAACGTTGGAATCGATGGCGATGAAGGTCACGGGCTTGCCGGCGTACGACGTGGCCAGTTGGGCCAGGCGCGGACCGTAGAGCTTGGCAAGGGGGCACTCTGTGCCGACAAACGCGACCACGACGATCTGCTTGTCTTTCCCCCGGTCGAGCGACCATTTCTCGGAATGGATATCTGACAGAGCGAAACTGGCGATGGGCGAATGACTCTGAACGGACTCGGCCGCGAGCGTCGCCGACAGCGACCAGCTCGCCAGCACCGCCCCTACCGCGGCCGTCAGCGCGAGCCGCAGGCCCGAACCGCGTGCGCCACGCGAAGTTGAACTGCCCGGTGTCACGACGCTCATACGCATGTTTTGCATTCCAGTTCGCCTAAAGCCTCAGAGTCGGACGTTCCGTCAGCCCGATAGAAACGACAGATAGTTCGTCCGAAAACATACAGACGCGGAATCCTACAAACTCAGTCAAGCTACCCCAATATTAAGGCGATTTCACAGAAATGCCCACCATTCGTACTCGCCTTTGATCGGACAGGTTTCGGTCGTTGTTGAGAAACGGCCCGGCAGAAGACGCAGATTGGGTTTCCGATCCGCGATGCAATCGATCAGAGTGGGCGCGATCGAATCGTCCGAGTAATCTCGGGCAACCTTGGCGACGCAGTTTTCCCCACCACGCTCGGAGGTTATGGCTCGATGACCATGCGGGAACTCTATTTTGTACTGGCGGCCCTGCACATCGTGTCCATGGTTGCGACCGGCATTTTGTGGACCCTGCTCGACCTGAAGCTGGCCCCCTCTCTTAAACCCCACTTTCGTGACATCAGGGCCGTCCATTTTGGGTCGCTGTACTTGGTTCCATGGTTTCTCGGCCTGGCTTATGCCTTCGATCGGCTGAAGGTTCCAGAATGGCACCAGGCCTTCTTTCCCATCGGCCTGGGGGCGTTGGTGTTCTTCTCCGGTTTGGGTTACGTCTTCCCGCGACCGCCGGGCCTTGACCCGTTTTATTATTGGACCAAGGGCTGGGCGATGGTCGTGTCAATGATCGGCCTCGCGGCACTGGTCCTTGCCTTACTTTGGACCGCCGTGGTGCTGGTCATCTACGCGGTCGCAAGATAAAAAACGCGTTCGGCCCACAGCGTGCTGGAAGGGATGCCAGCATTGACCGCCAGTGTTATTCGGCGGACTGCAAAGACCTTCCGCTCCTTAGAGGCGAGGCACACGCTCAATGGATGGGCACGATTTGTCCGAAGGTCCCCCGACGGCAGCACACGCGCGTCACGCAAAGCTTCCAGTTCCTTCGCACCCACTGAGATGGCTCCCCGAGTTTTGGAGCTTGGCGCGCAAGCGATTCCGTCCCCAGGGACGCGTGATGCTGCTCTCTGTGCTGGTGGGCGTCATCGCCGGCCTGGGAGCGATCGTGTTTTACGTCGCCTGTCAGGTTGTGTTTCACTACGCGTTGGAAGACTGGGCGGGCTACCGTCCGCATCCGCCGGGGGGTGAAACCCCGCTCTTCGCGGAACCCACTTCGCCGTTTCGCCCTTGGATGTTGCTCGTCGTGCCGACAGTGGGCGGGCTGTTGAGCGGGCTGCTGGTCTTCACAATTGCGCCGGAAGCGGAAGGACACGGCACCGATGCGGCCATCGCCGCTTATCACTATCACCAGGGCTTGATCCGCCCACGCGTTCCGCTGGTGAAGATCGTCGCCAGTGCCCTGACCCTTGGCACGGGTGGCTCCGGGGGGCGAGAAGGCCCGATTGCGCAGATCGGGGCCGGATTCGGATCGTTCTTGGGAACCGTGCTGCGCCTTCGGCCGGTCGAACGGCGGACCCTGATGGCGGCGGGCATGGGCGCGGGAGTGGCCGCCATCTTTCGCGCGCCGTTGGCGGGCGCACTCTTCGCCGCGGAAGTGCTCTACCGTTCGCCCGACTTCGAATCTGAGGTGATTATCCCGGCCGGCTTGGCGAGCGTGGCCGCTTATTGCACGTTCGGTTTGAAATTCGGTTGGGCGCCCCTCTTTTCGATTCCCGAAGATTTCCGTCGCGTGCTGACGTTTACCGAACCGCTGCGGCTGTTTTCGTATTCGATTCTCGCGATCGTGGTCGTCGTCCTGGCGATGATTTACACGCGGACCTTCTACGGACTGACTCATGTCTTTCATAACGTGAAGTTGCCAAGGCACATCAAGCCGGCAATCGGCGCGTTCGCCAGCGGCCTGTTAGGACTCGCCCTGTATTACGGGTTGGGTCGAAATCAGGACGTGCTGGCTGTCTTGTCGTTCGGTTACGGCAGCCTGCAAGACGCGATGACACTGCCCGCCACGGAGCGAGCCAGCCTCTGGATGGCGCTCGTGCTGTTGGTCATCGCCCTCGGGAAAATCTTGACGACAGGGCTGACGATTGGCAGCGGCGGGTCAGGCGGCGTCTTCGGCCCGTCGATGGTGATCGGTGGCTGCGGTGGAGGAGCGCTCGGCATCTTGCTGCATTGGATTCGCCCCTGGCTGGCGCCCCAACCGGGATGTTTTGTGATCGTAGGCATGGCCGGCTTCTTTGCAGCAGCTGCCAAAACCCCGTTTTCCACGATGGTGATGGTCAGCGAAATGACCGGGAACTACGACTTGCTGTTGCCGACGCTGTGGGTTTGCGCCATCGCCTTTTTGCTATCCGACGAGCAATCCATCTACAGCTCGCAAGTTGAGAGCCGCTCCCGCTCGCCAGCTCATCAGGGGGATTACGTTCGCGAGGTGCTCACCGGTCTCGAAGTCCGGCAGTTCGTTTTTCCACAGCAAGTTCCAGTGTTGCATCCCGAGGATCGGCTGGAGCACGTGCTGGGAGTGATGACAAGCACGTCCTGCAACGCGCTGCCAGTCACCGACGCGGATGGCCGCCTGTTGGGAGTGCTGAGTTTGGAAGAGGCGCATATCGCCGCCCAATCGCCCCATTCGCGGTCGATGATCCTGGCGGCCGACCTGATGCGGTCCGACGTCGATGCCCTGCACCTCGAGGATCGGGTCGACCGGGCGCTCGAGCTGTTTGTTGAAAACGATCTCACGGCCCTGCCCGTGATCGACGGCTCGACCGATCGCAAGGTGTTGGGTCTCGTGCGGCGCTCGGATATTTCAAACGCGTATCTGCGGCATGTACACGGTTTGGTTGAGGACCAGCTTGCCACGGTCGCCCCTGTCAAAGGGCCTGCGAATTCCAAGACGGCAAATCGAATATGACGGATCACTTCGCGCTCAAAGCGGTTGCGTCTCTGTTCGTCCTCCTTTGCCTGTTGGAGTCGAACCGTGCTGCGGGCGGCGACGATCCAGCGAAGCCGCAGCTTGCGCCGCCCTCCGCGCGGGCAATCGCAGAGACGCCCAAAAACCGCTCGTACATCCGCACCCTGCTCGATCTCCCTTACAAGCCCGGCTGCAAGTCGTGTCGGTTGGATTTGGCCCTGCCGAACGAATCTCGCCCCGGTCCGTTTCCCGTGATCGTCGTGATTCACGGCGGCGGATGGATTGAAGGCGACAAATCGAGCTTTGCCTCGGATCGGTTCGGCGTGCCCGGCAATATTGTCGACTTTGCCCGGCTCGGGTTCGCGGCGGCGACAATTAATTACCGATTGGCGGGCGAAGCTCCGTACCCAGCAGCCCTCGACGACTGTCGGGCGGCCGTCCGTTGGCTGCGCGAGCATGCGATCGCCTATCAACTCGACGCGAAGCGGATCGGCGCGTACGGCAATTCGGCCGGCGGGCATCTTGCCCTGCTCTTGGCGCTAGTCGAGGATCCCGCCGATCGGGGCAAGCCGCTGGAACAATCGAGCCGCGTGCAAGCGGCTGCCAGCGATAGTGGTCCGCTCGATCTGATTGATCAGTATCGCCAGGGTGCTCTTCGAACCGTGGTCGGCCGCTTCATGGGCGGCACGCCCGAGGGCACGCGGCAGGCCACCTACCAGCAGGCCTCGCCCAGCCACTACATCGCTGCGAAGGGAGCGCCACTCCTCTTGATTTACGGCGAAGCCGATGGTCAGGTCGATGTGAAGACGGCCGATCGGTTCGTGGCCGCCCTCAGCGAAGCCGGACGGCAGGACGTGACCTACCTGCGGCTCGCGCACGTCGACCATTGCCCGCATTCGCTACAACGAATCCCGTACTTGACCGACGCGGTCGATCAGTTCTTTCTGCGAACGCTGCCGCCGCGCTGAGGAGTTGCCAGATCAGCTGGTCCGGCGCCGAGAGCGCGTTTGGCGGACCGGCTCCTCGTCGGCGTTGCGCTTCACACTGTATTTGGTGAAGAGACGCTCGGCCCAGTCGCTGAGCAACTTTTGCTCGGGCGGCGCATTCAGATATTCGTAGGTCGAGTGGCCGAAGAAGCTGCCAAAGAAGTTCTCTTTCATGAATCGCGCGCGGAAGGCCGCCAGCTCCTCGGCATTGTCCGGATGACGTGTCTTCACCCGCACAACGTAATAGACGGACGCTCCCAGGTTGGGAATGGCTTTGACGTCGCCAGCCTTCATCTCGTCAAAGATGGTCTTCATGAACGCCTCGTCGGGCGATTTCACACCGACGATATCCGACAACTTCGGCGTGGTTTGCTGCATCAGGCCCTCGGGGGCAGTCGAACTGACCGTGTACCACGAGAACGGCGGCGTGGGAACGACGACGACTGCCGGTCCTTTGGGCTGCTTCGTTACCGTCTGGCCGGCGAGAGCCTCGGCCATCGGCTTGTTCGACTTTCGCGCCAAATCCGCCAATTCCTTGGCGCGAGTGTCGGCGTGCTTCTGTGCAAAGGTCTCAATCTTCCAACCGCGAATGGCCGCTTCGCGCACTCCGGGCTCCTCGAGCGACGGAATGTGGGAGTCGACGTCTTCTACCTTCCAAAACGAAAATCGATGGGCATCGTGATCGTCGGCCTGGGCGGGCTGAAACAGTGCTTCCAACGGCGTGCCGAAGATCTCCTGCAAAACGCTGATCGGTTCCTTGTTTTGGAAGGGATTATCGAGCGGCTCGGACGCCAACGCGATCGGATACTGCTCCGCCGCGTCACGCAGATCCAGGTACGACATCGGTGGAGTGATTCCGTATTTGAGGCCGTGCTTGGCCGCATAGTCCTTCAGCGATTTGGTCCGCTGCTCGGCGTTCACCACTGGTTCGCTGCCGAGCTCCGCCGGCAGGACCTGCTCGCGCAGTTTACTCATATAGTCATACGCCGCCTGAATCCGCGTCTTCATGATTTCCAGCGTGCGACTACGCACGATCGTTTCACGAATCTCGCGCTGCATCAGATCGTCGAGCGGACGAAACTCGGGCTCCGTCTCCGACTTGCCAGCAACGCCCGTTCGCGGGAGCGCCGGTGCTTTCGGTTCGCGCGGATCTGAGGCAGCGCCCCCATGAGGCGCGACGGCCGGAGGTGCCGACTTCTTGTCTGCCGCGCTGCCGACGCTCGGCTCCTTTTTCGCCGCCGCCTTGCCATCAGAATTCGCGGGAGTCTTCGCCGCGGTTTTGTCAGCAGGCGTCGGCTGATAGGCGACTTGAAGCGTGCGACCCATCGGCTCGTCCGCGAGGGCTAACATTTCCCCATCCATTCCCAAACCGCGCGCGGGCCGATCGTTCGATGCGCCCGATTTCGGGGCAGCGTCGCCCTTCTTCGGAGCCGGCGTCGACTTTGATCCTCCGTTAGCGGGAGGTGCGGCCGGCTTCTTTGAATCAGAGGCCGGCGTGTCGGCGGGGAAGCTGGGAGCAGTGGGCTGCTTGGCGGCTGGCCCCGTGGGCGCCAGCGGCGCGGGCAGCATCGGTGCCTCGGGAACGGTCTGCGTCGGATTGGAAAGCAAGTTTGGATCGACGAGCGGATTCAGGGTCGACGAGCCCGCCCCCGGACGATTGCGATAATCCTGCCGATGATCTTCGTAGTACTTCTTGACCTCAGCGTCGGTGACCGGTTTGGCTTCGACTTGCTTTTCGATCTCGCCGAAGTCAGCGGCGAGGAATTCAATCCGGGCGCGCCGAGGTTGTAACAGACCGGGTGCGCCGGGCGCCACAGGCGGCACGTTCTTCCAAGTGCTGTAGTACTTGCGAATGTCTTCATCCGTCGGCTGCGGGGCTTCGGCCACAAAATCGCCGACGGGGACCGCCGCCAGCTCCAGCGACTCCGTCACCTGCAGCTTGCGATAGTCGTCCCAGTACTGCTCGGGAGTGGCAGCCGCCCGGGGCAACAGCATTTGCATCGCCAGACGAGCCCGCAGTTCGGCCCGCATCGCGTCGTAAAGTTGTCCGTCGGTCAGACGGAGCGTCTTCAGGATCTCGGTGTACTCCGACGGAGTCAGTTTTTTGTCGGTGACTTTGTTGATGTAGTCGGAAACTGCCTCGTCGGAAACCGACAAGCCCATGTCGTCGGCTTCCTTGTCGAGCAGATAACCCATGATGACGTCTTGAGAGACGTCGTCCCCCTGACCCAGTCCAAAATTGAACATGATGCCCTGCAACTGCTGCTCGTAGTAGTTGAGGAACATCGGGTTGTTGCTGCGCGGAGGCGAAGCCTTTTCGAATGCCAGTCGCAAAAAATTGTTCGCGCTGTTTCGACGCTCGACGAGTTTGTGCAGCTCTTCGTGCGAAATGTCTCCCATCGCAGTCTGGACGGGGGGCCTGGGACCGGAGGGCGCGAACCGCATGGCAACGACGGCGATCGCGATTCCCAGCGCCGTCCCGGCCACGCCCCAAGTGACGGGCTCGCCGCGCCGATAACCCAAGAAGCCGAACAACAGCATCCCGGCGGCCGCAGCCAGGATCGGGACCGTCATCGGACTTTCAGCACGCAGCTGGTCCATCACCACGAAGGCAAACATGGACAGTCCCGTGAGGATGACCATGGCCATTTTCTGGTGCTTGCGGAAGATCGCGAACGGGGATCTCATGCAACTTTCCTCGAGTCGCCACGGCATTTGCCGCCGCGATGAAATGCTCGACACCTGGAGCGGTTCAATGCCCGCAGAGTCGCGGTTCGTGAATTGACGTCAACGGGTAGACACTTGACAGACTCGACAGACTTAACTTATGCATTGCCCAGTCTCGGCTGCCCGACCAGCGGTGAGTCACAGCAAAGCGGTTGCGCCGAGCATCCGCGTCGTCAGCCCTCGGGGCATAGCATGGGAACCCGGCGTGTCCCGTGCAAGCCGGAACGCGATGTGCGAGCCGGGAGTGCCTCGATCGCCGCGCATTGTAGCTCTCGACTGGGTGCGTACAAGTCCAACAGACCCGTTGGCAGATTGCACTTAGAGCGGGTCGACGGAACGCCATAAGGATTGTTCGCGTGGTCAGCAAAAAGACCAAGGGGCTGGTCATCGTCGAGTCCCCGGCCAAGGCCCGCAAGATCGGCGGCTACCTCGGCAGCAGCTACACGGTCATGGCGAGCATGGGTCATGTTCGCGACCTGCCGGCCAACGCGTCCGAGGTCCCCGAAGAGATCAAACAACAGAAAAAACCGTGGGCCTCGCTGGGAGTCAATGTCGATCACAACTTCGAGCCCGTCTACGTCATACCCAAAGATAAACGTAAGACTGTCGCCCAACTTAAGGCGGCACTCAAAGACGCCTCAGAACTGATTCTGGCGACCGACGAAGACCGCGAGGGAGAAAGTATCGGTTGGCATTTGAGCCAACTGCTTAAACCCAAGGTCCCGGTCAAGCGGATGGTCTTTTCGGAAATCACGAAAGAGGCGATTCAACACGCCATCTCGCAGACGCGACAGCTCGATGAAAAGCTGGTCGAAGCCCAAGAAACGCGTCGCGTACTCGATCGGCTCTATGGCTACACGCTGAGTCCCCTGCTCTGGAAGAAGATCGCCCGCGGTCTTTCGGCGGGCCGGGTCCAATCGGTGGCCGTGCGGCTGCTGGTTCAACGCGAACTGGAGCGGATGGCCTTTCGTAGCGGCACGTATTGGGATCTCAAAGCCCGGTTGGCCGTCTCGCACTCAGAATCCTCAGAAGCCGACGCGGAAGAACGAGAGTTTGAGGCAACGCTCGCCGCAGTCGGCGGACGCCGCGTCGCTACCGGGAAGGACTTCGACGAATCGACGGGCAAGCTCAAGTCCGGTTCCGACGTGATCCTGCTGTCTGAAGCGGACGCGACCAGTCTGCGTGATCGCGCCACGGCGGGTCCTTGGAGCGTGACGGACGTCGAGCAGCGTCAGCAGGTCCGGCGTCCTTCGCCCCCCTTCACAACCAGTACTCTGCAACAAGAAGCCAACCGCAAGCTGGGCTACAGCGCTAAGGACACGATGCGTGTTGCGCAGCGGCTCTACGAAGACGGCTACATCACCTATATGCGAACCGACAGCGTGCAGCTTTCGCGCGAGGCCATCACCGCCGTGCGAAAATGCGTACGCGAGCGCTACGGGGATGCCTATCTCGAGGCGTCGGAGCGTTCCTATACGACGAAAAGCCGCAACGCACAGGAAGCCCACGAGGCCATTCGCCCCGCCGGTACCGAGATGCAAACGGCGGAAGAGTTGTCGCTCGCCGGTCGCGAGGCCGAACTTTACGCCATGATTTGGAAGCGGACTGTCGCGTCGCAGATGGTCGACGCGCAACTGCTGTTTCAAACGGTGACGATTACGTCCGGTGACGCGGAATTCCGCGCGACGGGGCGGCACATCGAGTTCCCCGGCTACTTTCGAGCCTATGTCGAAGGAGTCGACGATCCCGAAGCGGCCATGGACGATCAAGAGTCCGCACTTCCGCCCCTCTCGGCTGCATCCTCGCTTTCCTGCCGACAACTCGAAGCGCTTTCGCACGAAACCAAGCCTCCCGCCCGCTACACCGATGCCAGCCTGGTCCGCATGTTGGAAGCCGAGGGCATTGGTCGGCCGAGCACCTACGCCAGCATCATCAGCACGATTCAAGATCGAGGCTACGTCCGCAAAGCAGGTAACCAACTGGTGCCGACCTTCACGGCGCTGGCCGTCACCAAGCTCCTCGAAAAATATTTTCCGAAGCTCGTCGATCTAGGCTTCACCGCCAAGATGGAGCAGACGCTCGACGATATCTCCAACGGCGAAGCCGAGCGGCTCCCCTATCTCACTACGTTTTACGGGGGTTCTGATGGACTGGTGGAGCAAGTCAAGGCGAAGGAAGAGTCGATCGACCCGCGAGAGGCCTGCTCGTTGCGGATTAACGGACTGGAACCGGTAATTCGCGTCGGGAGATTCGGCCCTTTCTTCGAGCAAGAGATGGACGGGAAGAGACTCACGGTTTCGATTCCCAACGACGTGGCGCCGGCCGACATCTCAGCCGATGTCGCGACGAAGCTGATCGAGGAGAAGCAGCGCAGCTCTGAGCCGTTGGGCCTCGATCCCGAGACGAGCGAGCCGATCTACGTGATGGCCGGCCCCTACGGTCCCTATCTGCAATTGGGGGACGTCAAAGACGACGGACCGAAACCACGACGCACGAGCATTCCCAAGGGAACCGATCCGGCGACGATTTCGATGGAGACGGCAGTCAAGCTGCTCGCCCTCCCGCGGACGCTAGGCAATCATCCCGAGAGCAGCAAACCGGTGAAGGCGGGGATCGGTCGTTTCGGCCCGTACGTCGTTCACGACGGCGTCTTCAAGTCGTTTGGTAAGGACGGGTCGTTTGAACTCAACGGCCGGCGCTACGACGTCCTGGACGTTGACTTGGAGACGGCGGTCGAGATGTTGAAGCAGGCGCGGAAGCGTGCGAGCGCCACGCCCGTCCGCGAGTTGGGAACACATCCCGAGGATGGCAGCGCGGTCGCGATCTTCGAGGGAAAGTACGGGCCCTATGTCCGTTATGGCTCGGTGAATGTCACCATCCCCAAGGGCACAGGCATTGAAGAAGTGAAGCTCGAGGAAGTCGCCAAGTGGGCGGCGGACAAGGTCGCACGCGGCGGACCCGTCCGCGGGGGACGAGCCCGCAAGGCGAAAGCCGCGAGCAACGGCCAGAAAACGAAGCCGGTCGCCTCGGCAAACGGTGATGAGCCGGCGAAACGGGGATCGGCGAAGAAAAAATCGGCCACGGCCAAGTCGATCGCTCGCACGAAATCGCCGGCCGCGAAACCGAAGTCCGGTGGAGGCGCCGCCAAGGCGGATGAAGCAAAGCCCGCCGCCAAGCGAAAGGCGGCTCCCAAAAAGAAGCCCGGCCGGTCCGACGCGAAGCGCAAATGAGTCGGCCGCTGGTGTAAGCTGGGGCAGAGGTCTTCCTGCACGCTTCGACCGCCGCTGCGCGACATTCCTGGTTGCGCACGAGCATTCCCGGAGGAAGTCATGCCCGGACCGCCCGACTCCTTTGTCGGCTGGATCAAGCACAACGTCGTGTCCCTCGAGAAAGATTGCGCCGCCGGTCGGGTGGTCAACCTCTCAACGTCGGGCGTCCGTACCGCAGCGGTCGATACGTGGTTTCAGCGAACGTGCCAGGAGCGGTTGCCCGACCTCCTCGCGCGGATGCAGGCGACCAACGAGTACGGATTGCCCGCGCTCAAAGAGGCCATTCGGCACAGGTACCGCGTGCCCGCGGATCGCGAGATCTATTTGACTGCCGGGACCTCTGCCGGGTACCGCTTGCTTTGCGACTCGCTGTTGGCTGGCCGACCGGGACTCGAGGTGTTGGTCGAATCGCCGACCTACCAACCTTTGGCGATCCTGCCCGCGCGCTTCGGGGCAGCGATGACTGCCGTCCCGATTCCCCTCAAACGAACTGCCGGAGACGTCGCAGAAGCATTTGCGCGGGCCGTCCGACCCTCGACGGCCGTTTTAGTCGCGTCCAATCTCCACAACCCAACTGGCAGCTTTCTGACGCGAGACGAACTCAGCCAACTCGCCCGCGCGGCAACTGCCGTGGCTCCCAACATCACGATCGTCGTCGATGAAACATTTCTCGGGCTCGGCCCCGAACCGTTCCGCACGGCGGCCGATCTCGATCCGTGCATCGCGACCGTCAGCAGCTTGACCAAGACATTCGGTCTCGGCCAATTGCGCTGCGGGTGGGTGATCGCCGACAAAGGCCGCTACCCGCAACTGCTCAACGACTGGGTGCAGTTTGAGAGCATCGGCTCGAAGATACTGGAAGCCCTGTCGCTGCTGGCATTCGAACAGCTCGACACACTGTTGGCGGAAAGCCTGGAGCACCTGTCCGTGAACCGCACACTCGTGGTGGCCGGAACTGAAAAACTCAGGCAGGCCAATCTGCTTGAGGGCGACCTCGCACCGTTCGGCTGTCTCTTCTTTCCGCGCTGGAAAGGGCGGACCGATTGCGAGCTGGCCGCCAAGAGATTGCGCGAGGAGTTCGGCGTGCTCGTCTCGCCGGGAAGGTTCTTTAGCGACGAATGTGCGAACCATGTGCGCCTGGGATTGGGTGGCTCCGCCGAGGTCGTACGCGACGGGTTCGAGCGCCTCACTCAGGGACTGCAAGCCATCGCCTGAGCGTCGAGAGTATTCGTCAGTCGACAGCGATCCGAGCGGCGATTTGGCGCAAACGGCCGATGGCCTCCGGGATCGCCTCGATGCGGCCCTGGATCGCCCGCTCTTCCAATTCGGCAGAAGGCTCGGTGAAGTCAGGAAAGCCGACGCTGCCGCCGGTTCCCTTGAGCCAGTGCGCGAGCTTAGCGACTTCCGTCAGGTCGAGCGCCGCAAAGGCGTTTTCAATTGCATCGAGCCGTTCGCCGAGCCGCCCGACGAACTGTTCGACGATCTCTCGAAAATCGGGATCATCAACCGGCAGGCTGGAAACGAGCCGTTCGAGTCGAGGGGGCGTTGCCATTGCTACCGAGCGCGGCGCGGGTGGCTGCAACTTCGCAGGTGCGTGGGTTACCATCTCACCAGCGGCGGGAGGACTCGCTCCAGGCTCGCCGACGGCGAGAGACCTGGCGACTGTGGCTAGGAGCAAATCGGCATCGATCGGCTTGGATAAATAGCCGGAGCAACCTGCCTCGCGACAGCGGACCTCATCGCCCTTCATGGCGTTGGCGGTGAGCGCAATGATCGGCGCCGTTATTCCCCGCGCGCGGAGCTGGGTGGTCGCCTGGTAGCCGTCCATCACGGGCATTTGCATATCCATGAGGATCAAATCGAAAGGCTCGGCCAGGGCGCGCTCGACGGCTTGTTGTCCGTTTTCAGCTTGAAAGACTTTCGCGCCGGCACGGCCGAGCACGAATTGGATGAGCTTGCGGTTGGTCTCGCCATCATCGACGACCAACACTCGATGGTTGAGTGTGAGGAGCTGCGCCCGTGGTTGGGGCTGCTCGACTTTCGTCGGCGCCGCGCCCGCGATATCAGCCGCCACGAGTTCCGTCAGCGGACCGGTAGCAAATGAGCAAATAAACACGGTGCCGCGGCCCACTTCGCTCTCGACCGTGACCCCTCCCCCCAACTGTTCGGCCAGTCGTCGGCTAATGGCCAGCCCAAGGCCCGTTCCGCCGTATTGTCTGGTGATTGACGAATCAGCCTGGGTGAAGGGATTGAAGATCGAATCGAGCTTGTCGGCGGGAATCCCGATGCCCGTGTCCTGGATCTCAACGACGAATTTCGGATCATCGGCGATCGAGTCGTCCAAGCGGGCTTTGATGCGCACTTGTCCTTGGGGCGTGAATTTAATGGCGTTCCCTGCGACGTTCATCAATACCTGACGCAGCCGCGTCGGATCGGACTGAATCGTGCGCGGAAGAGGACCCTCGAACTCCGACTCGATCTTCAGTCCTTTCTCCTCGGCTCGCGAGCGAAGGATCGCACAAACCTCCATGACGATTTTGACGGGCGAGAACTCCAATCGCTCAATGCTCAGCTTGCCAGCGTCGACTTTCGAGAGGTCGAGAATATCGTTGATGAGCGCCAGCAAGTGCTTGCCGCCATCATGGATGATCTGCAGAAACTCCATGCGCTCGGTTTCGCTCGTGTCGGCCTTGCGACGCAAGAGATCGGCAAAGCCGATAATGCCGTTGAGAGGCGTGCGAATTTCGTGGCTCATATTGGCGAGGAAGGAAGCCCGAGCCTGGCTGGCGCCTTCGGCGCGGAGTGACGCCTCTTCGAGAGCCGCCGTCCGCTCGCGGACTTTCAGCTCAAGTTCCTCGGCAGAGCGGCGCAGGGCCTCCTCGGCCCGCTTGCTCTCGGTGATGTCGAAGGCAATTCCCTGTAGAAACAGCGGGCGGCCCTGCTCGTCACGAACCACGCGGGCCTCGCCGTGCACCCACACGACCTGGTTGTCTCGCGAGAGGAACCGATATTCCGATTTGAAGTGCACGCCGGCCGAGCAGGTGCGGGCGAACTCGGTTCCCCAGCGCTCGCGGTCTTCGGGGTGGAGTTGGCGGTGCCAGAGGAACGGGTCGCCCAACCATTCGGCCTGAGAGAAATGCAACATCTCTTCGATTTGCGGACTGACGTAGAACTCGCTGTTCTCTTCGTCGAGGGCCGCCATGAAGGTGACGGCCGGAATTCCCTCCACCAGCGTCCGATAGCGGGCTTCGAGCCGCTTGCGATCCGTGATGTCCCGGATCATTGCGGTAACAAGCGGCGTGCCTTCTGCGTTGATCGGCGCCAGGTTGATTTCAACGGGGAACTCGTGCCCGTCCTTGCGGCGGCCGAACAGCTCGAGGCCACTGCCCATGGGACGCGAGGCGCCTTGAGCAAAGAAACGCTTTCGATGGCTGGGATGCGCCTTGCGGAAGCGTTCCGGGACGAGCAACTCCACGCTGTGTCCCACCAGCTCATCGCGACGATAGCCAAAGAGTTTCTCGGTTTGTGAATTGACGAGCACGATCGCGCCGTCTTCTTCGATCATCAAAACGGCGTCGGGGGCGGCTTCTACAAGCGCGCGAAATGTCTGCTCGCCCCAGCGCTGTGCCACCTTCGGGCGTGGCGCAAGAGCGAATGCATCAGCGGGTTCCGCGACACCAGGCGTTGTCCGCGAGACAGCGTCGTCGGTTCCTAGGGTCAGCGCCCGAGCCATCTCTCGCAGAATGGCTTCGGCCTCCTCGAGCGATTGCGGCTCTGAGACCACATTGGTCACGTGTCGGGCCGATGCGCCCACTGTCCGCGAGGCTTGAGAGGCGGCGGCGAGACTTCCGGTAGGAGTCCGTTCCATCGAAAAGCGTCCTGCAGAACAATGATCCTATCCGCTGGCATCCCCCGGGCGGGATGCACCGAACATGGGAGTGTGCCGGACCTTGAGTTCACGTCCCGGCCCCAGGTACATATGGACGCCGCAAGGGAGGCACGGATCAAAACTGCGCACCGTCCGCAGAATATCGATTCCTTTGAAATGCTCCGCGTCATTCTCTTCGAACAGGGGCGTGTTCTGGACCGCGTCCTCGTACGGACCGGCGACGCCGTTGGAGTCTCGCGGACTCGCATTCCAGCATGTAGGCGGGTACGGGTGATAGTTCGCAATCTTGCCGTCGCGAATGACCACGTGATGCGAGAGCACACCCCGCACGGCCTCGTGGAATCCGCAGCCGATCGCATCCTTCGGCACGCTGTATTCGGTCGAGGTCTCGAGCCGTCCTGCGTGCATGCATTCCAGCGCCCGCTCGACAAAATAGAGCGCGGCGGCCGCCGCATACGCTTGGAAATACGTACGGGCACGGTCCCGTTCGAGCGTGTTACTCCAGCGGGGAATCTTCCACTCGAGCTCGACTTCGGGCAGCTTGACCGTTTTCGGCAAGAAAATTTTGACGCTCGTTCCGGTCGACTTCACGTAACCGATATCGACCTTTCTCGCGAGAGCCGTCGTCCACAACCTCGCCAGCGGTCCGCCGCCCGTATCGAGTGCCAACGTCTGATCCGTCTGTTTGTCGTACCAGCGGGGCGACATCACCCACGTATAGCGGTCGTTGAAATCTCGCTTCTGCGGCCGAGGCGTAGTCGTCTGGTTCCAAGGATGCCTCTGGTCAATGGGATTGCCGAGCGGGTCGTGCGTGACGAATGATTCCTGCCCCTGCCAATCATCATAGAACGAGCTGCCCAGTAGGATTCGCAGCCCGAGATTGATATCGATCAGACTGGTGGTGATCAGCTTGCCGTCGACGATGATGCCGGGCGTGACATACATCTTGCGGCCCCAGTCCGCCATCGTCTCGTATTTGTAGTCGCAGGCTTCCGGATCATTGAACGAGCCCCAGCACCCCAACAGCACGCGCCGCCGACCGACCTCCTCGTAACCGGGGAGCGCTTCGTAGAAGAAGTCGAACAGATCGTCGTGCAGGGGCACGACCCGTTTCATGAACTCGACATATTTCAGCAGCCGCACGAGATAGTCGTTGAACAGCTGCACGCTCGGGACGGTGCCGACGCCCCCCGGATACAAAGTCGACGGATGGACGTGGCGGCCCTCCATGAGGCAGAACATTTCTCGCGTGAGGCGGCTCATCTCCAGGGACTTCAAGTAGAAGCCCCCTTCAAACGGATTGAGCGACCGCATGATGTCGGCAATCGTGCGGTAGCCGTGCAGCCCCGCATGCGGCGCAGGTGTTCGCTCGGCCCGCGCGAGGACTGAAGGATTGGTGATGCGAACCATTTGTTCGCAGAAGTCGACGCCGACCAGGTTGTCCTGATACAGCGTGTGGTCGAACATATACTCGGCCGCCTCGCCGAGATTGATGATCCATTCGGCCAGCGGCGGCGGTTTTATCCCGAACGCCATGTTCTGGGCATAGCACGCGCAAGTGGCGTGATTGTCGCCACAGATTCCACAGATGCGACTGGTGATGAAGTGGGCATCCCGGGGATCTTTGCCCTTCATGAACATGCTGTAGCCGCGAAAGATCGAAGACGTGCTGTGGCACTCGGCCACGCGGCGGGCGGCGAAATCGATCTTCGTGTAGATCCCCAGGCTCCCGACAATGCGGGTAATGGGATCCCAAGACATTTCGACCAGCTTCGAGGTCGGCGGTGCTGAAAGCTTTGTGGCGATGTGTAGATCCCCCCCGGGAGAAACGCTGATCGGTCGGCCGAACTCAACTACTCGAAAGTTGGGACTGGGTGACGAGCTCCGGCGTTCCGTTCTTGGCCCCGTCTCCACTCGGGCTCTCGGTTCAACGAGGCACGCGTAAAGCTCCGCAAGGCACGGACCGTTTTTCCATACATGACGACGGCGGTTGTCGAGAGTTGGGCCCCCGGCGGCTCTTCCAGAAAGGGCATGAACTTGTCGGGGAATCCTGGCATCGTACAGCCAATGCAGACACCGCCGACGTTTGGACACCCGCCGATGCCGTTCATCCAGCCGCGCTTACCGACGTTGCATTGAACGACCGGCCCCCAACAACCCAGCTTGACGATGCACTTCGAGGATCCCGCTTCTTGTTTGCCGGCGAAGTCGGCTTGCTCGTAATACCCACCCCGATCACAGCCCTCGTGGACCGTATTACCGAACAACCAAGTCGGACGTAGTTGTTGGTCGAGCGGGATCATCGGGTATTTGCCGGCCGCCTGGTTCAGCAAATAGACAACAACTTCCATAAAGTTGTCGGGATGCACCGGACAGCCGGGCACGCACACGAGGGGAATATCTGCCGACGAGTGCCAATCCCAACCGAGATAGTCAGCCAAGCCCATGCAACCGGTCGGATTGCCCTGCATCGCGTGGATGCCGCCGTACGTCGCACAGGTTCCGCAGGCGATCACCGCCCAAGCGTGTGGCGCCAGCCGATCAATCCAGTCGCAGGTTGGAATGGGCTGTCCGGTAGCTGGGTCAGTCCCCAATCCGGCCCAGTAGCCTTCTTCCTTGTTGTGTTCGTTCGGGATCGAACCTTCCACCACCAGAATGAATGGCAACCCCAACTCACCTTTCGCAGCCCGATGGAACGGCTTCAAGAAATCTTCGCCGACCTGGAACGCTAGGACCGGATGCCTCAGCGTAATATCGGGCAGGCCGGGGATCGCACCCCGCAAAAGATCCTCGAGCGTGGGCTGCGTGGCCGCCGTGATCGAGATGGAATCGCCGTCGCACCCAAGTCCAGCCGTGATCCACAGGATCTCAACGGCCGGAACCGCCGGTCGGTGTTGCATCGTCCCTCCGTAGAACTACCGACTCGCTGAGAGTAAGCGAACCGCAAATCCCGCGGTCGCGAATCCCACGACGCATGCCGCCAATTGAAATGAATTCAGCACCGACTGGGATTGCGAAGCGTTGTACCGCAATCAATGACTGATTGCAAGTGCCCTGGCCATCGGGAATTAGGTCCGGACATCGGGTGACCGGAAGCTAGTATTCTTTAGCGGCTCACCGTTGCCCGGTTTGACCACGGCGCTCGGCTCGGCGACGTTTTTTCTCTCGTCGGCGGGCGCGGATGGCGGTCGACTCTTCGGGTGTGCTGCCACGCTGCGATTGCTTCAAGCGCGGGTGCCGCTTCTTCACCGGTTGCTCGCGCGCGGCTTGGCGTTTGCGGCCGGTCTTCGCCTTCTCCGGAACGATCGCAAAGTCGAGTTGGCGGCGATCGACGTTAACGTGCGCCACCTTCACGTGCAGTTGGTCGCCGAGCCGATACTGCCGACCCGAGCGCCGAGCAATGAGGCTGAAGGTCGCTTCGTCGAATTCGTAGTAGTCGTTGCGATCGAGAGCAGTGATATGAACGAGGCCGTCGGCGGGAATTTCGCTCCCCTGGCAAAATAATCCGAAGCGTTCGACGCCGGTGATCGTGGCGTCCATCTCCAATCCTACTTTGTCTTCCAGATAGGTCAGCAGCTTGACTTTGATCAGTTCGCGCTCGGCCTGCTCGGCTTTGCGCTCCTGGACGGAACTCTGATGAGCCACCTTGCCAAGCGAGACGACGTCACCTCCGCGGCGACTCTTGCGGTCAAACAACACGTCGGCGACCGCCCGATGCACCGTCAGATCGGGATAACGGCGGATCGGACTCGTGAAATGGCAGTAGTGGTCAACACCGAGTGCGTAGTGGCCGACTTCTGCAACGGTGTACTCGGCCTGTTTGAGGCTGCGCAGCAACGCGTAGTTGATGGCTCGCTCGTGCGGACGGCCGGCGACTCGATTCAAAAGCATCTGCAAATCGTGCCGGCTTTCACACCGCTTGAGCGGATACCCCAAGATTTTTGCAAACTGCGCCAAGGTTCGTAGCTTCGCGAAATCGGGTTCTCCGTGTCCGCGACGAATGAAAGCAATCCCCTTGTCGTCGAGGGCTCGCGCGACGGCAATATTCGCGGCGAGCATAAATTCCTCGATGATCTGGTGACTCTCGTCGTGCAACACTTCGCGGGCCCCCGTGACGGCGCCCCTTTCATCGAGCACGAGTTTGACCTCGCGAAGCGACAAATCGAGGGCACCGTGAGCGAGCCGGCGACGGCGCAATAGCATCGCCAGCGCGTGCATCCGCACCAGCAAGTCACACACGGCCTTGGGAACTTCGCGAGCCCCCGCCTTCGGTCCTCCTTCGATCAGAGGCAGCACGTCTTCATACGCGAATCGCCAGGTCACTCGAATTGCCGAGCGGGCGAATTCCACATCGATCGGAACTCCCTCTTCGTCGAATTCGATAAACACTGACTCGGTGTACCGGACTTTGCCCTGCTGCAAGCTCGCCAAGCCGTTGGAGATTACCTCGGGCAGCATCGGAATCACGCGGTCCGGCAAATAGACACTTGTGCCACGGATCCTCGCTTCCTCGTCGAGCGCACTTCGCGCCGGGACGAAATGCGAAACATCCGCGATGTGAATTCCCAACCGCCAGCCCCCGCCCTTCGTCTGCGTCAGCGAAATGGCGTCGTCGAAGTCGCGGGCGTCGACCGGATCGATCGTGACGATCGTCTCGCGCGTGAGATCCAGCCGTCCTTCGAGGCGAGATTCGTCGAACTGTTCGGCCTGCTCACGAGCCTCGTCGAGCGCAGCATCAGGGAACGCATCGCGCAGGCCGAATTCGTGGATGATCGATAGCGTGTCGACACCCGGGGCGCCGCGGGGTCCCAGGATTTGCGTGAGAACACCCTCGCCCGCCTCGACGTGTGAGGGGAAGCGGAGCATCTCGACCACGACCTTGTCGTTCGGCCGCGCGCCCTTGGCACCCGGATCGCCGACGCGAATCGGCTCGCGAAACGTGCTGCCATCGACCTCGACAAATCCCTGGCCACCACGCTCGAAATAAGTGCCGACAAAGTGTCCCGCCGCGCGAGTCAACACTTGCTCGACGGCGCCACAGCGCTGCCCCGAGCGGCTCCGCCCGCTGATCAACCGCACCAAAACTTCGTCGCCCGTATGCGCATCGCGCATGTCGGCCGGGGCGATGAAGATTTCCGACCGCCGGCCTTCTGCGACAACCTCGTGCGGTCTGAGGTAGCCCGCTCCTGAGCCGATCCGTTTAACGATCCCTTCAACCAACCCGGCCGAGTGCCTTGGACTCAGGCCACCCTTCTTGCCCTCTTTGAGCCGCCGCGATTCCAAGAGTTGCTGGAGAGCTTCGCGGAATTCGGGCAGCTGTTTCTTGGTGAGATTGAGTCGCCGGGCGAGCGCGGGCGCCCGCAGAGGCTTTACGCCTGGCTCGCTGAGCACGTCCAGAATTCGACGCTCAAGATCGGACATGAGATGATTCGCCGCGGCACACCATCGGGCGGCACGGTGTTTGGCAGCGACGTTGAGATCGCCCTGGTCCGCGACCGTGCTCGGTCAAGAAGTTCCGGCGGAAACGCCCTTGTACAACTTGCGATCCAGCCGCGGGGAATAGGGGGTCCAGTTCGAACCGGCGTTGGGATCGTCCTGGATCGAGCGGGCGAACTCGTGGACTTTCGCGTCCAAGTTATCGAGGTGATGCAGCGCGATCGCCTCGGGGGTCATCGGCAGCTTCGGGCTGCCAAATTCGTACGTGCCATGATGGCTCAAGATCATGTGCTTGAGCCGCAGAGCCGTCTCTATCGGGAAGGGCTCGCCCGTGAGCGTCGATACTTCGGCAATCTTGGTGTCGAGCATCTCGAGGGCAATCGCGAGGTGCCCCAGCAATTGGCCTTCATCCGTGTACGCGAAGGCGGTCGCGTAGCTCATCTCGCGGATCTTGCCGAGGTCGTGCAAAAAGATCCCCGCGCGAAGGAGATTAAAGTCCACCTTCGGATAGAGGTCTTCGATCCGATGGGCCGTCTCCAGAATGTTGAGCACGTGTTCCAACAGGCCGCCGTGATAGGCGTGATGCGCCTTGATACCGGCGGGCGCGAGCGCGAAGTCGTGCATGATCTCCGGATCGGCCAGGAACCGTTCCATGAGCAGCTTGAGCTTGGGCTCTTTGATTGAGAGCAGAATCTCCCGGAGTCGAATCAGCATCTGCTCGACGTTCTTGCTCGTCGAGGCATGGAAATCGGTCGGGTCGATGCCGTTGGTCGGGATTTGCTGAATGTGCGTCAGAATGATTTGCAGCGCACCCTGATAGAGCTGGACCTTCCCTTTGACCTTCACGAAATCGCCGGCGTTGAAGAGCGCGACCGACGACTCGGTCATGTTCCACATCAGGCCGTTGATGATCCCCGTTCGATCGCGAAGGGTAGCCAGCAAATAGAGGCTGGCGTTGCGGTTGGCGCGAAGCTGCTTGTCGGCGAGCAGAAATATTTCGTCGACTGAATCGCCGTCGCCCAACTGATTGACGTATCGCCGTGTCATGAGCCCTGCGGTCTGGATGTCAACGCTGAAACCTTTCGGCGTCCGATTCTAGGCCCCGTTTGAGCGGTCAACAAGGCTTGCCCCGCTCTCCCGGCGGGCCTCGAAAATCGACCCTCCGCCCCGAACACTCGCGAATTTGCGGCCCGCCAGCCAGCTAAAGATGCGGGATTCGCTCGGATTTCGCCCCCCGTTTGCCTTAAAGTGAAGGAAGCATATTTTGCAGCCCAGGCCTGCCCGCCGGGAGCCGTAGGCAGCACCGGTTGCCTGCCCAAATTCCAACCCCACGTTTTCCAGCGAGTTTCCTTCCAGATGAATGCCACTATGAAATGCAGGGTCCCCGCCGCGATTGCCGGCTTCTGTTTGCTCTTTGCCCTCAATACGGCCGTGGGCGCTGCTGACACCCCTGCCCCACAGGGCTACTACCGCTACCCGGCCATTCACGGCGACACGATCGCCTTCGTGGCGGAAGGCGACGTGTGGACCGTCGGTATCAACGGCGGCGTGGCCCGTCGATTGACCTCCCATCCGGGGGAAGAAACGCATCCACGGATTTCGCCGGACGGACGACTCATCGCCTTTGCCGCCAGTTACGAGGGACCGACTGAGGTCTACACGATGCCCCTGGAGGGCGGCGCACCGACACGACGGACCTTCGCGGCCGAGCCTTCGATTCCGGTTTCCTGGACTCCCGGCGGCCGCCTGCTCTACACCACCACCCATTACTCGACGCTGCCAGAATCGCAGCTGGTCGAACTCGATCTGGCCAGCGCGCGCCACCATCTCATTCCCCTGAGCCAATCGGGGGAAGGCGTGTCCGATCCCGAAGGGACGCTTTACTTCGTGCGTCCACCGTTTCATCGGCAGGCCGTCAAGCGCTATCACGGAGGCACGGCGCGGAAGATTTGGCGATTCGCGCCCAAGGACGCCGAGGCGACCAACCTCACCGCCGATTACGTTGGCGAGAGCTTTGCGCCGATGTGGGAGCACGGACGGATCTACTTCGTGACCGATCGCGACGGCACGCTCAACATCTGGTCGATGAAGGACACGGGGGGCGACCTCAAGCAACACACGAAGCACAGCGGCTGGGACGTGCAGTCGCCCGACCTGCACCAAGGCCGCATCGTCTATCAGTTGGGTGCCGATCTTTGGTTGTTCGACATCGCCACCGGCGTTGACCGCGTGGTTCCGATCACCTTGGCCTCGGACTTCGATCAACTTCGCGAAAAATGGATTGAGCGGCCCATCGAACATGTGACGTCCGCCCACCTGCATCCGACCGGACAGAGCGTCGTCCTGACCGCTCGCGGCGGCGTGTTTGTCGCGCCGGCCAAAGGCGGCCGTTTTGTGCGCGTTGCCCGCAAGCCGGGCGTCCGCTACCGCGACGCATGCTTTATGCCCACGGGCCGGCAACTGTTAGCCCTCTCCGACGAGACGGGCGAACTCGAATTTCATTTGCTTCCGGCGCGTGGCCTCAGCAATGGGAAGGCCATTACGCATGACGGCAAGATTCTGAAATGGCGCGGTCAACCCTCTCCGGACGGAAAGCATTTCGCGTATGCCGACAAGAACGACGACCTCTGGATCACGGATGTCGCCAACGGCGAAAGCAAAAAGATCTCGAAGCGTCGCGAAGGAATTCAAGACACCCTTCAATGGTCGCCCGACAGTCGCTCGCTGGTGTTTTGCGAAAATGCGCTGAACGCGTTTCGCCAGCTCTATCTTTACGAACTCGAAACGGGAACCACGACGACGCTCACGAGCGATCGGTTCAACAGCGTCAGCCCCGCTTGGAGCCCCGACGGCGAGTGGCTCTATTTTCTCTCCGATCGAGCGATGCATTCGATCGTTCCCGGGCCGTGGGGAGCGCGACAGCCCGAGGCCTATTTCGACAAGTCGATGGAAATTTTCCGCATCGCACTGCGAAAGGGGATTCGCTCTCCCTTTCAGCCTAACGACGAACTACATGCGGCGGCCCCCACCGTCGTCCGCCCACTCCGCAGGACTGTTCACGAGGGAGCCAAGGAAGGGGAAGAGTCCAAAGACGGGGATGCGGCCAAGGAGGCCCCGACGCACGCGGCGAGCCCCAAAGCTATCCGCATCGACCGTGACGGGATCGAGCAGCGGATCAAGACCGTTCCGGCTCCTCGCGGCAACTTCACGAGCCTGGCGGTTAACCGCAAGGCCCTGTTTTGGCTGGAGCACGAATCGGGCGCCGGCGGGAAGACCAATCTGATGGCGCTCGAGATCGGTAACGAAGGTAAAAAGCCGGAGCGCATACTCCCGGATGTCCGCTTCTTCGAACTTTCCGCAAACGGACAAAAGCTCCTGGTCCGCAAGGAGAACGAGTTCTACATCATCGATGCGGCGGCCGCTCCGCCCCCGAAGCTGGCCGAAAGCCACGTCGACTTGGGCGCCTGGCACTATTCGATCGACGTCCGCGAGGATTTGCATCAGATGTTTGTCGACGCCTGGCGTCTGCATCGCGACTACTTTTACGACCGCAAAATGCACGGGGTGAACTGGGTGGCGATGCGTGAGAAGTACGAGCCACTGGTCAAACGCGTCACGTCTCGTAGTGAGTTGAACGACCTGCTCGCCCAAATGGTGGGAGAGCTTTCCGTCCTGCACTCGGCGGTGCGCGGCGGCGACCTGCGGAAAGGACCCGATCAAATCCCGGTGCCCAGTTTGGGTGCGCGGCTCGATCGCGACGAGAACAAGGGCGGCTACCGAATCGACTATATCTATCAGTCCGACCCCGATCTCCCGGACCAACTTTCGCCACTCGCCGATCCGGATCTGGACATCCACGCGGGCGACGTCATCGAAGCCATCAATGGCGAGCCCGTGCTCTCGCAGCCCGATCCCCAACTCTTGCTGCGGCAACAACAGGGCCGGCAAGTCTTACTGCACATCCGGCCAAAAAATGCAAAGACGTCTCGCGACGTGATCGTGACTCCGATCGCCGACGAAGCCGATTTGCGCTATCGCGATTGGACCTACACGCGGCGGAAGCTGGTTGAGTCGCGAGGTAACGGCAAGATCGGCTATGTCCACCTCCGCGCGATGACGGCCCCCGACCTCGCTGAGTGGTATCGCAGCTTCTATCCGATCTTCGATCGACAGGGACTGATCATCGACGTCCGCCACAATCGAGGCGGGAACATCGATAGCCTGATTCTCGAAAAGCTGATGCGCAAGGCTTGGTTCTATTGGCAGGCTCGCACGGGTGTGCCGACCTGGAACATGCAGTATGCGTTTCGCGGACATCTCGTGGTGCTGTGCGACGAGAACACCGCCTCCGACGGCGAAGCGTTTACCGAGGGCTTCCGGCGACTCGGGTTGGGCAAAGTCATCGGGACCCGCACCTGGGGTGGGGAGATCTGGCTCAGCTCCCAAAACACGCTTTCGGACGGCGGCGTCGCGACCGCGGCAGAGAACGGAGTATACGGCCCCGAGCGAAAATGGTTGATCGAAGGGCACGGCGTCGAGCCGGACATCGTCGTCGACAACTTGCCTCACGCCACTTTCAACGGGGCCGACGCACAGCTGGATGCGGCGTTCAAGCATCTCCAAGAAGCGATCGCCAAGGATCCGCGACTGGTCCCTGAACCGCCGCCGTATCCGGATAAGTCATTCCGATATCCGTGAATCCGGCGTGTCCGGACCTGACTGTTGACCCGCATCTCCTGCCCCGTGGGCTCGGGACGATCTTGCGTCATCCCCTATCGCAGACGTGTCCTGTCCCGGTAGTGGTCGTGTCCCGTCCCACTTCAGCTTTCGCAGCAAAGCCTTTTATTAGTCCGCTTTCCGTTGGGACAAATTCACGGGACCACGTCGTGGGACCGCTCACGTCCCGGTCCCGCGAACGTGTCCGGACCCGGTGTCCGGACCCGACATGGGGCCCCTTCTAGCCCACGCTCGGAATCCCAGCCCCAACGGGGCGCGATTCTAAAGCCCAGGTCGTAGCGAAGCGGAGGCCTGGGATCTCAGCGGAGCCATTCGATCGCCGGAGCCCCAACGGGGCGGGGCAACTTACGCAGCGCATTCAGACCACGTTGTCTCCGATCGGTAATGTGTCCCGTCCCGCGGGTGACCTCTAATCAAAAAGAGATTCCACCCCGCCGGGAACGCGACCTTGTTCCCGGCGGGAATCGCATTTCTCCGCCGGGCGGTCCCGAACGTCGTCGGTCACGAACTCGAGTTGTAGGTGTGCGCGCACTGCGATCCTTCGCGCGCGGCCCCTCTGTCCAACGTACAGGCACCTTCGTTCGCAGCGAACCCCAAGTTTCTACGCGCGTAGAAACCTGGTTCTAAAAAATTTCGGTAACCGCAACGAACGCCGAGCGAGCCTGAAAAGGCACGATTCCGCGCGGACCAAAAAGAATTTTCGTGGCGGGCTGTAACAAACCGGCGCGAACGACGCTGTGACCATCAATCGGGCCCGCGTTGCATCGATTACGACCCAACTTCTCTTCCGGCTGCTCGCCCATTCAAAGGAAAACCCAACGATGAACACCGTAACCGCTTTGGAACCGATGCCGCTTTGCGTAACCTCTGAAGCTGCGCCTGTCGCCAGCCCAAAGATTCGCAAGCCACGCGTCTGGACGGCCTTCGCAACTTGGTTTGCCGTCATTATCGTCGGCACCCTCTGCTCTCTTCTCGCCCTCGTCGCCGTGGGCGTCGGAATCGGCATCGTGATGGGTGCGCAAGGCGCGGATGCCGCTCAGATTCAGGCCCGCGTACAAGAGATTTGTCAGCGGCCGTTTCCGGCGCTGCTGCTTTCGCTGATTCCGTTTCAACTCGGCATGATTGGTGTCGTTTTATTCGCCGCGCGGCGGTCGAAGGAGCCCATCAAGGAACGACTCGGCCTCCTAACGCCGACGGGCCCCCCATTCAGCAAGTTGAAGCTCGTCACGACGGCCGCCTTCACAGTGTCGACCGCGATGGCCGCGGCCATCATCGCCGTTTTGGCCATCGGTGCACCTAAGACGAATAATCCGATCAACGCTGTGATTAACGACGGCTCTTGGTGGGCGATCACTGCGCTCAGCATCGTGCTCAGTGTCATCCCCGCTTTGGTTGAAGAGACCTTCTTTCGCGGCTTCTTGCAGCGAAGGTTTTTGCAGCGGTGGTCACCGGTTGTTGCGATCAGTGTCTCGACGCTGCTATTCGCTCTGATGCACATGGACTCGCTGCAGCACATCATCGCAGTGGTGCCGCTGGGATTGGTTAATGGTCTACTCGCCTACCGAACGAATTCTGTGAAGCCCGGCATGTGGGTGCATGCGATTCATAACACAGGGGTTGTCGGAATCGGAGCACTCGGAACGGCATTGATGCCCCACATGGGTGAGGACGCAGTCGGCATGTTGCTCTTAGGCATAATCGGGGCACTGGGCCTCATCGGCCTCCCGGCGATCGTCTCGCTGCTGCGAAGCGCGAAGCCACAGGCCGCCGTCGCAACGCCCGTAGTCGAAACGACTGCCGTCGTAATGCCCGCGGTGGAACCGATCGTGGAACCACTGTCGGTGCGGAGTCGTGAACTGAGCCTTCCCAACTTTCTAGTCGACTCGCGGCTGGCGAGCACGGCCGTCTGAACCCCAAGCACGTGCTGCATAAGATCGGCGAGTGGCCCGGGCAACTTACAAAAGTTGTCCGGGCCCATTGACGTTCAACCTCGCGCTTACGACTTCGTCGTGCCGATTAGAGTCGAACCAGAAGAGCCTTGTTGCGGCAGCTGCGGAAGGCCGGGATCGTATTCTTTGTAATGGTCTTCACACACCCAGAGATAGTCGCCAGACGCTGTCAGCACTCGTGTCAGCCCTCCCCACCGGCTATTGGGATCCAGCGTCCTGAGTAGCTCGCGCATCTCTCGCAACGCGGCCCCCTCTGCTTCACTCAATCTGTTGCCGCCGTGACCGATTTCCACATTCTTGCCCTTCGGCATATCTTGAAGCGCCCGCGCAATATTGTCCATCACGTCGACTCGCTTCTTCAGTTCGTTTTGCACCGACTCAGTAACGAATCCCAACGCTACTTTCATTACGGGAACAGTAGCCTTTAGCAACTGCGTCACCAACCCGATCCAAGGGCCGCATTTCTTAAGCCAATCTCGGGTCTTCGCAATCTTGTAGGTCGCCTTTTCGCACAGATGTTCGTCGCCCGGATGCTCGCACACTAAGGTCACTTCGTACTCAACAACACCCATCATTAGCGCGACCCAACTGGCCGGCTTCCACGAGCTTCTGTCAACCGGAACAAGAACGAATACGCGAGGGCAGTACTGAGTCTCCGTCGACACGGCCCGAAGAAGCTGGCGAATCCGCTCCGAACTTTCGCACGCTACTGTCGACAGCGAGCGGATGTCTTGCCGAATAAGGGCTGTACTCTCCCGAAGTTCCTTCAGTACTTGTTCAAACTGCTCGCCAAATGAGCCTGCGGCGGGGCCAAGCCCGACTAGCAGGTCAGCGACGCTCTTCATTTGTCGGCAGCGTAAGCAAAGAAAGGACGCCGGCCCCTGCACCAAGCATTCATAGACCTCCTTGAAGGCGAATTGGGCGTCACACCGAGAGCCGTCAGGCCGACGCGACGAGCAGGGTATTTGAAACTCATAGCGCAGGCCAGGCCAGCGCAGCTCAATCAGGTACTCAACGCTGTCGCGAAGCAGTGCCATGAAATGGTGCGGAGCCCCGCCACGAACAACTAGCCACAATTTGTTCTGAAACGATAATGCGACGTATGCCTCATGCTCCTTCGACCGAAGAAAGGTGCCCCGGCCCCAGTGTAAACCAGCGCTGAACCGATGATTGCGTACGGTCAACCATGCAACTAAACCTGGAGGTGGACTTTCGTCCATACTGCAGATTACGCTAAGCTCATGCTCGCCCGGACGGCACGGGGTCCCTGGAGTCCACGGCAACAGAGGCGGATCCTGCGGCACCAGCTGTCCGACTAGACTCTTGTCAGTATCGTCTGACAAGCGGAAACAAATGTCGTACTTCTCCATCAACCGTAAAAAATACGGATGATACGATTGTGGATAAATGTCTCTGTCTGATCTCCCATGCGTCTCCCAAATAGCACGAAGCCGTTTATGATCTAGGAGACCCTTTGCATCACGCGTCGGGCGGTCCTCCAACACGTAGCCGATCGCTCGCGTGAGCCATTGGGGTCGCAGCACAACGACGTCTCGGAGTCCGTCGTCGTTGTAGTAGACGAGGTGTCCCACATCATGAAGAAGTTGGATAAGTGTCCGCACTGCGTCACGCGCGACTCCGGCACTCAAGCACGTGTTCTCGACAGTTGCATAGTCGACTACCGGTGCATCGAGGGCACGGATATTGTCGCCCGCGGTAGCCCACTCCTGCGCGATGATCTCACCCATTTGTGGCAACATTGCAGCGTGCTGCCCAATCGCCTCCTTGAGTTGCTGAATGCCTTTCGAGGACTTACTATCGACTTCCCAGGCGCCGACGACCATATCTCCAAAGCGCGCCTTCAGCAGAGGTAGATCGACCTCGGCATTTCGTTCATCACCGTGTGTGGCGACGACCATTACCTTGACGCCTTCGCGAACGCGCAGACGAATCCGGCGGACCCACTCGGCAACCCCATCGCGTTCTTGGCCATCTCGTGCGTTCCAGACCACAAGATAGAGCGACCGCGTGCTATAGAAGAACTGATGTGTGATCCGATAGACTTCCTGCCCACCAAAGTCCCAAACATTAAGAGAAAGAGTGACGCCCTGGAAGGTCGGGTGATCCAGAGCCAAGTGCCCAATATTGATACCGTGAGTCGTCGGCCGGCCGTCAATGAACGGCTTTCGTTGAAGGGCGTCGAACAGCGATGATTTTCCGACATTGCCTTCGCCGACTAAGAGAACCTTGGCCTCGAAAGTTGGGATGCCGGTCTCCAGACTGCTCAGATAATTTCGGATCGCGTCTACACCCCGCTCCAACAGTTGCGGCAAAGGTTCGACGAGGGGATTGCCCTCGAGGCGAAGTTCTTGAAGTGCGGCCAAGTGGCCGAGTTCGCCAGGGAGTGAGGTAAGCCGGTTGTTCATCGCGTGCAGAGTGGTGAGCTTCCGCAATTGCCCTATTTGCGACGGAAGGGTGTTTAGGGAATTGTTGTCGATGCGAAGTTCACGAAGTTGATGAAGATTGCGAAGGTCCGCCGGGAGCTGACTTAGAGACGTATGTGACAGCCGCAGTGTATGAAGGCTTCTGAGGTCGCAAACCACTGGAGGGAGTTCGGGCAGAGTATTGCCATCTAGGCGAACCTCGAGCAATGAATTGAGGGACGCAAGTGCCGCTGGCAGCTCGGTCAGGTCGTTTCGCTCCAGGCTCAAGACCTCCAGTTGGCTCAGTCTCCCCAGTTCAGGCGGAAGCGAGGTCAAGCGATTCGCCGCCAATGAAAGGTGCTTTAGGGTGCATAGATCCGCGATTCCGGCCGGCAGTGTTTCAAGGAGGTTGTCGTCGAGCAAGAGAGTGTCCACATGCGAGGCGGTAAGGACCATTGGAGGCAGAGCTCGCAGGTGGTGGCTTCTTAAATCGATGAAATGAAACGGGTTGCCCGAAAGATTGACCGCAGCAAGGCGCGACATTTTTAGTAGTGTGACTGGGAACTCGGTGAGGTCATTGTCTGCGAGATTCAATGACTCGAGCTTTTCGAGGCCTTGAATGTCGCGCTGAACTTGGCGAATCTTGTTGTGCCGCAGCGACAGATGTGTGAGCGATGTCAGGGCGAGGATGCCCGCTGGAATAGCGTCAAGGTTGTTATCAGCGAGATTCAGCGACCGGAGCGATTTGATCCGCTCGATATTGCTTGGCAGCAGCCCTAATCGATTTGATTCGAGGTCCAAATGGACAACGTGCGTCGCATCCGCAAGCGATTCCGGTAGATACGTTATGCGATTGCCGCTGAGGTTGAGTTCCGTTAGCAATGTCAAGGATGCAAGAGATGCCGGCACGGTCGTAAGATCATTGTTCGACAATGTTAGTGACGAAAGGGCGCCTAACTCCTTGATTTCCTCCGGAAGCGTTGTCAACGAGTTGTCGTCAAGCCGGAGCGTCTCTAAATGCGTAAGCTGGGTGATTCCCGGAGGGAAACGACGTAAGCCGCAGCGCGTTAGATCGATTTGCGTGATTGGATTGCCGGCAATCTCAAGCTGCTCTATCGCCGGCAAGTGTGCGAAAAGTGCGGAGAAATCGTCGAAGTGGTTGTTGCGAATGTTGAGTGAGCGGAGGCCGCGAAGCGGGGGCATGTCTGTTGGCAAAGCGCTTAGCTTATTTGATGCCAGTGATAAATGTGCCAATTCCGGAAGAGCCGCGATACCGTTGGGGACGTGAATCAGCTGATTGTTATCGAGTTCGAGCCTGGTTAGGTGCGTAAGGTTTGCGATCTCGCTCGTGAGTTCACGTAGTCGATTATCCGAAGCCACCAGCATGGTGAGCTTTCTAAGCTTCCAAATGACTGCTGGGAGCTCAGTGAATTTATTGTTCGATATGTCAAGCGATGTTAACTCTTCGAGATACGCTATCTCCTCAGGAAGGCTCGATAATTTTCTTCCTGCTAATCGGAGAGTATGGGTTTTGCGCGCTTGTTCGATCAGTTCGCCGACTGTTTTCAGTTCAAGCGCCATCTTATTCTTCCATCAATAAGCAGAAGGGGGAACTCTCCGGGCCACGCGCCAGACCCACACTTTGCGGAGTTCAACCGCACCCGGCGTGCCCAATTATGGTTGAGGGGTCAGCCCAAATCGACGATATGTGCTCTGATGCTTTTAACGGAAACCGTTTTTATAAGCCGGCCGTCAACTGGAAACAATGCATTCGGGTCGTTGCTATTAATCGCACGTGCCCAAGAACGTGCTGCATAGCCGGCGGGTGGCCCGGGCAATTTATCAAAAGTTGTCCGGGCCATTCCCCTGAAGGACGAAGAGTATACCCACGCACTCGACTACGGCTCGCGGAGTCATCGGCGCTGGCATAACATGGCCTCGCACAAATGCGGCCGCGTCCGCTGCGTGAGGCCCTGAAGTCTGGCAAGAGACCCCCATGAACAGCCACGCCCTACAAGAACTGATCCGCGTAGAAGAGGCGTGGAACCTGGCAATGGTCCAGAACGAGGCCGAGGCGATCGGGCCCTTCATGGCCGACGATTGGACGATTATTGGCCCGGACGGAACCCAGAGCGACAAGCCCACGTTTCTGGGACTAGTGAAGTCAGGCGCGCTAACGCACGACGTGATGGAGTGCGATGACATCAAAGTCCGCATCTACGGCGACACGGCCGTGCTCACGGCCCGCGCAGTCTCCGGCGGCAAATACCAGGGCCACGCATTCCGCTCGACGGAACGAGTCTCCGACGTCTTCGTCCGGCAAGAGGGCAGATGGCACTGCGTGTTAACGCATCTCTCGCGAATCGCGGCACCGACCGGCGCATAGCCCGAGGGCGAACAGCGCAGCGCCCGCTGGCAAGACAAGTGCCGCGCCTGACGGGGTCGAACGGAGCTGCGACAAGCGGCGGCAGAGTTTTCTGGGCCACCCCGCGGCTGCACGTCTCTCGAATGCTTGTGTTTTTGCAGAGTGAGGACTTTTCGCCCCCGGGCTCAAGCCTGCGACAAAGGCTTGATCAGACGAAATCGCACTTCTTACTGTGTTCGATCTTGGGCATGATCAGCTTCAAAAATGATTTCATGTCGTTTGCTTTTGCAACCGAGTCGCGGACTTCAGCACGCGGTGCTGATTGTCTGCACTCCATACACGTCGAGGCAGCTCTGACAAGTTGGTCATCGTCTGCAGTCGATTTCCCACTGAAGTCGGGATCTTTGTCGCCGATAATCGCTCGCTCATTCGCGAATTGCCACCAATAACCCATTCGCAATTCGCCGGCCAGTGCTTTCAATTTCACGCAATCCATCCTTTCAAACTGCCGCAACGGCGATCCAGCCAGAGTAAGCAGTTTGTCCCATTGGCCCGCATTTTCGGAATCTTGAACTGTGATCGAGCCACTCCTACAGTATCGCGATCTCGTCACGCATTCCATGAACGTCTCGGCTGATCAGCCGACGAGAGCGCTCAACACATTCACACAACACAAGCGCGCAGCGCGGTCATCCGCATCCCGGGAGTGGCCCGGACACTTGTTGTCCGGGTCACCCCGCGGATCGCGCGCCCAAGTGCCTGCCCCTCTGATTCCCTGAGAAACGGGGCTCGATTACGGATCAAAGCATCGCCCAAACTCAGGATACATTGCCTGGCGACCTGCGCCGGGTTAGCCTGACGGCAATCGCGGCGGCCGGTTTGCCGGCCTCTCCTTCGGGCAGTGACAATCAAACCTCGAGTGCACAGGTGTCGCATGCGTCGTCATCCGGTCTTGTTGGCAGCCGTTTTGGTGTTGGGCGTGGGCGTTGCCTCGGCGGTGGCCTTCGCGCTGGCCGGGCCGGAAGACCGCGCGCCGGAGTCGTTGTTGCCGGCTGATTCGGTCGTCTATTTCGGTTGGGACGGAACCGAGAAGCACAAAGCCGAGTGGGAGAAGAGCGCGACTTACGAGGCGCTCGACAAAACGCATTTCTTGCGGACGCTGACTGACTTCGGCGTGTCGTTTATTCCGGCGGACTCGCCCGTGTCGGCTGAGTCGGTGCGGCAACTGCTCGAGGGGCTCGGCCGCAAGGGCTTTTCCGTCGCGGTCAGTTTTCCCAAAGCGCAGCCGATCCCCCTGGTGGTTGTCGTGTTGCACCAGGCGGCCTCGCTCGAGTCGGCCTTCAGCTCGGCGATTCCCAAGCTGGCCGGCGAAAGGGTCAAGTTCGAGACGGTGACGCTGCGCGGTCGCCGCGTCACACGCGGGATCCTGCCCAACTACACGGAGATCGGGCGGTCAGTCGGAACCTTGTCAGGCCCGACCGCGCTCGTGGTTTCGCCCGGCCCCGAGCTGGCCTGGTGGGCCGACGGGGGGCACCTGGTGCTGGCGTTCGGACCCGGCGTGGTCGAAGCGACGCTCGACGTGGCCGACGGAAAGTCGCCCCCGATTTCGCAGAGCGCGAACTGGCGCAAGTATCGCGAAGAGCCCAAGGACTATCAGGCGATTATGGCGGCTTGGTGCAACGTGGCCGCCCTGCGAGCACGGTATGGCGATTTCGCCATGCAGGAAAAGTCCGACAAAGACCCAAAATTCACGGTCGGCCAGTTGATCGACTTGTTGGGCGGAGAACACCTGGGCAACGTGGCGATGCGGTGTGGACTCAAAGACCGCGCGCTCCTTTCGGAGATCACGATCGACGCTCCGGCGCCGCGCTCCGGAATCCTGGCACTCGCCGACCAGGCCTCGATCACGCTGGCCGACGTGCCGCCTTTGCCCGAGGGGAACAGCGGCTTTGCGGCCGGCAGCTTCAACTTCGGCAAAGCTTACGACGTGATCCTGGGCGTCGTCCGAAAGATTGCCGACGCGGCGTCGAACGGTGGCTCGGCAAAAGTCGACGAGGTGATGAAGCAGGCGCCGCAGGTGCTGGGCTTCGATCCGAAGGCCGATCTTTGCGACGCGCTGGGACATGTTGTCTGCCTCCACTCGGACGCAGCGGCGGGCATTCCCGGTGGTTTTGGCTTTGGGATCGCGATCTCCGTCGAGAAGCCCGAGCTGTTGCGAAAAACGCTTAAGACGGGCTTCGAGCGAATTCAGGCCGTTTCTCAGAACGCGTTCTCTGCCGCCGAAGAAGAGCGAAACGGTCGGCCTGTCTGGGTGTTCGACATCCCGAATATCCCGCTTCACCCGGCTGCCGCACTCGACAAGCACTGGTTGTTCGTGGGCCTGACGCCGCAATCGGTCGAGTCGTCGCTGATGCGAGTCGACGGGAAGCTCGAGCGCTGGAAGCCGTCGGCCGCCGAGCAGGAAGCGCTGAACTCGGTGCCGAAGGAGTTCATCACGCTATCACTTTCGGATCCGCGCCCGCTGTATGGCACGATCGTCGGTTATTTGCCGATCCTAGGGTCGGTAATCAACCAGGCCGCAGAGTCAGCGCAGAAAGGCGACGGCGCCGAGAAACCCCGCGGAGGAAGTAGCGCCGGCAAGCGGATGGCCCTCTTGGCGGACATCCCGCCGGCGGAAGTGCTCACTCGGCCGATGTTTCCCAACGTGAGCGCCGGAACAGTTGACGCGAAGGGCATTCGATTTCAGTCGCGCGACTCGGTCCCCGGCCTTGCCATGGGCGGATTCGTCGCGGCGCCGGTGGCAATCGCGCTGTTGCTCCCCGCCGTGCAGGCCGCGCGCGAGGCGGCCCGCCGCACGCAATCGAAGAATAATCTCAAGCAGATCGCGCTGGCGCTACACAATTATCATGACGCCAAAGGCAGCTTCCCGGCGGGCACACATCCGAACGCGGATCTAAAACCAGACAAGCGGCTGAGCTGGCTGACGGAGATCCTGCCGTATGTCGAGTTCGATCCCCTCTATAAGGCGATCGACTTCAACAAGGCGTGGGACGATCCGTCCAACCGCGCCGTGGCCGAGAAGCCGCTGATGCTGTTTGTGAATCCGAGTCTCGGCGAGCAAAAAGCGAATGGTTTTCCCGTGACGGAGTACGTCGGCATGGCGGGCGTTGGCGCCGACGGTCCGACGTTGCCGGTCACCAGCCCACGGGCGGGCGTCTTCGCCTACGATCGCGTCACGCGCATTCAGGACATCACCGACGGCACGTCGAACACAATTATGACCAGCGAAGCGAACAAGGAGTTGGGCTCGTGGACAGCCGGCGGAAGGCCCACTATTCGGGCCCTGACTAAGAAGCCGTACATCGACGGGCCCGACGGTTTAGGCGGTCAGCACGAGGGCGGCTGCTTGTTCGGTCTGGCTGACGGTTCGGTCCGGTTCGTCAGCAAGAGCGTCGATCCGAAAGTGCTGGAAGCCATGATGACGATCGCCGGCGGCGAAAATGTCGGAGCCCCTTAGCGACGCCGAGGGGCCAACTCGGATCGTCGTAACGTGTCCCGGCTGCGGAAAATCGTATCGCATGCCGCGCGAGGCAGCGGGAAGGCGCGGAACGTGCAAGAAGTGCGGCACGGGATTCTCGATTCCTCACGATGAGGGACCGACTCCGCCGCTGCAACTCGAAACGCGGGCAACAGCAAGTTCTTTGGCGGAACCGGTCACACCGGCCCAACTGCTCCAGCTCCTGTCGGACTCCGTCGTCTTTCCGAAGCAGTCGGTGCATGCTGCGCATCGCTTGGTGGCCGGACTCGTCGCCGTCGCGATGTTGATACTCCCGCTGCTTTACATCGGCTTCATTGCGGGAGTCGCCGGGCTCACCTGGTGGCACATCAGATACGACGGGATCTGGATCAAAGCCAGCTTCGGATACGCCAAGGTCGTGGCGGCCGCGCTCTACATCGGGCTCGGCTTGGGAGGGATTGTCTGGACGCTCTCCTTGGTGCGTCCGTTGTTCATGAGATTCCGGAGCGAGGAAGGGATCCCCGGGCTCTTGAGGGCTGAGGAGCCGGTTCTGTTTGCATTCGCCGAGCGCCTGGCGGACCGAGTCGGCTGCCCGCGTCCGCAGATCATCCGACTCAACCTGGACGTCAATGCGAGTGCCGGGTACGAGACTTCGCTGTTTGGTTTGCGACGCCGAGCCTTCACTTTGACACTCGGCCTGCCCCTCGTGCGGGGCATGACGCTCTGCCAACTCGCGGGC
Source organism: Planctomycetaceae bacterium (assembly GCA_035687365.1). GTDB lineage: Bacteria > Planctomycetota > Planctomycetia > Planctomycetales > Planctomycetaceae > DASPSM01. Next base: position 22,882 of record DASRXU010000454.1, on the reverse strand, counting down.
ATCATGGCGCATGAGTTCGGTCACTTCGGCCAGCGCAACAGTAGTTTTTTGACCCGTTTTATCACGCGTACGAATTCCTGGTTCGTGGTCGCGGTCAGCCAACGCGACTTGCTCGACGCGTTAATCGAAACATTGGCTGAAGCGGGGCACTACCTGGCGACGCTCGTCGCTTTTTTGCTTCTCGTGCTGGGCACCGTCTTGTTCCGATCCTTCAATCAGCGCAGCACGGCGGTCACGCTCCGGTTGTACGAGCATCGCCATGGCCGCGGCCTGACGGCGGACGCGATACGCCCTGCCAGCGAAGTTGTGGATGCTTATCTTGAAGCATCGAGCGATAACCCGAGCGGGATTCCAGCCGGACGGATTGACGGACTGTTCCACAGCCGGCTGTAATGCCGCGTTCAGCCGACGGACAGGTCCATTGCGCCACTGCGGTCGTGCACGTCGACAAAGCCCTGCAGTTTGCCGATCGCGACGACGCCCGACTCAGTCACCGTAAATCCGCGCGCGCGGTCGAGGTCGAGGTTGTAGCCGACTTCGGCCCCTTCAGGCACGACGACCCCTTTGTCGATGATGGCTCGCCGGATTTTGGCGTGGCGGCCGACGTTCACGCCCTCGAACAAGATGCTGTCCTCCACCCGCGCCCAACTGTTGACGCGCACATTGGCGGAGAGGATCGACCGCTCGACGCGTCCGCCGGAAATGATCGTTCCCGGGCTGATCATGCTGTCGAGTGCCATGCCGGCCCGCGGATTCGAGCCGCCGAATTGCCCGAACACAAACTTGGGCGGCGGCAGCGGAGGATGATATGTGCGGATCTCCCAGGCCTCATCGTACAAGTTCAACTGCGGCTCGACGGCGACCAGATCCATGTTGGCGGCGTAGTAGGCGTCGAGCGTGCCGACGTCGCGCCAATAGCGTGAGTTGCCCGAATTGCGATCCCGAAAGGGAAACGCCCGCACCCGATGCGTTTCGATAATCGTCGGGATGATGTCTCTGCCGAAGTCGTGGCTGCTTTCGGTAACAGTCGCATCGCGGCAGAGCTGATCGAACAGAAAACTGGCATTGAAGACGTAAATGCCCATCGACGCCAGACAGCGAGTCGGGTCGTCAGGCATGGGATCGGGGTTGGCGGGCTTCTCGAGGAATTTGATCACGCGTTGCGACTTGTCGACCTCCATCACTCCGAAGTGGCAGCCTTCCCGCAGCTCGACGGGAATGCAGCCGATGGTGCAGTCGGCCTTGCTATCGATGTGGTCCTGCAAAACCTCCGAATAATCCATCTTGTAGATGTGGTCGCCAGCCAGAATCAGCACCAGATCGGGACGCGATTTTTCGATCGAATAAATGTTCTGATAAACGGCGTCGGCCGTGCCCTGATACCAGTGCTCGTCGATCCGCTGTTGCGGGGGCAGAACGTCGATGAACTCGTCCAGTTCGCGGCAGAGAAACCGCCAACCCAAGCTGATATGACGGTCGAGGCTGGCTGCTTTGTACTGGGTCAGCACCAACATCCGCCGCAGACCGCTGTTGATGCAATTGGAGAGCGTGAAATCGATAATGCGATACACGCCGCCAAAGGGCACGGCGGGCTTGGCACGGTCGCGGGTCAGCGGCTCCAGCCGCGCTCCCTTACCGCCCGCCAAGACCAACGCTAGGACCCGTCTCATCCGCTGCTCCATCCCTTGCTGCAGGTTCGTCGGCCGATCGGCTCTGTGCGCGCAATTCTCCTAGAACAGGTCCGACCTGCCAATCGTCGGAGCAGAATTTTTTCGCGGATGGCAGTTTCAGCGACGCCCCGTCGGCGCCGCTCGTTCCCTACTTGGGCCTTGGGACGAGACCGCGCGGATCAGCATGAATCGGTGACAGTCCGGCGATCGCCCGCTCAGTAGTCCGAGCGGCCGCGTCCTCCGCCGCCTCCACTTTCGGTGCGGCTTTTCGCCTCGTTGACCGTCAGCCGTCGTCCCTGAAAGTCTTTGCCATTCATCGATTCGATGGCGACGTCGGCTCCGTCCTCCACCTCCACAAAGCCGAAGCCCCGCGACCGCCCCGTCTCACGATCGGAGATCACCTGCGTTTTCGAAACCGTCCCGAATTGCGAGAACGCTTCGCGAAGATCGTCCGCCGTCGTATCGTAGGGAAGATTTCCGACATACAAGTTCTTACGCATGGCCAGCCCTTGAGCGCCCGGGCGCTCCCGAGAAAATCCACCTCTCCTGCCGCAAACGTTCGCGCTCTCCCAATCGCGAAGTAACCGGACCAACCGGTTTTCGGAAGGTAATATATACACAAATGTATCGTGGATGGCACGAGGTTTTCCGCCTACAGAAATGATCTTTTCTGGCCCAAGGATGCTGTGATGTCCGACGCTTCTACCGCGATCACTCTCGACATGATGCGAGCGTCGCTCTCGAGCGCACTCGTGTGTGACGCGCTCGATTCGCTCGGCGTGCGAGGCCAGTCGCCGGCCATCGCGCTGCCCGTGAGAACCGTGGACAGACTGCTGGTTGGAAGGTGCAAGACGACGCTATGGAACGATCGGACCACGCCCGATCCCCATCCTTATGAGAACGAGTTGCTGGCGGTCGACACATGCCTGTCCGATCAGGTGATGATCGCGGCCGCGGCCGGTTCCCTGCGCTCGGGCATTTGGGGCGAGCTGCTCTCGACTGCCGCGCGCAATAGCGGCTGCGTCGGCGCGATTGTCGACGGTGCCGTACGCGATCTGGCTCAGATGAAGGAGATGCGCTTTCCGGTGTTTGCCCGCGGCGCGTGTCCCTACGACAGCAAGGACAGACAAGAAGTCACTGCGATCGATGTTGCGGTGGAGATTGCCGGAGTCGTTTTTCAACCGAACGATCTCGTGTTCGCCGACGCCGACGGCATCGTCGTTGTGCCGGCGGAGCTTGAAGCAGAGGCCATCCGTCGCGCGTGGACCAAAGCCCACGACGAGAACCGTACCCGCTCGGCGATCCAACAGGGCATGAAAGTGACCGAAGCGTATCGGCGCTACGGCGTACTTTGAACGCGACGCACGCAGCGCGTATCCGACCGGGCTTTAGCGGTACAATCTAAGTCCGTCAGCCGACCCTGGGACCAAAACTCAATCGGCGTCTACCACCCAACCGCGAAGGAGAATGCAAAATGCCGGGAAAAGAACGTCAATCGGTGCGCAAGCCGGCCACCAAATTGCCGCACTTACGCAAAAAAATGGCTCAAGTCACTCCGCGCGTTCGCACCCGCGGCAAGACTTTCGGAAAATAGCGACGACGTCGCTGATTCGAGCTACGGGCGCAGTGCCAAGAGGCCACGAAGCTGCATCCAATCGTGCAGCCGTCCTGGCCAGGTGCCCAACGCAAAAGCGATCTTCGGATCTTTCGTTCCCAGTCCGAGACCGTGGCGTCCCTTCTCGTAGACGTGCATCTCGGCAGGGACGCCCGCTTTTCGCAGCGAGAGGAAAAACTCGACGCTGTTCTCGACCGGCACCGCGCTGTCCTCCGCAGTATGGAACAAGAAAGTTGGCGGCGTTTGGGCAGTCACCTGCGTTTCATTCGAGAGGCTTTCCGCGAGCCCCTTCTCAGGATGAGCGCCCAGCAGGTTTTTCTTCGATCCGCCATGGCCGAATTTCTCGGTCATGGTGATGACCGGATAGGCCAGAATCGCAAAATCGGGTCGGCAGCTTTGATGGTCGATCGGATCGCTGGCGTCGGCCTTACCGGCATCGAAATGCGTGGCGGCCGTTGAAGCCAGGTGACCGCCGGCCGAAAACCCCATCACCCCGACACGATGCGGATCGATGTGCCAGTCGCCGGCCTTCTCACGCACGATTCGGATGGCGCGCTGCACGTCGAGCAGCGGTGATGGGTGATGGTAGTCCGGTGCGAGACGATATTTCAGGACAATGCCGGCCACGCCGAACGTGTTAAACCATTCGGCCACGTCGTGACCTTCGTAGCTCATCGCCAGGTGCTGATAACCGCCGCCGGGGCAAATCACCACCGCGCATCCGTTGGCAATGCTGGAAGCTGGCAAGTGCACGGTGATCGTCGGCTTGTCTTTGTCGGCCGTTCCGAGCGCTCCCGGAGCGCCTTCCGGCCACAGCAGCACGACCGACCTCCCCGCAGCGGAGTCGTCTGCCCCATTGACGGTCCCCACCCATCCCAAAGTGGCTGCCACGCCGATCGCGAAGGCCACGCAGATTGCTCGATGAAGAAGTTTCATGAGGATCCCCGAAATTCAGTAGACGTTTTCGCGAAGCAAACTCAACGGGTAGAACGTGTCGCGCCAGCGTACGCCTTGGCGCGAAAGAGTCAAATAGGCCGACCGCCACATCGTATAAAGCAGCGCGAGAATGGCGACAGGCAGTCCGAGCGAAACAACGGGCGACGATCCCAAAAGCCGCGCGGTCAGCGCGGTCGCAATGTGCAGAAACAGCACGCTCGCCAGCCATCCGGCGCCCAGCGCGTCGGGCCAGATCACGATGGCCGCGTACGGGAATAGATTGAACAGGACGACGACCGCCGTGTAGCCAATGAGTTTGGCAAGCGAATAATCGAAGATGGCAAACCCGTTCTTCTCCAAGCCGCGAATGACGCCGAAGAACGACTCTTGCCATTGCACGCGCAATCCGCCGCCCGCGTCGAGAGCGTCTTGTCGCAGCCCGTTCGACTTAATCAGCTTTCCAAGCTTGACGTCATCCAGCACGTCGAGCCGAATGGCGGCGTGTCCCCCGCAATGGTCGTAGGCCGTGCGACGCACCATATTGAACGCGCCCATTCCCAAATACGACAAGCGGAAAGGCGTTCGCACCAGCCACGGCTGCGCGCCGATGCAAAGCAACACGAAAAAGTACGCGTGCAAGACTTCTTCGAAGAAGCCGTGGCATTCCAGATGCGGCGCGAGCGTCAGATGGTCAAGTTGCTGGCCCTCGCACATTGTGACGGATTTGCGCAGCAGATCGGGTGCGAAAAAGACATCCGCATCCGTGAAGAGCAGATAGTCACCCTTCGCGCGCGACGCCGCGACGTGCATCGCGTGGCTCTTCCCCAACCAATTGTCAGGCAGCGAGTCGAGATGAATCACGCACAATCGCGAGTCCTCGGTGGCCAGCCGATCGAGAATGGCGCCGGTCGCGTCCTGTGAACGATCGTCGACGGCGATCAACTCGAAGTCGGGATAATCAATGAGCAGCTTCGAGCGCATGGCTGCCTCGATCTTGCTCGCTTCGTCCCGCGCTGGAACGATGATCGAAACTTTGGGCCAGGTGACGGGCGTCTTGAGCATCGGGACGATCGAATCGAGCGACCGCCAGAGCAGACTCACGAGCGACGGGGCCACGCCCGCCACCCAAAACGCGAAGATCATCCACCCGCCAACGAGAATCACGAGCGACAGCGACATGCGAAGCATCTTCGAGTGTCGATCGCGCGGTTGTCAATCGGATGGCCTCAACCTCGCGGCTGCAACTACTCGTGTCGCAGCGCAGTGACCGGATCGACCATTGCGGCACGCCGCGCCGGATAGACGGCGGCCAGCGTCGTGATCACCACCGAAAAAGCGAGCACCGTCAGGCACAGCCAAGTCGGAAAAACGAAGAGCGCCTGTTTGAGTTCGATCTTCAGATCACGATTGACCATGGTTCGGACCCACGCGTCACCGGGGTAGGAACTGAGCACTGCCAGGGCGAGTCCGAATCCGCCTCCGACCAGGCCAATCAGTGCTCCTTCCACCAAGAACACGAGCTGCAATTGGCCGTTGCTCGCCCCGACCGCCTTCATGATGCCAATTTCGCGCATGCGTTCGAGCACGCTCATCAACATGGTGTTGGCGATTCCCATCGCCGCAACCAACAGGGCGACGGCCGCCACGCACGTCATGCCGGCGAAGATCAACAGGTACATGAGCCGTTCGTGCTTGATCCCGTCGAGGAAGGCGAAAGCAGACAGTCCTCGGCTGTGAATTTCCGCGAGCACGGATTCGACGTTGGAATCGCGATCGATCAACAGCGTCGCCATGTCCACAACCTGCACGTGGGACGTACTCGAAGTGAACAGGTCGGTGGCCGTCCCGTAGGGCAGAATCAGGTCGCCTTCGACGTGCAACGGATCCCAAACTGGCTGGTCCTCGGACGATCGCCCCCGCACGACACCAATGATCGGAAACTCGCGCGACAGAGTCGGTTCGACTTTTGGCGACTGACCCGACAGGGCCTTCTGCAGTAACTGGAGCTGACTCGGCGAGAGCTTCAGTTGTGCCAGGACTGCGGGCAATTCCTGTTTCACTTTGTCCAACGCGGCAATTTCGTCGCGGCTCAGGTCTTCGCCATCCGATTTGAATAGCCCCATGGAGAACCCCGGCTGTTCTTCTCGCGCGCGAAACTCGACCGTCAGCTTTTTGCCGACGGCGTCCTTAATGGCCGCGTCATCAACGACGCCCAAGCGATAGAGCAAGTATTCCGAGACGACGACCGCTGGTTCATTCGGAGACTCGAAATAGCGTCCCTGGATCAGGTTCTCGCGAGCGGTCGCATCGTCCACGCGCGCAGCGCTGATCGCGGTCGATTGGGATTTTCCCCCAAGGACCGCGTAGCCACCTTGCCAGGTTTGCGGCACCACGGCTTCGACGTGTGGCAGGCTCGCCAGTTCGGCGAGTCGTTCGCGAGTCAGGGGAATCGGCGACACCGCCATGTTGCGTTGATGGGCCGCGACGGCTTGGCGGAGGCGTTCGCGGCGCGCCTCGTTCATTGTGCCCCTCACCTCGACCTTCTTTGCGTTTCCCTTGGCATCGCCCCACTGCGGCTGAATGCGGATTTCGCGGAGAACGTCGCTCTTGTGCGTCTCGCGGTCGAACGTGTCTTGTACGCCTTGCCCGATCGACAAGCTCGCCGCCAGCACAAAGGTGCCGAAGACGACACCGAGGGTCGTCAACAACGTCCGCGACTTTTGCTGCCAGAGTGCGGCCAATGGCAGAACCAGTAAGTCACCGAAGCGCACGCCGAACTCCTCTTGCACCGATTCAGGACATTTACTGGCAGGGCATCAACTGGCCGTCCTTTAGCCGAATCACGCGGTCGGTGCATTCGGCAGCCAGTTCTTCGTCGTGGGTCACCAAGATGAGTGTCGCGCCGCTCTTTTGAATGTGTTCCGCGATCAACGCCATGACTTCGCGGGCCGTTGTGCTATCCAAGTTGCCGGTGGGCTCATCCGCCAGCAGCACCTCCGGCCGGTTGACTAGCGCGCGAGCTATCGCCACCCGCTGATTCTCGCCCCCGCTGAGTTGGGCTGGCCGATGCTCGACACGCTCGGCGAGCCCAACGGCTTCCAGCGCTCGCCGGGCCTCGAGACGCCGTTGCGTCCGAGACGTCCCTGCAAAAATCATCGGCAACTCGACGTTTTGCAGAGCTGTTCGCGACGGGATGAGGTTAAACGATTGAAAGATCAGCCCGACCGCGGCCGACCGAAAGCGAGCCAAACCACGACTCGAAAGCCGGTCGAGTTCGCGGCCCGCGACTTCCAAGCCTCCTGCCGTCGGCCGATCAACTCCCCCGAGCAAATTGAGAAGCGTCGATTTCCCTGAGCCCGACTTACCCAACAGGGCGATCCGTTCCCCTCGACGCACTTCAAGCGACACGTCGCGCAGAGCGTACACGGCCGCGTCGGCCTTGCCGTAGGCCTTCGTTAAACCGGCGGCGCGAACTGCCAGCGACGACGAGGAGCGAGCCGAGGAGGGAGATCCGATCAGAAATCACCGGTGGAGCAGAAGCGGGGGCCAAACCGAGATGCCACGCAGCAAGGCGCCGTACAAACTGCTTAAGAGGGCCCTGCCTGCCGAATTTGTCTTTTCCCAAGGTTCGCGAACGCGTTGCGATTTCGCAAGTCGCGAAAAATGGAGATCGTGGTCGCCAGCGAGTCGCAGCAGCGCACCACTTGAGCCGATCAATCGAGAGGAATCGCGCGGCCGATCGCGATCGGCGCCTTGTGGAGCATTCCCGTTCTCGATTTCCACCGATAGCCGATCGGGCGGCCGCGGTCGTCCACGTCGAACCAGAGTGTTCCCTGCCCGATGCCCGACCGCTCCGTCTTCGTCCGTGCGTCGTGAGCGTGACCGTGCAACGTCGAGTCGAGAATCCGCACTCGAAACCGCTCGGCCGATTCCGCGACGGGAACCTCGGCGATCAGCATGACGTGTCCCGTATTGTCGCCGGGCTCGCGGTCCATTTTGATCCACGCAAGCACGTCACCGGGTTTGGCATCGGGCAAGCGCTCGATCGGTTTCCAGCCCTTGGCGGGCGCCTCCTGTTTAAAGGCTGTGAAAAAATCCTCGGCCAAGGCTCGTTTGTGAGTGGTGCTGATCGACTCGAGGTGTTTGGGCGATTGGTGCTTTAAGAGGACGACGATAAAGCCCGAGCAATCGACTTCGCAAATTCCCTGTTCCTTGTCGACATACGTCTTATGGCTGTAGCGCGTGTCGGGATATTCGGCGATCATCCGACGAGCTTCCGCCGTCAGCAGGGCTCCCACCGATTTTGGCGGTGCGCTGGTCGCGACGGGCGGATCATCCCCACCCAGCGCGAGTCGCGGCGTAGTTTGCGGCAAGACCAGCAAGCACGCCAAGATGACTGTTTGCGCGACGGTTCTCATCGATGATTCTCGGGAACGGAATAGAGGACTCACCGGACATCACTCCAGCAGCGAATTGATCTCTCGCATGGGCACCGCGTCGTCGTTGAATCGGAACGTCCCTGAATCGTGCATCTCCCGGGCGGCCTGGAGAAATGCACCGAGCGCAGCCCGAGCCAGCGCGCCACCTGTGCTGACTCGCTTTACGCCCATTGTGGAGAGTTGTGCCATGCTCAGATTGATCCCCGACAGGCCCATCAACACGTTGACGGGCCGATCGACCGAACGGACTACGGTGGCGATGTCCTCCGGGCTTTTCAGTCCTGGAGCATACAGGACGTCGGCCCCCGCATCCTGATACGCCTGCAGGCGTCCAATAGTGTCGGCCAGATCGGGGCGCTGGTACAGATAGTTTTCGCATCGAGCCGTGAATACGAAGGGAGAACCCGTTTGGCGGGCCGCCTCGGCCGCCGCGCGAACTCGTTCCACCGCGTGGGATATCTCGTAGATCGGACTCTCCGGTCGACCGGTCGCATCCTCGATTGAGCCGCCGGCCAGCCCCGTTTCGACTGCCAGTCGGATCGTTTCGGCCGCCGCTCGAGGCTCGTCGCCGAAGCCGTTCTCCAAGTCGGCATTGAGCGGAAGCGAAGTCGCCACTACCAGCGTTCGGCAGTGCTCGAGCACGGCCTCCCGGCCCATGTTGTAGTCGCGACGTCCGTGCGAGAACGCAAAACCCGCACTGGTCGTCGCCAGGGCCTCAAATCCGATCCGTTCCAAGATCCGTGCCGTCCCGACGTCCCAGGGATTGGGCATCACAAAAATGCCGGGCCGCTCGTGCAACTGGCGAAAGGCCTCAGCTCTTTCGGTTTGCTTCGGCATCCGTGTTGTCCTCCTCATTGAAACCAAGGCAACGCGTCGATGACCCGCGTTTAGTGGCGGAAGGCCATATCGGGTTCCTCGCGAGTGAGGAACTCGATCAAAGCCGGGCGCCCGTCCCGCGTGGCTGCGATGCCGCGACGGATCGCCGCACCGACTTCGGCCGGTTTCTCGATTCGCTCGGAAAATGCACCCAGACTGCGAGCCACCTCGGAGTAGTTTCCCGACGTGAACTTGGTTCGGTACTTTTCCGTCGCGATCGGAATGTATTTCTCGTAGTTGCCCATCGCAGAATTGTTGAGCACCAAGGTCAGAATCGGGATTTCTTCGCGGACGGCCGTCTCGATGTCCATGCCGACCATTCCAATGGCCGTATCGCCCATAAAGTTCACGACCAGTTTGTCGGGGCAGGCCAGCTTCGCCCCCATGCTGCAGCCGAGCGAAAAACCGAGCTGCGTGGAATGGCCCCATCCAATGTAGCCGCGCGGAACCGTCGATTCGTACAAAGGAAGGAGCTGGTCGCGCGGATTTCCCGAATCGTGCGTAACGATCGTCTGTTTGCCGTCGATGCTTTTCAGAAATTCACCGATCACGCGATACGGATTAATCGGCGTCTCGTCGGAAACCAGCTTGCCGGCCCACCGAGCGTTCCAGCGCTCGCGCACCTCGCGGAGTTGGGCTTCCACGGCCGTTCGCTCGGGGCGGCCCTTGCCCCCGTGTTGCGATTTGAGTTCCTCGAGCAGGCTCGCGAGAACGAGTGACGCGTCGCCCAACAACGGAACGTCAGCCACGTAGTCTTTGTTGAGATCGCGCGGGTCGACCGTCGCGTGGACGATCCGTTTGCCCGGTGGAATTGTGGGGGCAAAGACGGTCCGCGTGAGACTCGCTCCGACGGCGAAGACGGCATCACACCGATCGAGCGCGTCGCGAGCCATATCGGTCGCGCTCATGCCCCCCGAACCGAGCGACAGCGGATGACTCTCGTCGAAGGCGCTCTTGCCCAAAAGGGTCGTCATGACTGGAGCGCCAAGGAACTCGGCGACCTCGGTCAGAGCGCGCGACGCGTCGGCGTAGAGTACCCCCTGTCCTGCCCAGATCATCGGCCGCTCGGCACGCAGCAACAGCCGAGCCGCCTCGCGAATCGCATCTGGATCGGGCCCGATTCTGGTGGCGGGGACGGGCCGATAGTCGAATGGCTCCGGCACCCTTTCGCGGGCGACATCAACGGGGACCTCCAACAACACGGGTCCCGGTCGCCCGGACCGCAGCAACGTGAAGGCTCGTCTCATCCGATTAGGGATGGCCGCGGCCGACGGGATCAGATCGGCCCATTTGGTGGTGGCGGCGTAATTGGGCACCGAGTCAAAGTTCGGTGGCACGCGGACCAATTCGCGGCCCGGGTGTCCGGGCAAAAACAGGATCGGGCTCGAATCGGTGTAGGCCTGGGCGATTCCGGAAAACGCATTTTCGGCGCCGGCATTCTGCTGGACGGTCACGACGCCGATTCGCTTGCCGAGCGTCGCCCGCGAAAATCCGTCCGCCATGTTTTCGGCGACCCGTTCTTGTCGCGCGACGATCGGACGAATGCCCGCTGCGGCCAGCGCGTCGAGAATGGGCGTAAAGGGGAAGCAGAAGACATATTCGACCCCTTCCCGCTTGAGAATTTCCGCGATCGCCTGGCTGCCTTGCATCAAAACTCCTCGTTCTGGCGTGAAATCCTACCGCGTGACATTTTCGGGACTGCTACGCCTGAAGGTCGGGCCGATCTTAACTCTGGGTGAACCAAGGATTGTAATCGCGCGGGAGACCTCCAGCGACAAGAGGAGGCCGACGGGCACCGGAGGGAACAGTCAACACTTTTTGTTGTCGACTCGGCTCCGACGCTTCGGTGCCGCGGCTGAAGCCATTACGATGTTCGGGAATAAGTCGAAGGCGGATCGCGTCCTATGTCTTGTGGCGATTCCGCGCCCAGCGCCCTGACGGCGTATGATGGAGAAAATGGCGGAACCGATCCTAGCGACGCAGCAGGTGCCCGCGGCCGAAACGGCTCTGTCGGCGTTGGCCTCCGTCGAGCGCGCGATTCGCGACGCCGATCCGTCCGCGTTTCCCGTCGCGTCGCGCATCGTCCGCCGCGTGATTCGCAACGAGATTGACTTGCCGGCGCTGATCGGCCGGGTCCCGCATCGAAAAAGCTTCGTGATCGCTGCGGACCGAGCCCGACAGATTGTGCTTAACGACGAGTTAGGCCTGGAGGCTGGCGCGGCACTCCCCGAGATCCTCCTGCTCTTGGCGCGCCCGGAGGAGCACGAACTCGAACGGATGACCGCGGACGCGCTGCGCGATTACTATCGGCGGCTGCACCTTCACGCCCGGATTCACGTCGCGCTCGACGAGCGCCTGGAGCGGGGCGAATTGAACGAGCTGACGGTGGCGGAGCGGCTCGAACAAATCGGTTCCTCGGCCTTTGACGAAGTGCGGGCCGTGCTGGGGCAAGAGGCCTTCTTGCTGCCCCCCGTTTCGACGGTTTCGGTCTACGTCGAATTTGTCGCCGTGTTTCTCGAGTTGCGGTACTCCGCGCCTGATGTCTTGTCCGCATATTTCCCCTCGCTCGACGATTTCGATCGCATTGAGGAGGTGCTGTCGGAAGACATCGACATCGACGCTGTCTTGGAATACACCGGAGCGCTCGAGGTCGAACGAGCCGGCCGCCCCCAGGAGCAGCCGAACGCGATAAAACTTAACACAGATCCGACGGCGACCGACGCCCCGTTGGGCGAACGCGTATTTCGCCGTCAGCTAAAGGTGGCCGCTCAAGCTGCGGCGAGCGGCAACGACGTTCGGGCCGCCATTCTGCACACGCGTGCCTCGAGCATCCGAGATCTCAAGCGTTCCGCACGAGCGAGCGAGTTGGCGGTCGCTGATGTGAGACGCCTCGCCGGTCGCCTGCGCGTTGCTCTGGCGATTGACGAACATACCGCGAACGCTTGGCGTGAGCTTTTGGGAGCATTGTTGGCGACATCGGCCCGGGGCTTTTGGAATCCGGCCGCGCGGATGCTTTACGACCTCCAAAAGGTCTGCCTCGATTTCGAGCGCGAGAGCTACGTCGTCGATCTTTTCTCCTGGCTGTTGTCATTCGGCAAACGGCCTCTCAAGCGGCGCTTGCCGGCTCAGCGCGAAGTTTTGATGTCGAAACATCTGCGGAGCGCGGCGTCGCGGCTCTCAAAGCTTTCGATCTCGGCCGGCCAGCGCGAACATTTGTCAATTTTGCTGCGCGAAGCGTCGGTGTACGCCGAAGAACGTTTGCGCGATCGATTGCGGCCCGTCTTGCGGGACACATTGATCGAAGTCGGTTTTGTGCCGCAGAACGTGCCCGAACGCGTTTCTTTTCGCAAGATCATCGAAGAGCTGCTCGACCATGTGGTCGATTCGGGCTACTTCGCGATGGGCGAAATTCGCGACGCCATCGCGCGCAACAATCTCAAGCTCGACGACGTCGCCGATCCACTGGAGTTGGTAGCGGGTGATCGCTTACTGCGGGCGGATCGCCGGCTGCGCGATGAGCTCGACGGCGTTTATCAACGAGGCGCCATTTACTTGCGGTTCTTGCAGGGGATCAGCTCGTGCGCGTTCGGGACGGGGGTCGGCCGATTTCTGACCCTCTACGTGGCAATCCCTTTTGGGGGTGCATTCGTCGTTTTGAAGTTTCTTGAACACCTCGTAGAGCTGCTGCGGAAACTCACCGACTGGTGGTATGGAGCGGACGCTTCGAGCGTCGCCCCGCTCGGCATGACGGAGCCTGTCTTCGTCATTCCGCTCGGCCTGGTGCTGTTCGGCCTGGCCCACAGCACGCGCTTCCGAGGGGCTATCTGGGAGGTTTTGCTCGCGATCGGTCGAGGTGCGCGGTTCCTGGTGGTGGACATTCCTCTGTGGGTCGCCGAGGTGACTTTCATCAACCGCATCCTCCGCAGCGCTCCAGCAGTTTTCTTCCGCAGGCGGCTACTGACATCCTTGATTTTCACCGGCGTGTTCTGCGGACTTTTGCCGGCCGTCGGATGGTACCGATTTCCGAGTGCTCCGATGGCCGCGATGGTCTTCGGGGCGCTGGCCGCGTTGCTCAATTCGCGGGCCGGGCGTGACATCGAGGAACTCACGGCCGAGCAGCTGCAGCTGATGTGGCACCGAGTTCGAGTACACGTGCTCTTGGCGATTTTCGACTTGGTAATGGACTTCTTCAAAAACGTGCTCGAAGGCGTCGAACGGATCCTCTACGAGGTCGATGAATGGTTTCGCTTCAAGAGCGGCGAAACGGGGACGATGCTGTGGATCAAAGCCCTACTGGGTGTACCCTGGGCCATCGTGCGGTTTATCGTCGCATTCCTCCTGACTGTGCTGATCGAACCGCAGATTAACCCGATCAAGCACTTTCCAGTGGTGACTGTCTCTCACAAGGTAATTGCGCCGATGCAGCCCGCGCTCGCGTTGCAGCTTGTGCCGCACTTCGGCGCCGTACTGGCCAACGCCATCGCCGGGTTGACGGTCCTGCTCTTGCCGGGGGTCGTCGGGTTTTTGGTTTGGGAGTTGCGCGGCAACTGGCGTTTGTATGCAGTCAACCGGCGCCGCGATCTTCGGCCGGTTGTCGTCGGCAGCCACGGCGAAACGCTGATCCGGCTCATGAAGCTGGGGATCCACTCGGGCACGCTCCCGCGCCTGTTTGCGAAACTCAGGCGAGCCGCTCGGCGGGCCGATCCCTCACGGCGCGTTCGCGATCTGATGGGCTACTACGCCAAGCTGCATCACGTCGAGCTTCACGTGCGACATTTCTTCGATCGCGAATTTCTCGGCTTTTTGGCGGAGTCGCCCGCGTTCGCCGGACTGGCTCTCGAAGTCGGCGAAACCGACGTCGGGACGAATAGCCTCCGCGTCGAAATTCGCGCTCCCGAACTCGGCGACGAGCAGTTGTGGCTTGCGTTCGAGGAGCAATCGGGACGGGTCATCGCCCGCGTGTGGCGATCCGGATGGCTGCGCAGCCTCAACCCGGCTCAACTCGCGACCTTGCGCGGACTGTTGGTCGGCTTCTATCGCGTCGCGGGCGCCGACCTGGTGCGTGAGCAAATCGTCGCCTGTCTGGGGCCAGAGGCGCGCCCCTACGACGTAACCGAGGCCGGCCTCGTCCTGTTGCCGCGCCCCGGCCGCAACGGTTCGACGGTCTACGATCTCGACGAATCACCGCAGATCGTTCCGCAAGTGCTGGGCGGAGCGCGAATCGACGCTGATGCGGCGTACTCGGCGTCCGTCGGTTGCGAGTCGCTCGTCTTCGGCCAGACGCGCACCCCTTGGAGTGATTGGGTAACTGCGTGGAGCCTGGAGGAATCGGGCTCCCCGTTTCCGGCGCTACTGCCTGAAAAGGCACACCCCGAAGCGATTGCTTAAGCCGCCCATCCTTGACCTAGTCGTCCCAGGCTGCTTGCGCTCCCCCGTCGCGGCTCGCGCGCAAACACCGGCCATTCCTGCCGGACAAATCGCCACAAATTAGATAAGCGCGGTAAGCGGCAACGGAACAACCGACGCCGGCTGAACATTAGTTGCAACGCTTTGTGCATCGACGCCCCCGATCTTGCCGATAGTACCGAAGGAATCGGTTTTTCCGACTGCGCACACTCTGCGGCGAAAATCGATCCCAGAAAACTAACGCGGGTCATTCGCGACGTGCGATTCCGTCCGTCGCGATATCGAGAAAGGCGGCTGGGGGTGGAAGATCGCATTTATCGAAGTCTTCGGACCGCGCAGGAGCGAGAACTTCAAAGTCACCACGCGCCTGCTCAACCAGACCACGCAGCGGTACCGCTCGCGCCCGCTGCTCATGCGCCGGTTTCTCCCGCGCCACCAAGCCATGCCGTCGCGGCGCACGTTTCGATACCTGCCCACAGCTCGGTTCCAGCAACCGATCCGCTCGCAGCGCGTTGGTTCACTCGCGGATTCAGTGCGGATCGCCCGCGGATCTCCATTGTCGGGACGCTGTCGCTGAGCGTGCTGATCATCGCAGGGTTCTTTGGGGCCCGTGAGATCGTCAAGTCCCGACTCAAACACACGGGTGCCAGTGGCAGCGTCGCCTCCGATTCAAACGCCGGGATGAAATTGGCCGCTCGCCAACCCGACGACGCCGAGGACGACAGCAACGGTCCCGTGAGCGTGTCCAGTCATTTCCAACACGTCCACGCGCCGGCCGCTCATGTGCAATCGCACTCGACTCATGCCGTCGCGTTGGACGAACAAGCCGCAGACGACGACAAGCCCTCGGAAGATTCCTCCGATTCAAAGAACAGCCCTGCGGCCGGCAAAACCCATCATCGCGCGGTTGCATCTCGCTCGGTGCAACATGCTTCGGAAGACAGCGACGCCGCTCAGCTTGACGTCAATCTGTCGCAGCCGGTAGATCGGTCCGTGCCCGCTCCGCCAGCATCCGGCGACCATGGCACCTCCAATCACCCGGGCCCGGACCAGTCTGCCCTCGCGCCGGCCGCGCAATCGCCTGCACCCGAAACAGTCGCCGCGCCGTCTGAGCAGCTGACCGTTCAGCCGAGTGTCCAAATCACGCCGGGACACTCGACGTATCAAGCGGCGGCTCACCCGACCGTGCCCACGAGCGCTCAACCGATTGACTCGCCAAGTTCGCGATGGCCCGTCGTCCCTTCGGCCGCGCCGGCACCTCCAGCTTCTGCGACTGTTCAGGTCTCCGCCGAAGCTTCCACTGCCAACGCGCCTACGCTGACAATCGTGCCGGGGCGACCCGAAAGCATCGCGGGAACTCTCGCCGCCCAATCGGCACACCAGCCGACTCCGGCGCAACAGCCGCTGGCTCCTGTACAACAACCACTGCCTGAGCCCATTGCCAATCGTGCCGTCGACTTGCCGACCGCACGTCCCAGCCAGCCGACTAGCGTCTACGGATTCCAGGATCGGCCGGACGTGACGGCGACGGCAGCGATAGCGCCGGCGCAACCCATGGCAAATCCCCTCGAAACGCTCGACCGCACCAAGGTTATGTCATTCCAATTCCGAAATGCCCCCTGGACTCTCGTGCTGGCCAAGTTTGCCAATGCGACGGGACTGGAATTGCGATTGCAGGCGATGCCGGACGGAACGTTCAATCGGTGGGATTCGGCCCGGTATACGCCGACGCAAACCCTGACGATCCTGAATGCCGAACTGGCTAAGTTGGGCTGCCAGGCCAAAATCGTCGGCACCGCGCTGTGCGTTGTCCCGACCTCACCCGGCGATGGAGCAATGCCGGCGTCAGGGGTGGTTCCCGCAAGCGTTCCTGCACCTCAGAGCCAGCAGGTGCCGCAGTACCCGGGAGTACCGGTCAGCGGGACTGCGATGCCCAGCGCCCGCTAAGTCAACGTCGGACGTTACCGCACGGGCCGGTAACGCTCCTGGAGAGCCAGATTGATCTCCAGGACGTTGATCAGTTCGACTCCCGCGAGCCCTCCCAGTGGGGCTCTCGCTTTTTCACGCAGCATGCTCTCGATCTCGCCTCGGACTTGCGATGAATCGCGCCGCGTTTCGGCAGCCCATTTGGCCGCCACGCGATCGAGCTGATAGAGCGAATTCTTCAGCGTGATATGCGGGTCGAGACCGGAACCCGACGCCATCACCAAATCGGCTGGGACAGATTCCAGCACTTCCTGCGGATGATCCTGCAGCCACATATCGAAGAAGGTCGACTGAATTTCGGCGCCAGCCGTCGCGGGTTCCAGCGACTTTTCGCTCTCGCCACCTGGTCGCTTGTGCTCGTTCGCAACCGGAAATGTTCCCGGGTGCGTCTTGCCGAAGTCGACGAAATACGGCACGGCAAGATCTTCGGGCTTCGGCTCGGGGGTATCGGGGTTTTCGGAAATCCAGCGAGCCACGTCGGCTGGATGCCCTGCTCGCCACGTGAGGACAGCGTCGGAGTTGAGGGTGTCAGACGTCACCCAGTTTCGCGCGAGCGCGGGGTGTGTCTGGGCCCATTCCACGACGATCCCCGGTTTCTGCTGGAACCGGTCTTCGCGAAACCACTTCTCAATGTCAGGCCCCACGAGCTGGTGGGCCTTCTCGCCGCTCTGGTAGCGAGCGATCGGACCCAACTGGCGCGCGACGCGATCGCGAAGCAGCGGATTGTTGGCACCCCAGTTGGACGCGCCTGAGGCCGACGCGTTGTAAGACGCCGCCGAGGGACGCGGCTGAAAGAACTCATCCGCAGTGAAGGGCTGGGCAATCAGCCGCGACCCGATCGGCTTTCCCTCACGATCGAGTATGAGGCTTCCCTCGGCCTGGTTGGGAAACGCGACTCGACCGATTCCAAGGAGCAGGCCCGGATAAACGACGCAGCACAAGAGCAGCGACAAACCGAAAATCCAGAGATTCGCACGCAAATGGGAAGGCATGGTTTTGTCTTCGAGTGAGAAGGATTCGTTCCGAGATCGGCAGCCCTGAGATCGCGGATCAGGCCACCAGGTTCAAACTCCACAGCACCACGTCGATCAGCTTGATGCCGACAAACGGGACGATCACGCCGCCCAAGCCCCAGATCAGCAGGTTACGACGCAGCAAGGCATCGGCCCCGACCGGCTTGTAGGCCACTCCTTTGAGAGCAATCGGAATCAAGAGCGGGATGATGATCGCATTAAAGATGACGGCCGACAGGATCGCCGACGTGGCCGAATGCAGGTGCATCACGTCGAACGCCTTGAGCCAGGGAAGCGTGGCGGCGAACAGCGCGGGGACGATTGCGAAGTATTTCGCCAGGTCGTTGGCGATCGAAAACGTAGTCAGAGCGCCGCGAGTCATCAACAGCTGTTTGCCGATTTCGACGATCTCGATCAGCTTGGTCGGATCGCTGTCGAGATCGACCATGTTGCCCGCTTCCTTGGCCGCTTGAGTGCCGGAATTCATAGCGACGCCGACGTCCGCTTGCGCCAGGGCCGGCGCATCGTTGGTCCCGTCGCCCATCATGGCAACGAGCTTTCCGCCGGCCTGCTCCGTGCGGATGTAATCGAGCTTGGCTTCGGGCGTCGCCTGGGCAATGAAGGCGTCGACCCCGGCCTGGTCTGCGATGGCTTTGGCCGTGAGCGGGTTGTCACCCGTGACCATTACGGTTCGCAGGCCCATGCGACGCAAACGCTCGAAGCGATCGCGCATGCCCGGCTTTAGGACATCCTCCAGCACGATCAAGCCGGCGATGCGATGCTCGTCGCAGACCAACAGCGGAGTGGCCCCTCGCGCGGCGACCGCGTCGACCTGCGCCTGGACTTGCGGCCCCACGCCGCCGTTGCGCTCTTGCATGTAGCGAATCATCGTGTCGGGCGCGCCTTTGCGGATGCGCCGCCCATCAGGCAAATCAACGCCGCTCATGCGGGTCTGCGCCGTGAATTCGATGAATCGCGATCCCGAGAGTGCCAGCGCTTCGATCGAGGCGGCCCGCAGCTTGCTCGTGCCGTCGGCAGCGAGCGTTCGATACAACTCGACGACGCTCTTCCCTTCCGGCGTCTGATCGGCGATCGACGCCGTCGCCGCCATCTGACCAACTTCGGCCGCGGTGAATTCTCCGAAGGGCAAAAACTGCGTCGCCCGGCGATTGCCCATGGTGATCGTGCCGGTTTTGTCCAGCAGCAGCGTGTCGATGTCACCCGCGACTTCGACGGCTTTGCCGCTCTTGGCCAAGACGTTGGCACGCAGCGCGCGGTCCATGCCGGCGATGCCGATGGCTGCCAAGAGCGCGCCGATGGTGGTGGGGATGAGGCAAACGAGCAGGCCCACGAGTGTCGGAATGTCGGTCCCCAAACTCTGGATCGGCTGCGACGCGCCGAGATACGACTGCATGTAAAGCTCGGCGTTCCGCGCCATCGGCCACAGCGTGGCTGTAACAATCAAGAAGATCAACGTGAACGCCGAGAGCACGAGCGAAAGTGCAATTTCGTTCGGCGTGCGTTGGCGGATGGCTCCTTCGACGAGCGCGATCATCCGGTCGAGAAACGATTTGCCGGCCCCGGCCGTAATTCGCACGACGACGCGGTCGGAGAGCACACGTGTGCCGCCGGTGACGCCCGAACGGTCGCCTCCCGCCTCGCGAATCACGGGAGCCGATTCGCCCGTGATGGCCGACTCGTCGACCGAAGCCACGCCTTCGATGATCTCACCGTCACCGGGAATCATCTGTCCGGCAACGACTACAACCAGATCACCCGCCTTCAGCAGCGTGGAGTTCGTTTCCTCCAGGGTGCCGTCGGCCGCCTGGCGAAAGGCCGGAGTCTCGCGCCGAGTTTTGCGGAGCGCGTCGGCCTGGGCCTTGCCGCGAGCCTCGGCGAGGGCCGTCGCGAAATTGGCGAAGAGCACCGTCAGCAACAGCCAGACGTCGAGCGCTAACAGATAAGTCAGTCGCGCCTGGGAGGAATATCCCAACAGGCGAGCGAGCGTGAACACCACGCTCAACGCCGTTCCCACCTCAACCACGAACATCACCGGATTTTTCCACTGGATGTCCGGCCGCAGCATCACGAACGACTGCTTGAGCGCGGCGCGCAGCAAATGCGGTGCGAATAATCCCGACCGGCGCGTCGCTCGGCGACTGAGCTTAAGCTCTTCCGGCGAAGATCCCTCGTCCAGGGTCGGTTGGGGCGGATCAATGATCGTGGTTGACATGGATCTGGGTACCTGGATCATTCAAAGCAGTGACTACGACACGAACTAGAATCAGCCGCCAAAGGGAATCGGCCCCAGGTGCTCGGCAACCGGGCCCAGCACCGCCGCGGGCAGAAACAGCAAAGCGCCCACGAGTAAAATCGTGCCGAGCAGAACAAAACCGAAGGTCGCCGTATCTGTCCGCAATGTGCCGGCCGTAAAGGGCGTGCGTTTTTTCGCGGCGAGACTGCTGGCGAGCGCGAGCGGAGCAACGATGGGAATGAAACGGCCGAAGAGCATCACGAACCCGGTCGCGATGTCCCAGTTGGGGCTGTAAGGAGCGGGCGCCGAATTGTTTTCCGCGGCCGCGTTGAAACCCCAGGTGTCCCCCAGCCCCTCGAACCCCGAGCCGTTGTTGGCGGACGA
Source organism: Planctomycetaceae bacterium (assembly GCA_035687365.1). GTDB lineage: Bacteria > Planctomycetota > Planctomycetia > Planctomycetales > Planctomycetaceae > DASPSM01. The sequence goes on along the minus strand of DASRXU010000454.1, from coordinate 2,303 downwards.
AGAGCTGAACTCATAGAGAATTTCCGAAAAGCCGTGCGCGCCGGGATTGGCCGTCGCCTTGGTTCCCCAATCGCAGGCCGCGAACAGTCCGGTCGGTCCGAGAATCAAAATGGGATGCACGAGCAGCGCCAGCATGGCCAGCTTCATCTCGCGGGCTTCGACCTTTTTGCCCAAGTACTCCGGCGTGCGGCCCACCATCAGTCCGGCTAAAAAGACGCCGACGATCAGATAGATCAGCAGATTGATCAGCCCCACGCCCTTCCCGCCGAAGACACAGTTCAGCCACATTCCAGAGAACGGCGTCAGACCGGCCAAAGGATTGAGACTGTCGTGCATGCAGTTGACGGAACCACACGTGACCGCCGTCGTGACCGCGGCAAACGTCGCTCCGGCCGAAGTGCCGAAGCGGAGTTCCTTACCTTCGAGATTGCCCAGTTCCTGACTGACCGGTAGACCGGCCAGGGCGGGCACATTGATCGGCGTCGGCGTCGCATGTCCCTGCGCGTCGAGAACGTCGACGACGTAAGGCTTGCCAGCGGAATCGACGATTGCGGCCCGCGCGGTCAGTGCCGGGTTCGGCTGCATCGAGTCCCAAGCGATGCTCCAGCCGATCATCGTCAGCAGCAGAGCCATCATCGTGGTATAGAGCACGGCAGCGTGTCGCAGATTGTTCAACATCCGCCCGAACATCACCACGAGCGAGAAAGGAAAAATCAGGATGTTCACGCAGGTGAAGAAATTGGTCCAATCGTCGGGATTCTCAAAGGGATGTGCCGAGTTAGCGCCGAAGAATCCACCGCCATTGGTCCCCAAGTGCTTGATGGGAATGACGGCCGCTACCGGCCCTCGGGCGATCAGTTGGGGTTTCGCGGTGCCCGAGGCGTCGCGGCCCATCGCTCCGGCCTCGAGCGTGCGGGCTTCGACCGTCGGCTCGAGCGTCATCGGCACGCCGCGGGCCATCAGGATGACGCCCATCACCAGACTGGCTGGGAAAAACACATAAGCCACTCCGCGCCACAGGTCGACGTAGAAATTGCCCATGTGGGCGTCGCCGCGCAACCCGCGAATCACCGCGACCAGGGCGCAAAAACCGACGCTGGCCGACACGAACATGTTGAAGACCACGAACAACAGTTGGCTGGCGTACGAAAGGTGCTGCTCGCCTGCGTAGTGCTGCAGGTTGGTGTTTGTAAAGAACGAAATCGCCGAATTGAAAATCGTGGTCGGCCCCAGCATGCCCTTGCCTGCCGGCGCGAACGGGAGCAGAGGCTGCAGTGCAAGGACTACGTAGCCAAACATGAAAAGCAGCGTATTAAAGAGGAGCAGCGAAACGGCGTACTGCTTCCAACCTTGGGGCCCGGTGTTGAACCGGCGCTCGACCCACTGCAGCCATCGCGGGGCGTGGTAGCGGCCGTCCATAATCCACGCGAGGTAAAAGCCGCACGGGATCGAAAGCAGTACGGTCGTGGAAACGATCAGAAACGGCAGCAACCACATAAAAACGACCTCAAAGTCGGCACGCGGCCATCGCAATGCGAGCGGGCTTCGTCAGCGCACGTTCGGTACTTAGAACCATTCGGGGAGCAGCAAAGCCGCCAGGAGATAACCGAATAACAACAGAGTGACGATCCCCGTCAGTAGGAACATGAGCCGCTTTCAATCAAGGGAGCACTGCAGCCACGCGGAGTCGAGCGAATTCCATTCGGGGTCGCGAGCTGGCTGCGATTGTATCGCCGACGGACCAGTTGCCGGTCGACGTTTTGCCCTACACGCGCTCGCAACCGTCAGCGAACGCAAACACGAGACCCATCGCGGCGATCCCCGACAGAAACAGCGCGGGAAGCCAGATCAGCAAGTTCATTTCCAATTGCTCCGCGACCTACCACGACGCTCGCAAGCGATCTGCTTGCGAAGCGAGCGGCGCGTCGCGATTCCCATTTAACGCAAGGACTATGCCGAACAGCGCGCGAGTTCTTAACTCCTGAACGGCGCGGCACATCGAGTCGCTAGCGATCACGCGCAAGCCAGGCGCAAGCGTGCAAATTGCACGAGGCCGTTTGCAAATTGCATGTACAAACTGGGGCGAAATCGCAAATGCAAACATCTCACCGCAATCGAATTGCATTCATCGCAGAGGCGGAGGCACAATGCGAATTGTGACGCTTTCCTTGCGGCATCGCATTCTGATCACGCTCATCCCCCTGCTGCTGTTGCTGGCGGCCATCGGCAGCGCAGGGATCGTGCTGTTTTTCCGTCTGGGCAACAGCGTCGATGCCATTCTGCGCGAGAACTATCGCAGCGTC
>DASRXU010000453.1:0-4856 GCA_035687365.1 Planctomycetaceae bacterium | reverse complement strand
TTGCCCGACACAAGATTCTCGACTGTCTGGGAGACTTCGCGTTGCTTGGGTGCGATGTCGAAGGTCATTTTTGTGCCTACCGATCGGGTCACCACTTGAATCGAGAGCTGGTTCGCAAAATGTTGGCGACGGCATCGGACGAAACCGCCGCCAGCTCTCGAGTCGCAGCATGAATTGAGTCTTGGCAGGACGTTGGGAACATGGCTGTCAAAATCTCACAACTTTCGCACGTCGATCCCCGCGCTAACCTTGGCGAGAACGTCGAAATCGGTCCGTTCTGCCATGTGGGGCCCGACGTCACGTTGGGCGCGGGCTGCGAGCTGCTGTCCCACGTCTCAATCACCGGCCACGCCACCATCGGCGAGCGAAACCGCTTTTTCCCCGGAGCCGTGATCGGCGGGGAACCACAAGATTCCGGTTATTCGGGAGCGCCGACCCGACTCGAGATTGGGCACGAAAACATCTTTCGCGAAGGAGTGACCGTCAACCGCGGTGCCGACAAAGAGGACCACACGACGCGGATCGGGCACCAGAACCTGTTGATGGCCAATTCCCATGTCGGACACAACTGCCACGTTCAGAACCGCGTGATTCTCGTGAACGGCTGCCTCCTCGGGGGGCATGTCCACGTTCACGACGGTGCGATCCTTTCCGGCAATGTGGTCGTGCATCACTTTTCGACGGTGGGCATGTTGGCGTTCGTGAGCGGGGGTTGCCGCGTCCCGCACGACATCCCGCCCTTCATGCTCGCGTCGGGGTCCGACAACCCGGTGATCAAAACGATCAACATCGTGGGAATGCGCCGCGCGGGAATCACCCCCGAATCGATCGAAATTATCAAGCGGGCACATCGTCTGCTGTACCGCGCGATGAAACCGCTGGATGAGGTGCGGGCCGAGCTGGCTGAAGCGGTCGACGGCATTTTTCCGTTCGAACTGTCGACGCTCTTGAATTTCCTCGATAAGCAACGTCGCGGGAAGCTGGGGCGGGCTCGCGAAATCTATCGCAATCAGGTCGGCCCGGCGCCCGAGCCGGCGCACAACCGGAGAGCTGCATGAGTCGCTTGAGGGTGGGCGTTGTGGGAGCGGGAGCGCTGGGGCGGCATCACGCCCGCATCTATTCGCAGCTTCCGTCGACCGAGCTGATGGCAGTCGCCGACACCAGTGCCGAACGGGGCCGCGCCGTCGCCGACGCCTGCGGAACACATTGGTTCGAGGATTATCACCGGCTGTTCGACTTCGTCGATGCGGTCTCGATCGCCGTTCCGACCGTGGGTCACCACTCGGTCGCGCTCGAATTTCTCGACCGGGGAGTCGCCTGCCTGGTCGAAAAGCCGTTGGCCACGACCGTGGCCCAGGCGGCAGAAATTGTGGCCGCCGCCGATCGCCGCACGGCGACGCTGCAAGTCGGACACGTCGAGCGTTTTAATCCCGCCTTCCAAGAAGCACGACGGCTGGTCCGAAATCCCAAATACCTCCGGTGCGAACGCTTCAGTCCCTACGCATTTCGATCGACGGATATCGGCGTCGTGCTAGACATGATGATTCACGACATTGACCTGGTCCTCGATCTGACAAATTCCCCACTGGAATCGGTCGAGGCGTTCGGCATCTCGATCCTCGGGGAACACGAGGATTGCGCTCAGGCCCGACTGATCTTCGCGAACGGATGTATCGCCGACTTGACCGCAAATCGCGTGAGCCCGACCACCCGGCGCACCATGCAGATCTGGTCCGAGGCGGGGTGCGTAAATATCGATTTTGCTTCGAGAGAGGTCATTCGCCATGCGCCCAACGAACGTCTGCTTGCTGGCGACAGCGTTTTGGCGCGGGCCAAGCAAGTGGGAGCCGAGATTGACCGCCTGAAGGGGGAGATCTTTACCGAATACGTGCGAGTCGACCGGCCAGCCGTCTCTGCGGCCGACGCGCTGACGGCCGAACTCTCAAGCTTCGCGGAGTGTGTCAAATCGCAGCAGCGGCCGCTTGTGGACGGTCAGGCGGCCCTCGCCGCTATGGAAGCCGCGGACCACGTACTCCGATCGATGGCTGCCCATCGCTGGAACGGCGCCGCGATCGGCCCGGTTGGACCTTTTGTGCTTCCCTTCATGGCCAACCCCGTGGCGCCGCAGTCAGTGCGATCCGCGGCCTGACCGCAGTCGTCCGCTTTCCCATCATCGCCGACTCTTACGACCGATCGGCGTGCAGCAGGTCCAACACGCCGTCTTTGAGCGCGTCATTGACTGAGATCCCATTTCCTGAATAGATCGACGCCCGGCCGGTCCAGTCGAGAAAGTGGCCGCCGGCCTCTTCCAGGATCGGAATGAACGGCGCCGCGTCCCACGGATTCATCAACGGATCGACCATGACGTCCGCGCGGCCGGTCGCGACCAGCGCGTGCCCGTAACAGTCCCCCCATCCGCGCGTCAACTTTACGGACTTCCGGAGTTTCTCAAACGTCTCGTAACGGCCGATCCGCTCAAAACCGCTGATCGTGGTCACGCACAGCAGCGAGTCGGAAAGACGCAAGACGCGCGAGACGTGGGCGGGCTGCTCCTGGCCGTTGCCACTTTGCCACCAGGCTCCCTCGCCGACTTGGGCGTAAACGACTTCGTTCATGACGGGGAACCGGCAGACCCCCAACACCATTTTCTTTTCGAACTCCAGGCCGATCAGCGTGCCAAACAACGGCACGCCGTGAATGAACGACTTCGTTCCGTCGACAGGATCAAGAATCCAATTGAAGCCATTCGCGCTGGGGAAAGTCCCCAACTCTTCACCCATCACTCCGTCGCCGGGAAATTCGCGGACGATGTGCGTCCGGATCAGGGCCTCTGCCTCACGGTCGGCGACCGTAACCGGCGACGTATCGCGCTTCGTCTCCACATACAGCGATTTCGATTGGTAATAGCCGAGAATCAGCTCTCCCGCCTTGCGGGCGACGTCGAGGGCAAATTCCATCCGAGGTTTGAGATTGACCGTCACAGGTTTCCTCGATTGGTGGAAGCGGAAGGCGCGCCCAGAGCGACGCTATCAGCGGCAGTGTCGTGCGACGCGCGTGGCCGACGAGATTCGGAAGCCGCGTCCAAACGATAGAGCTGTTCCCCCGCTTTGCGAACGATCAGGAGACCTTCGTCCTCGCGGCCGGCGAACGCCTCCGGGTCGATCACTGCCGGATCGCGATATCCAAGCCCGATGCGTTCGCAAAGTTCTCGCGGCAGTCCCGTCGCCAGCGTCACCTGAATTCGGGGACGCTCGACCTCGTTCTCGAACGTCCCAGTGCCTCGGACATGCGTCGAATGGGCGAGAACGCCCCAAGGCACGTCCTTAAACTGATCCCATTGCTTCGTGAAATAGTCTCGCACGTGGTAACCGATGCCTTCGATCAGTTTGCCGTGCGTCTGCGAGATTTCCTTCAGATGCGGCGCGAAGATGATCAGCTCGCCGCCATCGGCAACCACCGGTTCGAGTTTGTACATGCATTTGCCGGCGACCCACAGTTCGTCATACATGGGCGGTGCACAAGAGAGCACCTGCTGGAAAGGGCGCTCGACCCGCCGCACATGAACGAGAGAGGACAAATCGACGGCTGCGCGCCAGGCCGTCTCCGGCTTGCCGTAGGACAAACCGTGCACCCCTCCGCCGGGCGAAACGACGAAAGCGACGCATCGGCGTTCGGCCGGAATCATCGCAGCGGCCCGGTCGATGACGCGCCGCACGGGTGTGTCGGCGACGCCAATGATGTTCACGTTGGTAATTAGCGCTCCGAGCCAATGGAAAAAGTTCAGAAGCTCGGGGCCGGAAATCCCCGGAAAAAAGTATTTGTTGCCGCCCGAAAAGCCCGCCACCTCGTGGGGAAAGACCGGTCCTAAGACCAGCGCCACGTCGCAGTCCCGAATGCGCGAATTAATCCGCACCGGCACGTCCAACGAAAGGAGGCCCTGCGAGATTTCGCGAGTCTCGGACGCCGACAAGCTGCCGAGTGTGGCGAGCGCTTCGTCACAATTCCAATCGTGGTTGAAGACTTCCAGGTTCGGGTACCGACTCGAGGACTGACCGTTTAATCCAAGCAGTCGCGTGATTTGCTCCTGCGTGAGCGGCGGATGAGTCCCCAGCGCGATCAGAATTTGGACCCGCTGGGCAACGTCGGCAAGCCGTGAGCACAGTGCGTCGAAAAGCAACGGCAAAGGAGCAGTGCGCGTCGCATCGGGAACGATCAGGAGCACCCGCTTTCCATGAAAGTCGGAGAGGGGAATTTCGCGAGAAAACCAGTCTCGCACCTCCGACTCGCTCAAAATTGGCGGCTCCGCACCCATGGCGCTCGTATAGCATTAAAGAAGGCCAAAGTCCAAGGATTCGCGCTCTTGCGAGATTCAGCGAACGGCGTGCTGTCGCGCAATTTTCCGAGCGTTCAGACTGGCCAGAAAGTCCCCGCATTCGTTACCCTCACCAGATGCGCTCCGCTTTTCGAAGCCGTGCTGTGGGGATTTACTCCTCCTCCGATGCCAATGGTGAGCGGCCTCGCATAATCCCGTGTGATCAAGGCTCGCGATGGTCGCCTTTCGCCTCCTTTCGCTGCAGGGCTCAATAGGATGACGCTGGCCGAACTGCTGGAAGGCCGGTTTCGCGCCGACGTGCGGTTTCGCGGAGCGGCCTACTTGAAGGCTGAACGCGTCGCCATTGCGCGCGTCACGGCCGATGAGTTGTTCGCGGTCGTTCGCGACGGGGTTGAATATCAAACCCAGCTGAGCCGGCAGGACGGCCAACTCAAGATGTTCTGCAACTGCGTCGTCTCGGCCCAAACCGAGCCGGCCTGCAAGCATCTTTGGGGGACCATCCTGGCGGTCGATGAGGGAAGTT
>DASRXU010000452.1:0-30787 GCA_035687365.1 Planctomycetaceae bacterium | reverse complement strand
TGACCGTCTACGATATGTGCAAATCGTCCGACCGCGGAATTACGATCGGGCCGATCGGATTGGTGGAAAAGACGGGCGGTAAGAGCGGGACTTTTCGGCGGGATTTGCCGGGTCCGCGTGGCGTCTAAGCCGATTCTTTATTGAGGTAAATCGAACATGGGCGGCCGGGATTTGGCGGGCTTGCCGTCGCGAGTCGAACGGTTCATCGGCGGCGACCTGGGACAGGTCGAGCAAATCTTTCGCCAAGAACTCGACAGCCAGAATCCCTATGTGGCCGACATCTTCGCTCACGTCGCCCACTTTCGCGGCAAACGTCTGCGGCCGATGTTGCTGTTGCTCGCCGCGTCGGCGACCGGCCCGATCAACGAGGCCCATCGCGTCCTTGGGGCCGTGGTCGAGATGATCCATACGGCAACGCTCGTGCACGACGACGTGCTCGACGAAGCCGAAACGCGGCGCTATGTCGCGACCGTCAACGCTCGCTGGAACAATGAGACGAGCGTCCTCTTCGGCGATTATCTGTTCACGCACGCGTTTCACCTGGCCAGCAGTCTCGACACGACGCTGGCCTGCCGCCTGATCGGCCGAGCGACCAACATCGTCTGCGAGGGTGAGCTGACGCAAACGCGCGAACGGGGCAACCTCGACCTATCCGAGGACGCGTACCTGCGCATTATCGACGGCAAGACGGCCGAGCTGTGTGCCGTCTCTTGCTATCTCGGCGCGCATTACGCGGACGCCGACGAGACGGTCGCCAAATCGCTCGAGCAGTACGGCCGCACGCTGGGCATCGCGTTTCAGATCTCCGACGACCTGCTCGACATCCTTGGATCGGAAGATCAAACGGGCAAATCGCTCGGCACCGATTTCAAGAAGCAAAAGCTGACGCTGCCTCTCATCCGCCTGCTCTCGCAAACCGAGGAGCCCGAGGCCCAGCGGCTGCGCGAGCTGTTGACGCAGGCCGACGACGAGGCGTGGGCCGAGGTGGTGCGGTGGCTGCATCGCAGCGACGCGGTCGAGTACGCCCGCAACCGCGCGCTCGAATTCGCCGCCGCGGCGCGGTCTCATCTCGAGTGCCTCAGCAATTCGGCCGCCAAGCAAATGTTGGTCGAGATCACAGAATTCGCGACCCAGCGCAGCTACTAGCAGCGGCTCTCTTCGTAGGGTGGGACAAGCTCGCGCAGCGAGCGCCGGCCCACCATCTGTCTAATGCTGAGCGTCACCCCTCTTGGTTATGTCATTTGGAAATTCCTTCGTCCTTCATCATTCTCGAATGGTGGGCCGGCGTCCGTCTGCGACGGACTTGTCCCACCCTACGGCCCGCGCGTCTTGCGGCTCCGCAGCCGGCTTCCGCGTTGCATCGCTGCGGCGAAACTGGTTGAATCAGGCGCTGCTCCCGAAACTGCTGTCCACGATTCATAAGGACTAGCGATGGGCGAGCCGGGCCCGCTCGACCTCTCATCGAATTCGCGTCTCGAACAGGTGCTCGCGGATTATTCGCGGCGCGTCGCGGCCGGCGAATCGATTTCGTGCGACGATCTGGTTTCTCGCAATCCAGGCTTGGCCGACGCGCTGCGGTCGCATTTCGCATCGCAGGCCGAAGCGTCTGAGCCCGACACCTCGCACGGCCAGGATCCCGACACCTCGTACGGCCAAGACACGGCCATGGCCGACCCGGGCACCCAATACCGCCCACGCTCGAATCAAGCCACCATCCCCCCGAGAATGACGCCCGTTCGATCTTGCACTCTGCCGGAGCAATTCGGTCGCTATCGCGTGGTGCGCTGTCTGGGCGAGGGGACGATGGGGGCCGTCTACCTCGCGGATGACACGCAGCTCGAGCGGCCCGTAGCGCTCAAGATCCCGAAATTCTCCGACGACGATGACGACGATGAGCTGTCCCAACGCTTCTATCGGGAGGCCCGCGCCGCCGCCCACTTGCGGCACGCGAATCTGTGTCCCGTTTACGACGTCGGCGAGATCGACGGCGTGCGTTATCTCTCGATGGCGTACATCGAGGGTCGGCCGCTGTCCGAGGTGCTTTCCGAAGGCGGTCCGCTCGACTCTCGCGCCGCGGTGACTTTCGTGCTCAAGCTGGCCCGCGCGCTCGAGGCGGCCCATGCGCGAAGCGTGGTCCATCGCGACTTGAAGCCGGCCAACATCATGATCGACGCTCATCAAGAGCCGATCATCATGGATTTCGGCCTGGCGCGGCAGATGAACAAGATGGATTCGCGGCTCACGCAAGAGGGCATGCTGATGGGCAGCCCGGCCTACATGTCGCCCGAGCAGGTCGAAGGCGACACCGAACGCATGGGCCCTAGCTGCGACATCTACAGCCTGGGCATCATTCTGTACGAGTTACTCACCGGCGAGGTGCCATTCAAAGGGTCGATCGCCGCTGTGATGGGGCAAATCCTCAGTTCGGCCCCCCGCAAGCCCTCGGCAATCAAACGGGGGATTGACCCGGCACTCGAGGCCGTCTGCCTCAAGATGATCGCCAAGCAGCCCGAAGATCGGTTCGCGTCGATGACTGAGGTCGTCCGCGCTCTCGATGCGTATTCCGCCGGCCGACCGACGGGCGTCGTTCTGAAGGAGGCCGATCGCTCAGCAACGATGTCAGCTCTCGACGCGCCGCCGGTTTCCAATCGAGGGATCGTGATTGCTCCCTGGATGTTGTTGGTCGCTCTGGCAATCGTTGTGGCCGGATTCGGCGTCACCTGGCGGCTGATCACCGACATGATGAAGACGCAAGCCGGCCCAGAGGAAGTCAAAGTCAGCCCTCAAACGAAGCAGGCCATCGATCGGGGTGATGCCAAAATCTTCATCGACGACAAAGAAATCACCAAAGAGGAATTGACCCAACCGATCGAATTGATGCCGGGCGCCAGAAAGGTCGAGGTACGTGAGCCGGGAGCAGTGCCGACGACATTCACAATCAAGGTGCCCGAAGGAGACGACCAGCAGAACTACCTCGTTTGGCACGACGGCAACCTGACCCGCAAGCGGCACCATCGACTCGTGGCCGAATGGGTCCTTTCCCACGGCGGCAAGGTCACCCTTGCCGGAAGCCCCGACTCGCTCGACAAAGTTGAGGAACTACCCGACGGCCCACTGGCGGTCGACCAGATCGACTTGCAGGGGGTAAAGCAGGTCCCGCCTTTCGAGATCGAGCGAATCAGCCGCATCTCCAAGCTCAAGCGGCTGGTGCTTCCCAAGACGGTCTCGAAGAAGCATCGCGATTTGCTCCACGCCGCGCTCCCCGATTGCACGATTGAACCGCCGGCTGCGTGACCTCGGTCGCTCGGACCGGCGCGGGAGCGTCAGCCTACGGACGCAGCCCCGGCGACAAACTCCTTGATGCCCGCGCCGGGGCGGACTATTCTGGCCAGGGAGCATTTCGCGTTCGGATTGATCGGCATTTGGCGGGCGAGGCGGGCATGGCTTATCAGCTGGTGATCTGTAACGGACCGGAGAAGGGACGCACGGTCGAGCTGGAGCCCGGCAAGACGCTGATGGTCGGTCGCGGCGAAGACTGCGACGTGCAATTGGCCGATCCGCGTGCGTCGCGCGTGCACTGCAAGCTGCAGGTCGACGATGACGGAGTCGTGCTGACCGACGCCGGCAGTACCTGGGGCACACGGCTCAACGGTGCTCCGGTCAAAGAGCAAAAGCGACTCAAGCCCGGCGACGTCATCGAGATGGGCGAAACGCAGGTTCGCCTGGGCTCGGGCATCGAAACATTGCCGCCCGGTGCCGCAAAAGCTCACAAAAGCGAAGGTCGCCGCGACAATCCTCTGAGCAAACTCGTCGGCACAACTTTGGTCCGGTACACGATCGGCACACAGATCGACAGCGGGCGAACCGGTGCGGTCTTTCACGCGACCGATACGAAACATGACCGGCCCGTCGCACTCAAGGTGCTCTGGCCCGAATTGACGCAGGACACCCGCGAAGTGGATCGCTTTATTCGCGCGATCAAAACCATGCTGCCCGTCCAGCACGAAAATATCGTCCGCCTGTACGGGGCGGGTGTCACCGACGGCTACTGCTGGATGGCGATGGAACTTATCGAGGGGGAAAGCCTGGCCGACGTGATCAAGCGGCTCGGCGTCGGCGGCATGCTCGCGTGGGAGCCCGTCTTCCGGGCCGCCGTCAATATTTCCCAGGCGCTCGAAGTGGCCGAGCAGCACAAGATCGTGCACCGAAATATTACGCCCAGCAACATCCTGATCCGCACCAAAGACAAAGTCGCCAAACTGGCCGACTTGATGCTCGCCAAGGCAATGGAAGGGCCGATGGTGCAATCGATCACGCGCTCGGGCGAAATGGTCGGCGAACTCCCCTATATGTCGCCCGAGCAAACGACGGGCTCCGACGATATCGACGGCCGGAGCGACATCTACAACCTGGGAGCCACGTGCTATCGCGTGCTAACCGGCCACTCACCGGCCGAAGGCAAGAACGCTGCCGACACGATTCGCAAGATCCAAAACGAAAAGCCGATCCATCCGACGAAGTACCAGCTCTCGATTCCCCCATTGTTCGAGGGGGTTGTGCTGAAGATGCTCGAAAAGAACCGCGACGACCGCTTCGCCAACGCGACCGTGCTTCTTAAAGAGCTCAAACGCGTTGGCAAGTTCCAGGGTTTGGCGGACGTGTAGCCGGCCCGGCAGCGATGCTCGTCGCAGTCGTCTTTAGTTTGGCGAGCCGCCAGCGTCAGCTGGCGGGTGCTTCGATTGGTCGAACCCAGCTACGACTCTGAAGAGCGTCGCCGTCTCGCCTTCTTCGATCGACTGGCGCCGTTGACGCTTTTCGGCGTCGCTCGTTTGGTCGTTGCGGCCCGGACTGGACTTGGCGAGAAACCGGCCTCTTTTTGCAATCGGGCCAACCGTTTGTCGAACTCAACCCGTAGTCGCCGATAGGACTCGATCCAAGCCGCGTTGGGTTCGACTCGGGCGCGAAATCGGACGAGTTGGGCGACGGCGTCGGCGACCGTGTAAGGGACTTCGATCTGGTCACGACGGCGCAGATGCGTTTCCATCGCGGCTAGTGCCGTCACGGCCGCGCCGAGTGCGGGGCCTTCGTCCGATTCGAGGCGTTCGAGCGGGCGATCGAGCACCGAGGCCAGGATTTCGCACATCAGGTCGCTGCGTGCGATGCCGCCGGAGACCGTGATCCGCGAAATGTGCTGGCCGGCTCGTTCGTGTTCCTCGACGCCGCGGGCGATTAAAAAGGCCAGCGCCTCGAGCGACGCGCGAAACCTAGTGCCACGGTCTGTCGGCTGTTTGAGCGACCACGAGAGGCCCGGCGCGGTCGTGAGCTTGAGCGACGGCTCCGAGCGCAGGAACGGCATGAGAGAAACGCCATCACAGCCGGGCTTCACGCGTCGTGCCCGTTCTTCGAGCACCGTCCAATCAGGCCGCCGTCCGACGATGTGATCGAGGAACTGGGCCCCGTTGTTGTAGCAGCGCATCCAAAGGTAGGGGCCCCAGTTCAAACGCATCAGATCCAGCGAGCTACCGCCCGACGCTCGGTCGGAGCGGGGCAGTTCGTCGGACGACGAATTGACGACGGCTGAGTTCCCCAAGATGACGGCCATCTGCCCGCTGTCGACGGCCCCGCCACCCACGAGCCCCGCCTGCTGATCGTCCGATGTCGGAAAGACGAGCGGCCGATGGCCCGACTCGAGCCCCGCTTCGATTGCCAGACTTTCCGACAGGGGACCGACCGGGTCGAGATGATCGACAATCCGCGGCAACTGCGACAGCGCGAGCCGCCGATGTTCCTCGGAAGCCAGCGCGCCGAGCATGGCCGAGCACCAGACGCGATGCCGCAGATCCATGATGCCGGTCGACGCGGCCGACGAAACGCTGATGACATCGAAGTGCCCCGTGAGATAGCCGGCAGCCAAGGGACCGTGGGGCAGAATACGGTAGGTTCGTTGCCAGCCATCGGGCGGGAAGTAAGTGGCGTCCTCATCCTTGACCAGGTGGCTGAGCGTGTAACGGTCGGCCCACGGTCCGCCGATCAACTCGCGCACCCGCTTGACCCCGCCGATGCGTCGCTCGCCGCGGGTACGGAAAGCCGCCAGCGTTTGATCGTTCCAGCAAATCGCTCTGCGAACCTGGTTATGGTGGCGATCGATGCGGCCGGCTGTGTGATGGGTGGCCGAGATGCCGCCGGCGATCCAATCGTTGAGCCGTCCGGCCGCTTTCAGATCAGCCGCAAGGGCCCGCACGCTGGCGCGCGCCTGACCTTCGAGCTGCATCAAGTTCAGCTCGCACACCGCCTCGTTGGGTGGGTCGCCGTTCGATAAGTCCGTCGGCAGTCGCACCTCGGCGACAGGCTTGCCGTCGAGCGCGAACGCGAGGCACTTCACGCTCCCCGTACTAAAATCCCAGCCTGCGATCAGACTCTCGCGGGGGACACACCGCAATGGCTCGTTCATCGTTGGCTATCCTGGGGCTGGCCTTCAATCGAGCCCGCGATTGTAGCCAGTAGCGCAATCCCCCGGCACCCGACGGGGACATGTCACTACCGTCGCAATCCGTTGGTCGCGTGATTTTTACCACGAGGCCCCTAGAATCGTCGGCTGGGGCCGATGTCGCAATCCGAGCGGTGAGGGGCAAGGCGTTCCGAGTAACGAGACGACAGCACCTGAGTCCCTTCGCAACAGAGGGAGGATTTCATGGCGGCGAAATCAAGCACGGTCATCGTGACGGGAGCGTCGCAAGGCATCGGCGCTGGGGCCGTCGGCGCCTTCCTTGAACGCGGCTACAAGGTCGTCGCGAATTCTCGCAGCATCACGAAATCGGGCTCTCTGTCGGCGAGCGAAAATCTGGCCCTCGTCGATGGAGACATCGGCGATCCGGCCACAGCGGCCAAGATCGTCGACACCGCCGTCGGGCGTTTTGGCACGATTGACGCCATGGTCAACAACGCGGGCATTTTCTTCAGCAAACCCTTCCTCGATTACACGGTGACTGACTTCAAATCGCTGGTTTCGACGAACCTCGAAGGCTTCCTGTACGTGTCGCAGCTCGCGATCAAGCAAATGCTCCAGCAAAAATCGGGGGGTAGCATCGTCAACATCACGACTTCGATGGTCGACCATCCGATCGCGGGCATCAATTGTGCCGTCCCGATGATCACCAAAGGCGGGCTCGAAGCGGTCACGCGCAGCCTGGCCATGGAATACGCGAAGGAGGGCATTCGCGTGAACGCCGTCGCGCCGGGAATCGTCGACACCCCGATGCACGAAGGCGACCCTAAGGACTTCCTGAAAACCTTATCGCCGATGGGCCGCATCTCGAGCGTCGGTGACATCGTCGATGCCATCGTGTATCTGACTGAGGCCGCGACGGTAACCGGCGAAGTGCTGCACGTTGACGGAGGATCCCACGCGGGCAAGTGGTGACGGTGACCGGCTTTGAGGAACAAGCACATGCGCCCGATCCGGACGCCAAGAGGGCAGATTTGACCGGGTCGACCCGGGCAGCATAGGATTGCGCAGGCACTGATCACGATCTGAGTTCGGAGACAAATGAAATGGCCGATGACGCCGCCTTGCTAGACGCCCTGCGGGACGTTGTCGACCCCGAGCTGATGATCAACATCGTCGACCTGGGACTCGTCTACGAAATCGACCAGGCCGACAACAAAGTGACCGTCAACATGACGCTCACCAGCCCGGCTTGTCCTGCCGGCCCCCAGATCATGCAGCAGGCGAAAATGGCCCTGGAAAAGCTGGCCGACGTCTCGGAGGCCGAGATCAAACTGGTGATGAGCCCACCCTGGACGCCCGACCGCATGACGGACGAGGCCCGGGATCAGCTCGGGATCTTTTAGCCGCTAGGGGAGGATGCGCGGTTCGCTGCGCGCCCGATTTCGGAAATCCTATGCGATTTCGATCGGATTTTACTTCTTTGGGTAGTAGACGTCGGTAAGAGTCGTCGCGATATCGCTTGCCACGCTTTGATAGTTTTTACGGTCGCGTGGCTCACCCGAGAAAAGAAAGGCCTTAAGGCGACTGGCTGGTTGGTTGTCTCTGATTGTCGGCAGAAATGCCTCCCACTCTTTCTTCTCAAGCCCAGAGAGGCCCCCGTACCACAGGCAGTAGTCCAGCAAGTGGTGTCCGGTCAACCCAATCCTGCCGAAGATACGTTTCTGCTCAGCGTCGCTCGGTTCGTCCCAAACCGCGAAGCACAGTGCCGGCCATTCAAACGAAAACGGGGACTTTTCGCCGTCCGGCTTCGGAAGCTCGGCGATGAGCGGCGACCATTCGACGCGACGCTGTTTGTCGTTCCACTTGCCGTTGGTCCAAAACGGCTTTCGCGGGGCTTCCAAGTTGGCTTGGACCCGGCTGACGTCGGAAAGAAAATGGGAGTTGAACGCAAACGCGCTCCAGAAGAGGTTCCCCAAAAAAGCTGCCTCTTTCGCGTCTACAAATTGGGCCGAGAAAATCGGCTTCGGCTCCGCGGCATCGGACGTCGAACCCGGCGACGTCGCATCCTCACCGGAAGCCCTCGAGCGCAGGACTTGCCGGCGTTCGAGCCCAATGTCGGCAACGGTTTTCTTGAAATAAGGGCTCTGCCAGAAATACCGATGCCAGGACACCTGCAGCCGACCTGTGTCGGACAAGAATTCAAGCGACTGCTTCCAGCGCGTCTCGGTCGCCCCCGCGCGGACGACGATCAGCTGACGAATCCGCTTCAATAGGGCCGTTGGATTGTCGCGCTCCTGGGCGTCTTCAAATTCGCGGCGCAGAGTCGGCGTTTCTTCGTAAGTGACGTAGTTCCGCTCGACGCAGTACTGGGCCGCCCGAATGGCGACTTCCGCGAGCGCGTCTGTCGACTCAAAGATGTCTCGGACATTCGTCGACCAAACGAACAGGCTGAAGTTTTGCAAATCGTTCCGAAACTGCTGATCGAGAAAGATCCGCAGCGTCGGCCATTCCGGCTGCCCTCTCAATTCGGATTCAAACCAGCCCACGAGCAGATCGACGATTTGATCGACGGCCTTTCGGCGTTTTTCAAGTGACGAGTACATATCGTCGTTGCCCCGAAATCGCTCGACGTAAATCCGCACTCGACCGAGGGGCGATTCCCAATGGACATAGCGACCGGCGCCGCCGATGTCTTGAGGCAAGGCGTCGCGGAATGTGCCCGAGAATACGGCCTTCCTCTGAGGAAGTTTAGGCGGATCGACTTTGTACGCCGCAGCAAGCCGTCGAATTTCCGGGCCATCGTTTTCGCCGCTCAGGCTTTTCGGACTATGGTCCGGAAGATTATGGCGGCTGAGGGTGAGCCGGCGCTCGATCTTGTCACCGCTCGGTCGCAGTTCGAGATCGTAGATCTTCTCCTCGCAACCTGGCGCCGTGAGTAGCGCCGCGGCCATCGCGACGAGCGAAATTATGCGACTTGCGGCGAGAAAAGAGGGAAGCCTCATATTGTCTCGTTCCCACCTAACTGCGTGTAAGACCGCTCTTCCATCGGGCGTCAAAAGGATCAACAAACCTCCGCAGCGTTGAGACGGGCGCAAATTCGCCATGCTGCTCCAATTACAAGACGGGCTTACGCTAGCCCTTATTCCCGAGAGAGTGACGGCCAGCGCTCGGACCCGTTTCCCAGCGGTTGGTGGGCGCCACCTCGAACCGCTGCTCCACGGTAGCTTTAACGGACTGTTTTGTTGGTCTCGGTGGAATCAAGACCGGGGGCCGCGCGCGATCCAGGAATCAAGAGCGCGGCGACGGCGAAGCAGACGATCCAGATCACGGGAACAATCGCGAACCAGTAATCGATCCAGAGATCGGCGAGAAAGATTCGCCAAATGTCCGAGGAGGGCAGCTCAATGCCTCCGCCGGGGGGAACCGGTGGGATCGGAAGCGTCCGGACGTTGAGAATGCTTAGCCCGACGAGGCAGGCCGCCGCGACAGTCGCCCAGAGATAGCGCATGAGAGACATTCCGATCACCAGCCAGGTGGGAGGATAACCGGTCCCGAGTATCCCACGCGGCGACTCGTAACGCCAATTTGTCTCTTATGCGGATGCGCGGCCGTAGGGTGGGACAAGGCCGATTTCGGTCGACGGCCCACCGTTTCGAATCGCGCGATAGGCGCGCTACTCTCGCTCGCCAAAAAGACGGTGGGCCGGCGGCCGCCTTTGGCGGACTTGTCCCACCCTACGGGACACCCGGCATCGGCTTGCGAGCATCCAGGATGACTGACGTGTAGACGAGGCGGCCGTCTCGGTTGCGTTCGTCGAAACGCCGCGAGCGATCGATTTTGCCGAGCGACGGGTCCCAGTCGACGGCGTGAAACTGTCCGGTCGCGTCGAAATACTCGAGCGGCTCGACCCGGAAGCCGGCCGATTCGAAAAGTCGGCGGAACGACTCGTGGTTGTAGAGCAGCTTGTGATCGTGCGCGCCGGCACCGTTGCCCCCGGGACGCACCCCTTCGATGTAAATCGGATCAGGATGAAACCCGTCGGGAACGGCGACGCGGAGGTAGGCGCCTGGACGCAGGAAACGGAAGCAGTTGCGGGCGGCACAAAGTCCCTGGTCGACTGTCAGATGCTCCCAGACGTGTTCGGCCAGGATTGCGTCGATTGAATTCTCGCGAAACAGACGGTGCCAATGGGCTTCGTCGAGAATGTCGAGCACGTCGACGTCTGTTGGAATCCAACCCGGGTCGAAGAGCCCTCCGGCGCCGACCACGATAAGAAGGGGCGAAGCCTGGCGGACCCGTTTTTTGAGATTCCGCACGTCGCGGAAGACACCCAGCCGGCGGCGAGCGGAAAAGAGCAGGCGGCCGAGCCCGGCGGTGTTCATGTTGACGCGCTAGTTCGCGCTCGGCCCGTCGGCCGGGGAGGAGACGGCCTTCTCGACTTCCGTGAGAAGCTGCTCCAGACGGAACGGTTTGTAGAGCACAGATTTCAAACCGTGCTGTCGAGCCTTCACGATCGAGTGGGCCGGGTCGTAGCCGAAACCGGTCATCAAGATCACCGGCAAGTGCTCGTGAATCTGCTTGATCTGATAGAAGCAATCGAAGCCCGTCATGTCAGGCAGGCGGATGTCCGCGATGACCGCGTCGTAGTGGAAGCTGCGGACCATGACAAACGCGTCTTCCGCGTTGTGAGCCGTCTCGACCTCGCAGCCGAAGCGTCCCAGCAGTTCGTGGGCGGCGATGCGGACAGTCTCATCGGCGTCGACCACGAGGATCCGCTTGCCACGCAACAGGGGCCGCTGTTGCCGCGGCATCAGCGGTGCGTGGGAGGGCAGGGGAGCGAACGTCTCGCCGACCTTCTGGATGAGCTGCTTGATGTTGCGCGTGTGTTTGAGGATTCGCTGCAGCCGCTCGGAGACGATCGGCTCGTGGCCGATATACCGCTCGAGGATGCAGGCCGCGTCGTTCAAGATTTCGTCGACCGGGCTGGCGACTTCGCGAAGGATCCGGTCGGTGCTGGCGCTCGCGGTCGTCATCTTTTCGACGGCCAACAGCTCGAAGGTATTGATGGCGACCGCCACTTCGCGAGAGAACAGCTCGAGGAACTGCAGGTCGTTCTCGTTGAAGGCCCCGGGCTTCGGGCTTTCGACGTTGAACGTGCCCAGGATTTCGTCGTGCAGAATCAGGGGGACCGTCAGGGAACTACGGGCACCCGGCGCGCCGGGCAAATAGAGCGGATCGGTCTGCGTATCTTCGCACAGGTAGCTCTTGCCCGTGGCGGCGACGAATCCGGTGACGCCGTTGCCTTGCGGGTCGGCCCGCAGTGCGCGAGTGGCAGCCCCCGGCTCCATGCCGACAGCTAGCAGCGGCTCCAAGTGACGGGTGCGTTTGTCGAGCAGACGAATCTCGACCGTGCCGAACTGCAGCAGGTCCTGCGTGTAATGCAGGATCTTGCATTTGAGCAAATCGATCCGGTCATCGACGCTCATTTGCAGGATGTCTTGCAGAGACAAATCGCCCAGCTCCAGGCCGGCCTGGTAGATGGCATTCAGTTTCTGGCGCTGAAGGACCTCGGCGGAGATGTCGCGAACGCTGACAACCAAGAGGTTCGGTGCGTCGCTGCCATCGGCCACCACGGGCCGCGCCTGCACTTCGTAGTAGGTCTTCTCGCCGACTCGCAGGCTGCTCTTGGCCAATTCGCCGGAACCGAGAGCCGTGTGCAATGGGCAGAAATCGGGACCGAGGATCTCGGGCGATCCAAACGCTTCGTAAAAGCTCTTGCCGATCAGCCAGTCGTCGGCACGGCTGGGCACCGTTTTGGTTCGGTCGGATTCGCTCTGTGCGGTGAACTCGCGAAGCTGACGATTGCACCAGAGGATTCGGAACTCGTGATTGAGGAGTGCCGCTCCGTCCGGAAGCTGGTCGAGCAACACACCCGCGGGAAGCAGTGTGGGAACCGAGCGGTCGGGCGGCGTCACCGCTTTCGACGCAGCCGGCGCTGTCTTGTGAGCGCTCGACTGGGGCTCAGGCTGGTGGACCGCCAGCGTGTCGGCGACGTCGTCGCCGGAATCCGTGGAATGCTCAAGGTTCGGGTCGGAGATTTTCGGGATCGTCGGCACCGTCTACCAAGTCTCCGCGGGAACCACCGCCGGGCCACGACTCAAGCACGAAGCCCCGCGATCAATTTCCGATCCAAAATGCTGAATTTGTGCGTGCGCCCGGCCGGTCCCGGGGCGCGCCAAATTATAGGAAGGGCTGAACAGGTGAGCAACGCAAGGTGCGCGCTCTCATGGGCCCAAAAAGGTCACTTTCGCAATACGTTCACCCTTGGATTTTGGGCCCGGAGGGCGTCGATGCCGGCCGAGGTGGGACCCGTCGACGAGAGATAAACCTTGCGCAGCGACTTGATGGGACCGAGCGCGGCCAGGCCCGCATCGGTGAGCGGCAATCGCTCGAGATCGAGTTCCGTCAGCGACGGAAGCTTTTGCAGGTGCATCAGGCCGGCATCGGTGACCTTTGACTGGCGCAGGCTCAGCTCCCTCAGATACTTCAAGTTTGCCAACGGGGCCAAACCGTCATTCCCGATCAACGTGTCGTCGAACTTCACCCGTGATAGATAGGGAAGATCCGCCAGCGGAGCCAATTCGGCATCGCGCACCGTCCCCACGTGCGTGAAGTCGACGAACGTCGCGTGGCCGCCGTCGCCGGTCAGCACGTGCCCGTGAACCCGCTGGATGGCCGACATCGCGTCCATCTCGCTTTGGGTTGGCGGCGGCTCCTCGCCGCAACCGGGCTGAAAGACCGAAATCAATGCGGCGATGGCGACCGCCAGGCTCACCCCTAGCGGCAAAGCAAAACGGCGTCTTTTGTTGGCAGGCCCGCGTGACACGTCTTCATCCGACGGTGAAATGGTCGTCCGCCAATTCTAACGCGCCGAGGCGTCGGTGGCGCGACCATTGACGGGTTCGCCGGCCGATACGGGCGCGACAGCTGGGACGGCCTTCGTCGGCGGGGCATCCGACGACACGGGGGAAACCGGCTTGGCGGCGGTGCGAGATCGATGGGCCGGGTCGAGTTCGGGCCACATCCGCGTGCGGTAAACCGAGAGCCCGTCGACGGCGTGGTAAAGCGCTCCGCACTCGGCGGAGGCCTGCCGATTCTCGATCAGCTCGTGGGCGAGGGCGGCCACCGCGCGACGCACCCAGTCCTCGTGCAGCGTCGACCGGGGGACGGCGACGCAGACGAATTCCAAAATGTGCCCAGTCGTGCCGATTCGCTTCACGAAGTCGGTCGACGCGCCGGGACCCTGAAAGTAGTTCGACGAGAAGGTGCCGTCCGCGTTTTGATTGGCGCGAGCCTCGCCCAGGTAGCGTTGAACCTTTTGGTCCGCTTCGAACCAAGGCCCGTACAAGGTGCCCCCCGACTCGCGAAACGCGTTGCGAGCATAAGCCAGCGCGAACAGGCCGTGCGTTCCGCCACAAGCGGCGGACGTTACCACTTTGCCGTTTTCGATTTGGACGAGTCGCTCCATGCTCCAGGGCTGACCGTCTTTGTTGATCCACTGCGAAGTCGGTTCGATGTAGTGCGACAAGAACCACAACGTCCAAGTGATTTCTTCGCGGTCGTTGACTTCCATCTTGGCGCCGTTGATGAAGTCGTTGATCGTGGCCATCTCGCCGCTGGACGTCTTGAGTTTGTAGTCGAGCGGCAGATCGCACATCGTCATATACGCCATAAACTGGTTCGGATGTCCCTGAAAGGCATAGGGGACATTGTTGTACGGATGTGCGTGGGCTCCGTACGGCATTTTTTCGAACCAGGGCTGGTCCTTATAAACGGGGCCCGAGGCGACCCAGTCCAAGGCGTTCACCTTCACGCCGTTCTGTTTGACCATGTAGCCGCGGCGATAGGCGAGCAAGCCGTGCACGATCTGCCAGGGCGTGTGCACTTCGGTTTCGAGAAACCGGCGCGAGGTGACTTCGATGGCCTGTTGGACTTGCTCGGCGAGCGGATCGCCAATCGTCGACGCGGCGCTCGGCGTGTCAGGCGCGGCGGCGGCCGGCGGCGACAAGTCTTTCTGCGGAACGTCGTCGGCGCGAAGCGAAGCTTGAGTTCCCCAAACCGCGGTGCAGGCGAAGGCGGCGACCGCCCATGATCCCATCCAGACACGCAAAGTCGAAAGACGCATCGATCAGTCCAATCCTGAGTTGCCAGTCCCTGAGGCCGAGAGCCAGGGTGCGCGAGTCCTGCCTCCGAACGGCGGGCCGTCACATCGGCGGCCGGCCCTTAAGTCGATCGTCATTGTAGCCGTGCCAAATCGCTCAATCTACCAACGCCACCTACTCTTCCTGATCGCTAAGATCATGTGGTAATGACGGCGATTTCGCACCTAAGTGCTGTTGCGCGAAGCGTTCTCGTCAAATAACCGGCCCGCACGCGCTGGGAGAATTCGATCCCGCCGCGCGCCCTCAACCATCGACCAAGCACAGAGCCACCATGCAAAAAAGTCACTCTGCGACGAGTAGTCGCCGAAAGTCTCGTGGCATCCTCAACGAGTAAGGTCCCCACGAAGGACAAAGAGGGCCCGGCTTCCTCAATCGTCAAAGTCGATGGCCGATTCGGTTCACGGACGGAGACCAAGCGGAGCCATCGTGACGCTTAGCGATCGGTGCCAGGCACCTCAGCCACGCAGGCTGCTCCACGGTTCTTGATCGCTCACGTCGATGAGCGCCGGGCCGGAGATCTTCGCGGGCGAAAGAATTGCCAGAAACTCGAGCACGTCCGAACTGGCGTTATAAGTTCCGTGAACGACGCCTTTCGGAATGTGGGCGATCTGTCCGGGTGCCAGCAGTTTCTTTTCGCGTTCGACCCACTGTTCGGCCCGTCCCGAGAGGACGTAAATGACTTCTTCCATTTCCGGGTGAACGTGGAACTTGTGCCCCTGACCCCCGGGCATGTGCACTCTGACCAGCAACAGATCGCGCGCGTCGGTGAGTCCGGGGCGGCACAGCCAATCGTGCGGCCCCCAGGGGAGAGTCTCCACCTGCATCTGCTGTTCGGTCACAAATCGCAGAGGCTCGGATTGTGGGGTCGCATCCGCCATCAAGAGGCCTCCGAATCAAGTTGCGTCTTCGAGTCGGCCGACATCAGCGAATCGACAGTTTCCATGCAGCCGCCAATCGCGTGGCGCAGAACCAAGTCGGCCAGGCCGTCCAAAGGCGTCGGCTCGCGGTTGATGATAACCAGCCGGGCGCCTGATTCCTTCGCCAGTACGGGCAAGTCGGCGGCCGGAGTGACGACCAGCGACGAGCCGATGGCAAAAAACAAATCGGCCTCGCGGGACCAGCGGATCGACTCGCGCAGGACTTCGGCCGACAGCGATTGCCCGAAGGAGATCGTGGCGTGCTTGGTCAATCCCCCGCACCGCTCGCAGCGTGGGACGATCTGCGTCTGCTGGAATTGATCGAGCATGTCGGTTGCGTCGTAGAGTGCTCCACAGTCGAGACATCCCACCTTTCGGGCCGTTCCATGTAACTCGAGAACGTTGCGGCTGCCGGCTAACTGGTGCAAGCCGTCGATGTTTTGGGTGATGAGGCCCCGAATGCGGCCCTGAGTCTCCCAGCGGGCGAAGGCCTGGTGGGCCTTGTTCGGCTGCGCGTCGACGAATTGGACGTGCGTTTCGGCGCGCTGCCGCCAATATTCGACCTGCGCTTGCGAATCCCGGCAGTAGTCGTCGAAGAGGATGGGCTTTGTGCGAGACCAGACTCCGCCGGGCGATCGAAAGTCCGGGATTCCGCTCTCGGTGCTGACCCCCGCGCCCGTGAAGACGACACACCGTTCGGCCCGTATCAGCCAATCGGCAATTTGTTCCAGATCGGCGTCCACTTATGAGTTCCTCGCGCCGGACGAAGCCATGTCCAGTTGACAGCTAGCACTTTTGACGGTCGAACATGAGTATACGAAGATGGATTCTGATTTTTTGACATCGTATAGTAAATGTGCTTTGGTAGATGTCCTTGTTAGATTCCATTGAGGATCGGTTTCTCGAAACATGTCTTCGCAAAACTTCACCGGTAGTTGCGTAATGCTTGACTCGACTTCACCGTTCCCGTCTCAACCAACTGTCTACGTCGTCGACGATGACCAGGCGACGCGGAAGTCTTTGCGTTGGCTGGTCGAGACGCTCGGAGTGCCCGTTCAGACGTTTCACTCGGGAGTCAGCTTCCTCGACTCGTACGATCCGAGTCAGCCCGGCTGCCTGGTACTCGATGTGATGATGGCCGGCATGACGGGGCTCGAGCTTCAGAAGGAACTGAACGAGCGTAAGATCCAGATTCCCGTGATTGTATTGACCGGCTACGGCGACGTGCCGACGGCCGTGCGCGCACTCAAGAACGGAGCCGTCGAGTTTCTCGAAAAGCCCTTCGATGGCGAAGTGTTACTGGAACAAATCCGCCGTGCGCTAGGAATCGACGCGGACCGGCGCCGCGAGCGCGACGCCAGTGAAGTCGTCCGACTGCGCCTCGCCAAGCTGACACCCCGTGAGCGCGAGATTCTCAAGCTCGTCGTCGACGGGTTGTCCAGCAAGGAAATCGCGACGCAACTTGAAGTCAGCTTCAAGACCGTCGAGGCGCATCGGGCCAAAATCATGCGCAAGATGGAAGCCAACGGCGTCGCCCAGCTCGTTCGCATGGTGGTCACCACAACCGACCCGGGACGCTCAGCACCCGGCGATACGAACGAAAACCCTTCCGACGAATAGCGCACGGAGCGGTCTCCCTTCCGCTCGCCGGTCACTTGATGGCAGACGTCTTCGTCGATGTTGCGGGCTGATCGGTTCGGCCCGCCGCGCCGGTCCGAACTGGCGCGGGCCGGGAAGTGGTCGCCTCGGTCGCTCCGCCGATGCACCAGAGATGAGCCGCACTGCGAAAGTAGAGTCGGTCGCCCACGAGGGCCGGCGTCGCCAACACGGGCTCGTCGAGGTCGTTTTCCGCAATCACCTCGTATCGATCGGCCGCCTTGAAGATCGTGGAGTGTCCCTCTTCGCTGGTGACGAGAATGCGATCGCGGCACCCGACCGGCGACATCGAAAAGCGGCCCCGCAGGCGATGCTGCCAAATCGTGCGTCCGTCGGCCGCCTCGAGGCAAGTCGCGATTCCCGTGTCGTTGACAATATAGAGACGCCCGCCATCAAGATTTCCGCCGTGATAGAGCGGCGACGGGACGTGCGGGCCGCCGCGCAGATTGCGCCACACGACGTTCGTCGCCGTCAGGTCGCCGCTTGTACCGGGTCGAATGGCCATCGTCGGGCCGTTGCGGCCGGACGCGGAAAACAACAATCCGCCGCCGACCACGACCGTCGGAATCGCTTCGCCCGATGTGCCCGCGACGCGCCAGCGTTCTTTTCCAGTCTCCGGATCGTAGCTGACTAAGTAATCGGAGCTGTTATAGACGAGTTCATCTCGTTCGCCGGCCCGCAGCACAACGGGGGTCGACCAGCACATGGCGTTTTCGCGGTCGTGCTGCCACAGTTTCTTGCCCGTCCGCTTGTCGAAGGCAGCGAACAGGCTCTTGCCCTTGCTTTGATATTGAATGCAAATCACTTCGTCGCGATAGAGCAGGGGACTGGCCCCGGCGCCGTGCATCGTCGGAAAGGCTCCGAGGTCGACGTGCCATTGCTCGTGGCCGGCGAAGTCGACGCAGACGAGGCCGCTGCTGGCGAAGAAGGCGATCACGCGTTGGCCGTCGGTGACAGGCGTCGACGACGCGAAGGAGTTTTTCGGATACAGCCACTCCTTCCCCGCGGAGGGCTCAGCGGCGTGTTCCCACAGCAGGTGGCCGTCCGCTCGCGAGTAACACAGAATCTTGCGCGATGTTCCGTCCTTCGACGCGGCCGTAATGAAAATCCGATCGTTCCACACTACGGGCGAACTGTTGCCGCGACCGCCGATCTCCGTTTTCCAAATCACGTTTTCGGTCGGACTCCAATGCAGGGGCATTGTCGCGTTGTCGGCAGTTCCTTGGCCGTCTGGACCGCGAAGGCGAGGCCATTGATGTTCCGCACCTTCGACGGGCATCAGCGCCTTGATCGTGACGGTGGCCGCGGCCGACTTGTGTTCGCCGTGCGACAGGACGCTGCGCAGCGCTTGCTCGATGCGGTCCCCCTTGTCGAAGGCCGGCTTGATGTGCCGTTTGGCGTACGCTTCGCGAATCATCCCCAGAAACGAGTCGGCAATCCGCTTGCGGCGCTCGTAAGCCACTCGCAGAGCGGGGTCGGCCTGAACTTTGTCGCGTCCGCCGTGTTGTTCAGCGAAAGCGAGATAGTTGTCGGCCGTCGCCACCCGCTGCCATTCCGCCGCCAGATCGGTCGGAATCATCGTCGCCAAGACCGTTCGGTAATCCGGATTCGAGAGATCCCGCTCGAGCACCTTCAATTCCGTCGACAGCGGATATTTTTCCTGCGTGTCGGCGGTCGGTGCGCGGTCCTCGCCGACTACGCAGGCACCGACGAGACAGAAGACGAGCAACACGCACGTACTGCGAGCAAAAGGCATGAGAGATCCTGGCGGGAGTTCCTAGGCGAGCGGCGGGTGTCAGCCCGCCGGTTCTTCAATCAACGTGCGATTTAGCGCACGAGGGCAGTCAAAGGGCAAACGAGCTAAACTAGCGGAACCTGCATGCAGTCACAAGTTTTCACAGCCACAGACTTGCCCGGCGAGCGCACAGCCTTGAACGGTTCGCACGAGACGTTTGAACTCAACAGTGTGCCGATCGCCGATACTTTCGCCGAAGCCTTTCCGATCACCGGAGCCCGCCTGATCGTCACTGCCGAGGAACTGCGTTGGGCCCAGACCGCGGCCACCGTGTTTTGCGGCAACGCCACGAGTGTGATCGCTTGCGACGTCGAGGCGGCGATTGAGCGGCTGCTGCCACCCGAAGAGACGCCCGACGGGCGACCCGGCGTAAGCATCCTGGCGTTCGCATTTAGCCGTGAGGCCCTCGGCACGGCCGTCGCGAGCCGAGTCGGTCAATGCATCCTGACTTGCCCGACAACAGCCTGTTACAACGGTCTGCTCGACTGCCCGAAGGAAAAGCAGATCGTCGTCGGCGGTCAGTTGCGGTTCTTCGGCGACGGTTTTCAAAGTTCGAAGAAGCTCCTCGGCAGGCGGCTGTGGCGAATCCCCGTGATGGATGGCGAATTCACCTGCGAAGATCGCTTCGGCGCCGTGAAGGGGGTCGCTGGAGGTAATCTGATCGTGTGCGGCAAGTCGCAGTCCGCCGCGTTGCGTGCTGCCGAACGGGCCGTGGCCGCGATGCGCGAGGTGCCGGGCGCGATCATGCCGTTCCCCGGCGGCGTCGTTCGCAGTGGCAGCAAGGTCGGCTCGCGCTACAAGAAGCTGAAGGCCAGCACGAACGACGCCTATTGCCCGAGCTTGATCACGCTCACCACCTCCGCGCTTCCCGCGGGGACTGCCGCCGTCTATGAAATCGTGATTGATGGACTCTCGGCTGACTGCGTGCGCGACGCGATGCGAGCCGGATTGCACACTGCTTCGATGTCCGACGCCCTCACGCTGATCACCGCGGGCAACTACGGCGGCAAACTCGGTCCGCATCAATTCCGTCTGCGAGATCTGGCGTGACCGGTTTGACGAACAACCTTCTCACTCGCCGTGCGGCCTACGCCGTCCTCTTTTCCGTCACGCTCGGAGTGCTGGGAGCCGCGGTCTGGAACGTGAAGCCGCTCTTGAGCGCCAACGACCGGTCGCGATGGTGCACGGTCTGGTCGCTGGTCGAGCAGCACACCTATCAGATCGACACGATCGACGCGGTCCCGGGCTGGAGCACGATCGACAAGGTTCGCCAGAACGGCCACTACTACTCGAGCAAACCTCCGGTGCTCTCGACGATCGTGGCCGGCGTTTACTGGCTCGTGCGGGCTGTCACCGGTTGGACACTGAACGATCAGCCCGAAGAAACCATGCGGCTGATTCTGCTCCTGGTCAATGTGATCCCGATGTTGGCAGGATTCTTGGTGACGATCCGACTGGTCGAGCGTTACGCCGAGACCGATTTCGCGCGCCTGTTCGTGGTCGGAGCGTTCGCCTTCTCCACGTTCTTAACGACCTTTTGTGTCACGCTGAACAACCACACGGTCGCTGGTTTGGCCGTGCTGGCGGCTCTGTATCCCGCGTGCCGAATCTTGGCCGACGGGTCGTTGCGACCGATTCACTTCGCGTCTGCCGGATTCTTCGCGGTCTTTGCAGCAGTCAACGAATTGCCGGCCGCCGCGTTGGCTGCCGCCGTCGGACTCCTCCTGTTGTGGCGCTCGCCTTCGAGGACGTTCCTCTGGGCACTACCGGCCGCGATCGTGCCGTTGGCGGCCTTCTTCGTGACCACCTGGATGGCGACCGGAAGTTGGAAGCCCTTCTACGCCGACTACGGCACCGAGAAATACAAATACATCGTCGACGGAGTCCCCAGCTACTGGATGCACGCCGGCGGGCTGGACTCAAATCACGAGCCGCCTCTCGTCTACTTGTTTCACTGCACGCTGGGACACCACGGCATTCTTTCGCTCTCGCCGATCTTTTTGTTCTCGCTACTAGCTTGGATCGTGCCCCGCCTCTCGCGCGGGTTTAGGCTACGGCTCATGTTGTGGGCCTCGGCGGCGATTACCGTTGTTGTTCTGGCGTTCTATTTGACGCGGACCGAGAACTACAACTACGGCGGCAACACGTCCGGACTGCGCTGGATCTTCTGGCTGATCCCGCTGTGGCTGGCGTCGATGATCCCCGTGCTCGACGCGATGGCGAACAGCCGCGGACTGCGAGCACTCGCGGTGGCGCTTTTGGCGGTGAGCACGTTCTCGGCCTGGTATCCGATCGACAATCCGTGGCAGCATCCTTGGCTCTTTCAGGTGCTCGATCGCTGGCGGTGGATCGATTACCGGCACCCGGTCGAAAAGTTCACGCGCCCCGTCGTGACGTTCTTCCCGATGCTGCCTGAGCATGACGGGGAGTGGATCGACTTCGACGGAATCGAACCGGCGGGAGAGACGATTCATCTGCGGTTGGCGGATGGCGGAACCCAAACAGAGCAGGGGCGGCGCCTGCGAAAAATCGTCGCGACCTGGAACCGCGCCACCAAACTGGAACGGACACTCACCTTCTGGATCGATCCGACTGCCTTCGACGCGGGCGAGGGGCCCGACAAATTCGTCGTCCGCGAATCGTTGCCGCCCGGTGTGACTAAGGAACAGGCCGTAGAGTTCTTGCTCGGTCTGCCCTCGATTCGTCCGTACCATCGCGAAACCGTGCGCTATTTGAAAACGCCGCTTCGCCACGATGCCTTCACCACTCGCAAAGCGGCCGCCCAGATTCGAACGGACGATCCGACATCCGGACGCACTTTCGTTCATCGGATCGACGTCTGGCTCACTGCGGCTGTGCCGTTCGGCGTCCTGCAAATCGAGCAAACCGTGCGAGACGATGACACAGACGAAGTAATCAGCGCCCGACGGCTGACCGCTGTTGCCACCAGCCGCTCGCTGCCCGAACGATCGGCCAATCCGATGGGGACCGCCGACGAGCCCGAGGCTGGCGGGCTGAATATTCCCGCCAAATAAGGCTCGACTCCCGGCCCGGCCCTCTGAGGGATCAACCGCAAGCCCCGAATCAGGCGAGGAAAATCTTTTTAGTTGGATGTCGATTCCCGCTTCCGCGTTCGACTACAAGGTGCAGGCCTCAACGGGCCCTGTCTCAGAGGAAACCGAATCAAAGGAAACTGACGATGTCATTAGCCCAAACCACCACGCTTCAACCCATTCCTTTTCTCAGCTTTGACGGCAAATGCGCCGAAGCCATGCGCTTCTACGAGAAAGTCCTGGGCGGAACGATCAAGGTCATGATGTCGGGAGCCCAGTCTCCGATGGCTGCCCAAATTCCGAAGGAGTTTGCTGACCGGATTCTCAACGCCCAACTGGAGTTGCCGGGTGGCGCCCTGCTTTACGCAGGCGACGCACCGGCACACGTGCCGTACAAGGAAATCCAGGGCGTGACTTTGGCCCTGAATTACGACACGGTTGAGGAGGCTGAGTCGAAGTTCAATACCCTGGCTCAAGGCGGACAGGTGACGATGCCGTTCGGACCGACTTTCTGGGCCCGCAAATTCGGCATGCTCGTCGACAAGTACGGCGTCGCCTGGGTCATTAATGGCGAGCTTCTGCCTCTCTAAACAACCGCACCAGAGAGCCACTTTCGACGCGAGCACAAGCATGGCATCCAGCGACCAATCGCTTTCGAGCACGCGCCTTTGGGCGGGCCGCATTCTGAGTGGCTTGCCGGCGCTGTTCCTGTTGGTAGACGGCGGCATGAAGCTGTTCAAGCCACCGTTCGTGGTCGAAGCCACAACCCAGTTGGGTTATCCCGAATCAGTCATTGTCGTCCTGGGATGCGTGCTGGTTGCGAGCACGGTGCTCTATCTGATCCCACGCACCCCCGTGCTGGGAGCGATCCTATTGACCGGCTACTTGGGCGGGGCGGTGGCCACCCATGTGCGTGTCAGTGCGCCAGTTTTCAACGACCTCTTCCCGGTCGTCTTCGGTGCGCTACTTTGGGGTGGACTTTGGCTGCGCGAGCGCCGAGTGCAGGACCTGTTGCCTCTGCAGAAGTCTTGAGTGTCGCGTGGAAAGGCAGGCTAGGAAACGAATTCGGGCGAGGCGGCCCGAAGATTCTTGCGAAAAATCGTCGCTCGCTCTGCGGCGGACCGTTTATAGTGCATAATTGGCGTGCCCCAGCCGGTACGTGATTTGCGAAACCGCCTGTGGCCGTGGCCGCTAACTGTTCTGGAACCGGGGAACGGTTTGTCTGGCCCAACTCCATGATGGAGCGACCGGTTCTTCCGCCAGGGACTGGATTTAGTTCGTCCCTGCAACGTCGAGCGCATGCGCTCTTTCGTTGCGGGCTCATTCACACCCAGTCCAGCGAAAGAACACGCCGTGGCTCCCCGACCCGCCTGGAAGGGCTATTTGCGGATCAGTCTCGTCTCGATGCCCGTGCTGGCATACACCGGCTCATCGGGTTCGACAGACGAAGGAAGTCCGATCCGTTTCAACCAGCTCCACCGCGAGTGCCACAGCCGCATCAAATACGTGAAGACTTGCCCCATTCACGGCGAAGTCCCGAACGATGAGATCGTCTCCGGCTACGAATACACGAAGGGCCAGTACATCGAGATCGACCCCGATGAACTGGCCGAGCTACGGCCGGAAGGCGAGCGCGCGATCAGCGTCGAAGGCTTCGTGTCTCCGGATACGATCGACCCCGCTTACTTGAGCGGCAAGACGTACTTTCTGACGCCGGACGGATCGCTCGGCCAGAAGCCGTATCAACTCATCCAAGAGGCAATGGCCAGCGAAGAGTTGAACGCGATCGGCCGAATGAAGATCACGACCCGCGAGCACCTGGTCCGCGTGCGTGCGGAAGACGGCTTGTTGATCGTCGATCTCTTGCAGTATGCCTCGCAGGTGAAGGATCCGACTCAGTTCAAACAGGAACTGGTCGACACACATCCGAGTGCTCCTGAGCGCAAGCTCACCCGCCAATTGATTTCGTCGATGGTGGATGAGGAGCTGGATCTGTCTGAGCGGACCGACGCGTATACCGATCGCGTGCGCGAGTTGATCGAAGCGAAGGTGCAAGGCAAGCAAATCGTAACGCCGACGCCTGTCGAAGAGCCGCCGATCGTCAACATCATGGATGCGCTCAAGCGCAGCATGAAAGAAGCCAGCAGCGAAAAGAAGGCCCGCGCCGCGTCGCGACCCCCGGTCCAGAGCGTCGCTCGCCGCCTGCCGTCTCGCCCGGCCAAGAAGCAGAAGAAATCGGGCTGAGCGCATCGATTGCGTGCCGCTGGGCACCCGATCCGAATTCTCCCAACGGGCCAAATTCCGCGTTATATCCGCGGTTGCTCTGCGCCCTCTCTCCTGTGGACTGCCACAAACGATAGGTTCGGACTAACTAGTCCGGCTCTTTTGGGAGGGTGTCATGAGCAAAGAGAGCGAGACTACAGAGTCAAACGGAACGAAAACGCCGTCAGTGCAGCGAGCACGCAGGGGCAAGATTGCGCTCCCATTCTGATCACTACCGTGGGAATCGGTTGGTTGCTGACTGCTCAAGGTCTCATTCCCGGAGTGCAGTGGGCGTGGGTGCTCGGGCTGGCTGCGTTGGGAGCGGTCTTGCTTTCGTTTGAGGGCGTGAACAAATTCTCTTTCGTGGTCGGTCCGTCGTTGATCGTCGGCGCATTTCTCTCCATTTTGCGTCAGACCGGATTTGTCGGCGTCGATACCGAAGTGCCGCTGTTGACCATCACCGTCGGTGTGCTGTGGACCTTGGTGCATCTGGTGCCGTTGCCGCGTCCGTCTTGGATTCTTCCCGAGTGACGTAAGTCGCGGCGTGAAATTTATTCTGCGGAAACGAAGACAAAAGCCGCCGCTTGCAGAGTCCTCAGAAGTGGATTCCAGTTCGCACGACGCATCGACTTCGCACGCGTTCGCCGTGCAGTGCTCGATGCGGGCCACCTCACTTCTGTCGGAGGAGATCCCTAATGAGCGCGACGCTTTTGCATTCACACGTGTTGGACGAGCCGAGGTTGGACGAGCCGACGTTGGAAGCGCCGGCTAACGAGAATCCCACCGAGGGCAGCCACGACTGGGCGCTGGCTCGCGCTCGGAGCGGGGCCGCCTGGCTCGATGCTAAGTACGGTTCAGATTGGGATCGCCACATCGATTTCGATCGCGTCGAGATCGGCAGCCCCTTCTGGTGCATCGTCGGGCAACTCATTCGGCACGGCTACTTGAGCATGCTGTTTGCCACGCAGATCGTCGATCACGGATTTTCGCGCGGACTGCTCGATGTGGTGATTGTCCTGTTGCCGATCGGGCCGGTGAAACAGGCCTATCGCCCGCTGACCGATGCTTGGAAGACCGTGCTGCGCGAGCGGCGCGGCCCGACCGAGCCCCACGTTAAGCCCGCCAAGGTGCCTGTTTCCACCGCTGCGCGATTGCGACGCGCCGGTTTCACTCAGGCCGTCTGAGCGACGTCGGTCGCCCGCGGTCTAAATCGCGTGGTCGGCGTCGACCGCTAGCGTGCAATGGTCGGAATAGGTCTCGGAGTAGAGACCTTTGCGGACCATAAAGCAGATCGCCGCCAGATTGTGAATGACCGTTCCGACTCGCTGGCTGTCGCGAGTGCCCCGAGCTTCGGCGTATTCGGGGTGCTCCGACGCCGGCCGGCCATCGTCCCAATTCACAACGTTGTTGCTCGCGTAGCGGAGCACGGCCGCCGCCATCAGGATTTTATCGCCAGTCCATTTTCCGCCCGGATCGAGCGGCGAACCGTTGGCGAGCGCGTCCATGAATTTCTCGACGAGCGCCTTGTCGAAATCAACGTGGATTTCCATTCGATTGCTTCTCGGTTGCGGCCGCGCCCTTCTGAGCCGAGGACTCAGATCGTTAAAGAGCGACCTTACCGAGCCATCGTCCCTGACGAAGGAGGGTTTCTCAAGACCGCCCCAATGTTCGGCCTCGATGTTGTGGCACGCGAGGTCGGTCATCGCCGCCGCGAAGGAAACGCGACCGCCGCTGCTAGCCCTCTCGCTCAGGTAACTCTGGGAATCGTCCGCGGGACAAAGCGCGACGATTTGGCAGGCGCCCCCGGAACACGTTCCGCCGAACGTGGCACCAGCGCCCGCGAGTGCGCAGTGACTGCGCCGTATTTTAGGACTCGGGTCGGGTGCCGCGGGGGTGGATCGTAGATCGTGGCCTGCATGATTTGTGTTCGCACGGCGTTGCGAGCGTCCTCGGCTTGCCCGCCGTCGTCCGACGACGCAAAGACTTCGACCCAAGTGCTGCCGTCCGATTGCGGAATGCACGCGACGATGATCACCACGCTTTCGTACGGTCCGCCCGCGTTGCCTGTGCCGAACGTCGTGTACGGATCACTCAGGTTCCAGTCGACGTTGATGAAATTCAACTGCATGGCACGCTGCGCGAACAGGTTGCACGTCGCGTGATCGACGTCTTTTGCAAACGTTCCAATGTCGACAACCATGATCTTCTCCGAAGGCGAAGGTGGCCAGACTGGCGAACACTCGAAATCCGCGGCGGCCGGTTCTATTCATTCGCGCGTCGCGCGCGCCACGGGATGGGCCTCTTTGGTTCCTGGGGATTCGGCCCGACGTAAACCTTCGTTCCGCCCGTGATGATGTTGTCATCGATCGTGCCTTCGTACACGGCGACGATTTTCACTTTGCCCATGAGGGTGCCCACTTTGAAAAAGATTTTGTTGCCGTCGACTCGGCCGTGTTGAATCGCATTCTCCGGGCCGCGGTCGGCGCTGATCGCTCCGGTCAGTTGGTCTCCGTTCTGTCTCAAACGTAGTTTCATGCGCGTCTTGCCTTGATTGATCGTCCAATTCCAAGTTCCTGAAGCCGGATTGGACCCCTCATCGGCGTCTGCGGGGACGTAAGCCGCCGCCGGCGCTGCGCACGCCACTACCGCGACGAGCGCCAGAGACACCGCGCGCCCCAAACTGCGAAACGAATAAGAAGGCGACATCTTCCATCTCCTGTTAAGTCGTGTGAGTAGAGAGTTTCTTCGCAACATTCCTGGCTGAGCGTCATCCGGCCCGAAATGTGACATTAAATTGTTGTCATCTGCAGAGAAAGTCGCATTTTCGTGTCCGCCCAGTGGCGGTTTGACGCTGGTGCGAGTGTGCGGCAGGCCGTGGTGATCTACGGCACTCCGCGGCAACCGCTACCAGGCCTTTGACAGCTCCCTAGCTCAACTCAACATGAGAGGAATTAACCCATGGCGAACGACGACACCGAATTGGCTTCCCTCCGCCGCCGGCTCGAATGCGTGGAACGGCGGAATCGTTTGTGGCGCAACGGAATGTTCGCCTGCGTCTTGCTGGTGGGCACGGCGGCGCTCATGGCGGCTCAAGATGCGTCGACGCCCAACCTGATCGCAGCCCGTCACTTTCAACTCAAAGACGACGCGGGGATGGTGCGCGCCGCACTTTTCATGAACGACGCCAAGCAGCCCGCTTTTTGTCTATATGACGAGCGCGGAAAAGAGCGGCTGAACGTGAAAATTCAGGACGGGCCCGAGATCTGGATGTTTGACGAGAAGGGCAACTCTCGAGTCTCCCTTCGCAGAACGAGTCAAGAACCCGAACTCGCACTCTTTAGCAAAGACACCAACCAGGTCATGGCGCGGATGACGGTGACCGAACAGGGGGGCGCCTTCGCCGCCTGGACACCGCAAAACCAGATCTGCTTCTGTGCAACTCCCAGCGGTACTTCCGTGCGCCAGGTCCTTCAGGTGCTCGACCAAAATACGAAGGTTCGCGCAGAAATCGCCAAGAGTCCCACCTCCAATGCTTACTTCAAGCTGCTCGACGAAAATGGAACGGGCCGCATCGTGATGTTCGTCGGCGAGCACGGGGAAAATGCCACTGGCCTCCAATTCCTCGATACGAATGGCCAACAGAGTCTCTTGAACCTAGGCGCGGTCAACGGCCAGACGGGATTTATCTACGGCTCGAATCCGAGCAATCAATCGGACTTCGCCATCAACAACACCGGGATCGCCGCCAAGACCTTTGAGCGTCGCAAATAGACGCGCTTCAGGACGCGAGTCAACGCATGCGCGGGGTCGCGCAATTCCGTCCCGGCCGGTCGCGGGGGCCGGCGCTCTCTTTGATCCAGAGAAGAAAAAAATGAGCGAGCGCGCGCTCATTGGAACGAAAATGGCCAGGACTACTTAAGCTCCCCGCCTGCCGAGGTCTTGGCGCGGAAACCCTTCTTTTTCATTTTCTGCCGCGTGTAGCTGGCGAGGAACAACTGAGAATCCGCCTTCGACTCGAACTTGGCCGGGAAGGCTTTGCCGCTCATGTCGTAACAGACTTTCAGCGTTCCCTTGTCCAACTCGTAAATCCCCAGAATCGTTTTGCCCTCGTTCGGACCTTTCTTGCCGACAATCGTGATCGTCTTGGGAGTCTTGGACTCGTCGACCTTATACGTTCCTTCGTCGACCTGGTCGCCGATGTTGACGGTGTATTTGCCGTCGGACAGCGTCAGGTGAATGGACTTGCGCATTTCCTCGGGAAACGCCTCGCCGGCCATCACGGCAGTTTCGGGCGTCCAGCGGCCGTTCATCGTGTCCGCCTTCGGCGCCTTCGGGTCGGCACAGAATCCAGTGGACGCAATTGCCAGCACGATCAACACGGTGCAATGTTTCACAATCAGGCTCCGCAAAAAGGTGAATGATCTCGACGCACCCTGAGATTCAGGGACCGCAGCCAGATTGCAACAGCCCCGCGCGGAACGCAAGCGAAATTCGCTGGTAAATTCCGCCCCGAGATAGGATCGCTCACGGGGCGCGGATTTGTCGCGCGCGTTCCCGACAATTCGGCTCGGCAGCGAACTGAAGGAGTCGGCGGAGCGATCGAAAGGGGTCGTCCCGAAACGCCAAGCCTGTTTGCCGAAACGGCCGAGACGCGTGTTGCTACAATCGCCCCGACTCCGAAACGGTACGCGTGTCCAATGAGAAACAGTCAGACAAAGGCCCAACCGCCATGAACGAAACGCAGATTGAATCCCGGGTCGAGGGCCGGCTATTGCACGTGGCACTCAACCGGCCGGAAAAGCGCAACGCCCTCACACCCGACATGCTCGAAGCGATCGCGACCGCCGTGCGTAAGGCCGATGATGACCCGCAAATTCGCGCCGTGATCGTGTCAGGGCAGGGCCCGATCTTTTCGGCCGGCATCGACCTCCGTTCGCTCGGCGAGATGCAGGCCGCGATGCGCGGGCTGGATGTGGGCCGGTGGACCCGGCGTTTCGCCGAGCGGCTGCAGCAGGCGCTCAACACAATCGAAGCCACCGAGGTGCCGGTGATCGGCGCGCTGCACGGTCAGGTGCTCGGGATGGGGCTCGAATTGGCGCTGGCATTCGACCTGCGCGTCGCGACGGACGATCTGGTGTTGGCGATTCCCGAGGCCCGTCTGGGGCTCGTGGCCGACGTGGGAGGGACGACACGCTTGTCCCGCGTCGTCGGTCCCAGCCGAGCCAAAGATCTGCTGATGACCGCCCGCTCGATCGACGCGGCCGAAGCCCTGCAATGGGGACTCGTCAACCGGGTCGTGGCACCGGCTGAGTTGATGGCCCGTGCCACCGAGCTGGCGGAGCAAATCGCTGCGAATGCCCCTTTGGCGGTCGGGATGGCCAAGCTGCTCGTCGATCAAGGAGACGGATTGGACAAGCGCACGCAAATGACGCTGGAGCGCTGGGCACAGAGCCAACTGTTAGGAACGCAAGACGTGCAAGAGGCGGTGCAGGCTTTCCTGCAAAAGCGCCCGGCGAACTTCCAAGGGAAATAGAGATTGGTCGATTCCGCACAACTGCGGACAAAGAGGCGGTCCTCGGACACCAAGAACTGCGCGGCACGCTCGACGTCGAACTTCCTCGCACTTTCAATAAGTCACTGAACTGTCTTTGAACCCGAGCGACTTGGCGAGGCGTTGCGATTCCGTTCCGAGGAATCGTTTGTCGATAGCTTCGCGGTTCTTGAGATACGCTTTGCCGCTTCCGCCGGCCGGAAACAGGTGAAAATCGATTCGATCCTTGCTGGGCAACTCGAGCTTGGACACGAGCTGCTTAATGTGCGCTTCCAGTTCTGGACTAATCAGAGGGTTATTGGCAGCTTTCAATCGCTTGTCGATATAGACCACGCAGTCCGAACGGTGCGGGGTTCCGACAACGTCGCCCGTCAACAGTCGAGTGATTCTTGTGCGAACCGGAAATGCCCGGACCTCGGAATCTCCGACCGCCGATTCCGTCGCCGTCTCCTTGGTCAGGTCGATGTCTTTGGCCGCGGCAATTGTTTTCGGCCACAAGCCGGGGGTTCCCGCCGTGGTTCCGCTAATGCGAGTGACGTGTAGTTTGGCGTCCTTCGCCATCTGGTCGCACTCCTGGGTGAGCAGTTTCTGCTCGTTCGACAAGAGTCGGAACGTGTCCGGCGACATCTGGCCCAGGAAGCCGATGACAAACACGACCGACGCCTTTGGATTCGCAGCCTTAATCGCCGCCAGGGACCGTCGCAGCGCCAAGATGTCGAGGGCTCGCATCCGCTCGATGCCTCGTTTGCCAATTGCGACGAAACCGTTCAGTTCAACGAGCACGTCCGCCGGTTTGCCGCCCGCGATCAGTTGACGTTGCAACTCCGTACGGATCGGCAAGACAAAAAAACTGGACTCATCCGACTCGTCGTGAGCCTGGATG